>NZ_CATKPZ010000012.1:0-107343 GCF_949767415.1 Pseudomonas sp. IT-196MI5
AATGGGGGTGGCAGGGACAGCCGATCAGCACGATTGCGCCAAATCGGAACGATCAATCATTCGAACACTGGCAAAAGTCGATTCGTTTCGAGCCTGGTCGAGCGCTGTCAGCGGTCTGGTCGATGACTGCTGTGCAGTTGCAAGCGTTGCCGGTTTGCGACTCATTTCAGAGCCGGAACGCTCGTCGCTCGGTGGAACACCAAAGTACTCGCGATAGCATTTGGAAAAGTGGGGTGTGGACACGAAACCGCATACATACGCCAACTCAATGATCGACAATGATGTTTGCTTGAGCAGTTGTCGCGCTCGAACAAGACGTAACCTCATGTAGTAGCGTGACGGCGTACAGTGCAGGTATTTCTGAAATAGCCGCTCTAGCTGTCGACGTGACAAATCAACGTATTGTGCAAGGTTATCCAGGTCGAGCGGTTCCTCGAGGTTGGCCTCCATCAACGCAACGATCTCCTGCAGCTTGGGCTGGTGAGTTCCCAGCACGTGCTTGAGCGGAACGCGCTGATGGTCCTGTTGGTTGCGTATGCGCTCGTAGACAAACATCTCAGAGATGGCAGCCGATAATTCACGACCATGATCGCGACCGATCAGATGCAACATCATGTCCATAGGGGCCGTTCCGCCGGAGCTAGTGAAGCGGTTTCGGTCAAGGGTGAACAGACTCGAACTGACGCTGACTCGTGGAAAAGCTTCCTGCATGGCGGCCAGAAACTCCCAGTGCACACTGCACTCATAACCGTCGAGCAGCCCGGCCTTGGCCAGTGCCCAACTGCCCGTGCACACGCCTCCCAGCCGTCTGGATTGACGCGCCAGGGCTTGCAGCCAGGTAATGTGCTCGCGGGTAATCACGCTCTGGATTCCAACGCCGCCGCACACGATTACAGTGTCCACCACCAATGGATTGCTCCACGAAGCATCTGGGGTGATCGGCACGCCATCACTGGCCCAGACGGGCTCTCCACCGGGGCTGAACGTATGCCAGCGATACAGCTGTTGTCCCGACAACTGATTGGCCATGCGCAGTGGCTCTACGGCTGACGCCAGGGAAATCAACGTGAATTTGTCCAGCAGCAGAAAACCAACTGATTTTGTAGGGGTACCGTCGGACACGGTGGAGTTCGATGACATCGGGGGTCATGTCCTCACGAAGAGCGATTACGGCCTGAGACACAGGCGCTTGTAATACCCCCAGCCATGGCGCGCGGGGGTATCAGGTTCGGCGCAAATACCTCCCTGGGGTTATCCCACCGACGTCGCCCTTGCATCCCGTGCAGGCTGACGCGATGTCACCAGACCGATAAAGGAAATCGCCAGCGCCAGCCCAATGGTCGAGCTCACTTCGCTACGGTGTTCCGGGGTGATCATCATGACCGCCAACGCTGCGCAAATGAACGCGATCACCAGCCAGGTGAGCCACGGGAACAGCCACATGCGAAAGGCCAGTTCGACATTCTGCCGACGCAGCATCCGGCGCATGCGCAGCTGCGACACCGCAATGGCCAGGTACACCAGCAAGGCAATCGCACCGGAGCTGGCCAGCAGGAAGTCAAACAGCCCGGCGGGCATGAAGTAGCTCCACACGGTGATCGCTGCGCCCAGCACGGTGCTGGCGATGACGGCTGCCCGCGGCACGCCTTCGGAGGAGGTCGCCTTCAGCGCCTTCGGCGCATCGCCACGACGGCCCAGCGAGTACAGCATGCGCGAGGCAATGTAGATCGAGGAGTTCATGCAACTGGCCACGGCGATCAGTACTACGACGTCCACCATGAACTTGGCATGGGGAATGTTCATGATTTCCAGGGCCCGCTGATAAGAACCTACCGAGGCCAACAGCGGATCGTTCCAGGGCACCACGGAGATGACCACGAAAATCGACAACAGGTAGAACACGCCGATGCGCCAAATCACCGAACGCGTGGCTTTGGCAATGTTCTGCGACGGGTTGTCGGATTCGGCGGCGGCGATGGTGACTGCCTCGGTGCCGATGAAGCTGAACATGATGGTGATGAAGGCGCCGACTACCGCCGACAGGCCGTTGGGGGCGAACCCGCCGTGTTCGGCCATCAGTCCGCTCAATCCGCTGACTTCCCGATCGGGCACCCAGCCCATCAGCACGGCAAAACCCACGCCGATGAAACCGATGATCGCCACCACCTTGGCCATGGCGAACCAGAATTCGAATTCACCGTACTTGGAGACACTGAACAGATTGGTGATCACCAACGCAATGATCGACACCAGGGCGAACAGCCAGGCATCGATCTGGGGAAACCACTGGTTCAACACATGGCCGGCGGCCAGTGCTTCGATAGGGATCACCAGCACCCAGAACCACCAGTACAGCCAACCGATGGTAAAGCCCGCCCAACGTCCGATGGCCTGATCGGCATAGGTGGAGAACGAACCGGTGTCCGGGTTGGCCACCGCCATTTCACCGAGCATGCGCATGACCAGAACGACGAGCAAGCCTGAGAACAGATAGGCCAGGAGGACCGCTGGGCCAGCCGCTGCAATGGCATGTCCTGAGCCAACGAACAAACCGGCGCCGATGATACCGGCGATTGACAGCATGGTGACGTGACGAGGCTTGAAGCCCTGCGCCAATTGGCCACTCGAATCCTTGGAGTTCGGGCTAATCATTGTTTTTTTTTTCTCTACTGATCGACATTTAAGCGAATTGATAGGGCAACAGATCATCATCATCATCATTGTTGCCTGCCGGGCTTCCTGAAGGAGGCACCCTTCAAACGCTGCAGTTCTTATCAAACCCATCATCGCGATGTGGTTATCTCGATAAAAAGATGCGCCACCTTACCCGGCTTGTCCGATGATTCAATTACCTGATCACGCCACCTCCGTGTCTGATATCGACACACGAATACATTGTGTTCACGCTTAAAACCAGTCAGTCACTAAGTGGCCAAAGGCAATCATCTCCGGTTCGTTGAGAGTTCCTTTAATAAAGTAGCGTCGATCCTGGTGTTGGCGCCGATGCCGAATACACCCAGTTGCCGAGATGTCACCAACCCAGTCTGATTCCTCACAAACCGTTGCCTGTGCTGGAATTGAGCTGATTTAGAGGTGGGTCGGTCTTGCGTCGGCACGTGGTTCAATTCGGCATCGGCGTCAACAAGGGCGCTTATTTCCACCAATACTCGATCTGAACCCCTACGTTGGAGCCTTGCAAGTCTGTACCAAACGCACCGGTATCAGACAGAGCCGATCCCGGAGATTGCAAGCTGGCGGCGCGTTGCGCAGCCTTGTTCCAGGTAGCGTAGGTGTAATACAGACGAAATTCCGGCCTGTCCCAGAATCCCGGGCCGTTCGGTGACCAAGTCGGCGCGATAGTGTACTTAGTCAGTTTTCGGGTACCGTCTGCGGCTTCAACCTGGTCGCGCCCAACCTCGGTGATCAGCTTGAACTGATCCGTGAACGCATAAATTGGCCGAACACCAATGGATAACCAGTTCTGATCATCACCTCCAGGGCGAGTGTCTTTTTGATAGACCAGTTCAACTTGACCACTGAAAGCATGAGTCAATTGCCAATCGAAAAACTCCACGAGCCGCCAGCTCTTGTTGCTCTCATCCAGCGTGGTATCACCGGTATAGCCCAATGCGGTGCCCGGCCCTCGGCCGTATTGAACAGCGAACTTGTTGACCCCGCCCAGAAACGCGACCTGCTTGTGCTGGGCAACCACCGACCAGCCCTGATGAGCATCCTCACGGCTCGGCTTGTCCAGATAACTGACGCCCAGCTGAACCTCGCCACCGGGATTTGTGTTGAATCCGCTGACGGTCACATCATGCCGGGTAACGAAATCCTTTTGGAAGACGTTGTCCTTGCGTGAGAGCACGTAGCTGTATTTCAGATCTCCCAATGCGACCTGGTCGAACCCAAAGCCCGTTGAGCTTTGGTTCCAGTAGAAGTAGTCGGAAATATTGATGTCGTTTCGGTTGTAGTAACGACGGCCCGCCCAGAAAGAACCGCCATTCAATGCCGGCATCTTGCTCCACTCTGCGTAGAGCTGACTCATCCGCGTATAGCCGTGCTCTCCGTCAAATTTGGGGCTATGGCCATACTCGTTGTTAAACTGTGCCATGCCTTCAACGCTAAGCATTGAGCCGTCGTCCAGTGAAAGCAGATCCTGGCGCAAATCCAGCTCCATATACTGCTCACATTCGTTGCCAAGGCGATATTTGGACTGCGCGCCCGGTAGCTGAAAACACGACTGTGTCCCTCCTTGAGTCGAATCTCCTACTCCGGTTCTGTAGTAACCGCTGAACTCTGTTGAATACGCATTAACGGGCAGAAAACCGGCAGCAAGAGACGCACCCAGAACTGCGCTGAGAGTTTTAACGTTCATTCATGACACCTTTTGTTTTTTATATTTATTGGACAAGGTCAATAATGCGAGCTAGCACGCTAGCTCCACACACAAGTTCCCGAACGGGAAATAAGTTAAATCGAATAGAGAACGCACCGTATCGCCTGAGCCAAAGCATGAGAAAAATCCATGCAGTGCCAGGCGGAGTGACGAGGGTAAGCAAGCGATTACTTAATCAATGAGTTAGTTAGCCCTCCTTAAGTTTTAGCTTTTGGAATGTATTTTCAGGCCATGCACTTGGAAGCCCAAACTACCTTAACCACGATGACGTCCTCGGAAGAAATCTATAAGGCCCTGCGTCGAGGAATCATCTGCCGGTTCCGCGTCATAGCGAGTCAGAAGGTTGTAGACGCTGTTGCCTAGCTCCTTGCCCAGCTCCACGCCCCATTGATCAAACGAATTGACTCCCCAAATGACACCCTGGACAAAGACCTTGTGTTCATAAAGGGCGATCAGCGCCCCAAGGCTATGTGGATTGATGATCTCAAGAGCAACTGTATTGCTTGGCCGGTTGCCGGGGATCACCTTATGCGGCGCCAGTCGTTCAATCTCACTGGATGAAAGACCTTTGGCTTTTAGCTCTGCCTCAGCTTCAGCGCGGTTTTTGCCTCGCATCAGCGCTTGGCTTTGAGACAAGCAATTGGCGTACAGCCATTCCTGATGATCAGCCACTGGGTTGTGGCTGACCACAGGCACAATAAAGTCAGCTGGAATTAGAGGCGTCCCTTGATGCAACAACTGGTGGTAAGCGTGCTGTCCGTTACATCCCACGCCACCCCAGATTACCGGGCCAGTGGTGTAGGAGACTGGCGTGCCGTCATGACGAACACTTTTGCCATTAGACTCCATGTCCATCTGCTGCAGGTGTTTCACGAAGTTGCGCAGATTATGGTCGTAGGGCAAGAACGCATAGCTTTGCGCACCCCAAAAGTTGTGATACCAAACGCCGAGTACCGCTAAAAGAACGGGAAGGTTCTGTTCCAATGGTTCATTCAGGAAATGTTGATCCATAGCGTACGCGCCGGACAGCAGTTCCTTAAAGTTAGCGATGCCAATGGCCAGAGCAATCGGCAGGCCGATTGCCGACCAGAGTGAGTAACGGCCACCGACCCAGTCCCACATAGGAAAAATGTTTGCTTCACGGATGCCGAAATCCAGCGCAGCTTGACGATTACTCGTCACCGCAATGAAGTGGCGATATAGCTTCTCTTCCGTCCCGCCCTTGGCCAGGTACCAGCTTCTACAAGCTTGCGCGTTCTTCAACGTTTCAAGGGTACCGAAGGTTTTGCTGGAGATGATGAACAGCGTTGTTTCTACGTTCAGATCGGCTGTAACCTCGCGGAATTCATTGCCGTCGATGTTAGCCAGGTAATGGCACCGCACCCCATGCCGAGCGAAGGGCGCGAGTGCTTCAGAGACAAGCTCAGGGCCCAGAAATGAGCCACCAATACCAATGTTTACGACATCAGTGATGACCTTATCGTTGTAACCACGCCAAAGATGACTATGGATACGACTCACAACGTCAGTCATCTGCGCCAGGGCACCATGCACATCGCGCATCAAGTTGCGGCCATCGACCATCAAGGGTTCACCCACTGGTCGTCGCAGCGCGGTATGCAGCACAGGACGCCCCTCGGAACAGTTGATTTTTTCTCCACTGAACATGGCATGCGCGGCCTGTTCCACGCCAGCCTCGCGAGCAAGGTTTACAAGCAGTGAGCGCGTCTTGTGAGTGATCAGGTTTTTGGAGTAATCCAGAAACAGCCCGCAGCCCGCCAGGGAGAAGTCTTGAAAGCGTTTACTGTCATCTTGAAAGGCATCGCGCATACTGAAGTTGTCCATGCTCTCACGGTGTTCGAGCAACTTGCGCCATGCCGGCAACGCCGTCACATCACTCGTTTTGTTGTAGTTATTCATGCCCAGTCCCTCTTTGCCAATACGGCCTGCGCCGTCTGAACCAACGATTCTAATGTGGAGGTTTTTTGCTTTCGCGAACGCACAAGTGCCCGGCAGCGATACGCGCTACAGTTTTAGTGACTACCCTTTATCGGACTGCGCCCACCAGATCGGCGCGCTCATGCAAACATGCACGACAAATAAAAACGAGCTACTGATCGTTCAGTTTAAAAGTTACTCAGGCGGCTGGACTTGGAAAAACAATTGCAATAATTCACGTCCGCAACCGCCAGATCATCAGGATAAATGCCTGAGTACTATTATTTGGGAAAGCCGCAAGAGTCTCGCTGAATTAAAGAGGGTTTCAATCGCAGCGTCTGGCGTCGTCCTTCCGGTTGCTTGATACGCTTCAATAGAAGCTTCACAGCCTGTGCTCCAAGTTCCTCGAGAGGTTGCGCCATAACGGTCAGTCGGGGGCTAAAAGCATCCGCCCAATCGAAATCGTCAAAGCCGACCAGCGCGATGTCCTTCGGCACTTCAAGCCCTGTTGCACGCAGGGCCTGCATAGCACCAATGGTCATCAGGTTGTTGGCAGTCATGATGGCGGTCGGCGGCTGCTCCAGCGCCAATAAACGGCGAGTCGCTTCCATGGCCGGCGCAATCGCCGATTCACCACAGCAAACCAATTGCTCATCGTAGGCAATGCCTGCGTCAGCCAAGGCCGCACGGTAACCGTCAATTCGTTCAAGAGAAGAAGACTGGGTCAATCGTCCGGAGACCATCCCGATACGCCGATGTCCAAGTTTAATCAGGTGTGCAATCAACTCTTGAGAGGATTGCTTATTCTCTACCCCCACCTGATCGAAAGACGTCGACAGAAGTCGGTCGATGAGAACCGTGGGTATTTTGTTGGCCTTTAAGTAATTAAATACTCTATTTTCTGGATCATATTCCGAGGCCAGTACAATGCCGTCAACCCGTCTTTCATGCAGCGCTTTGATCGCTTTAAGCTCTTGTTCAGGATCTTTTTGCGTATTGACCAGAATCATCATCAAGCCGCTTTTCGCACAGGCCGCTTCGATGGCACGTACTGTTTCACTGAAGTAATAGTTCGACAGAGTAGCAATCGCTACCCCTATAGCACCTGAAGAGGAGCGTGCCAGAGACCGAGCGAGCGAGTTTCGAATATAGCCCACGGACTCTACAGCCTGATTCACGCTACGAACGGTGTCCGGATGTACTTTGCGAGTACCGTTGAGTACATGGGATACCGTAGACATTGATACGTTTGCGGCCCGCGCGACATCACTCATCTTTGCGCCCACTGTGTACCACTCCTTTCTCACGTGAATTCATGGATAGCGCCGGGACCATGCCCGGCAGTAAGCCATTGTAAAGCTCACGACGAGAAAATGTGTCGCAAGCTCCAGGAATCGGTGCAAGGACAGGCGCGCAATATCGAGGAAGACCCAGCGAGGTGCGCTGCGCACCGATAGCGGGTGAGGCGAGACGATGGAATCCGCTATGCAGCATAGCCGGGCACTCCTTTTTTATTATTTTTACGACCACGTAGCGGACCGTTAACGGGACGCAGGGACGCTGTCGAAAAAAGCATAGCCGAGACGAAAGCGCTTGCGCAAGCGCTTTCCTAAGTCTTTCAATTTCCCTCCAGAGCAAAGGAAAGCGCTTGCGCAAGCGATTTCCTTTGCACTATGTTTGTCGAACAAGAACACCGATGAGAGGTTTCACTGCTTCTCAAATCGGCAGATAAGGAGTCAACCGCTATGCTCAGTACTGGATCTGAAAGTCCTCCTCCTGCTCTATTGGAAATGCGTTCCATCTCCAAGTCATTCAATGGCGTACGCGTGTTGCATGACATCGACCTTAGTATTTTTCCCGGACAAATCCACGCGCTAATGGGCGAAAACGGCGCCGGAAAATCCACTCTGATGAAAATCCTGTCGGGAGCCTATATAGCCGACAGTGGCACTATCCGAATCGATGGATGTGATATTCGAAACTATGGCCTGAACGATGCGAAGTGCCATGGCATTTCAGTTATCTATCAAGAGCTCAGCTTGTGCGCGAATATGAGCGTGGTCGAGAACATCTACCTGGGTAGAGAAATTCGTCGATGTGGGGTTGTAAACCACAAGGCAATGACCGAAGGCGCGCAGGTTGTACTAAAGCGACTTGGCGTCACATTTGATCCACACGCGCTGGTCGGTACATTGTCGATCGCCGACCAACAACTTGTTGAAATCGCCCGCGCCATTCATGCCGATACGCGAATCCTGGTGATGGATGAGCCTACAACGCCGCTGTCTTCAAAAGAGACTGAAAGTCTATTTGCGTTGATTCGCCAGTTACGTGATGACGGTGTCGCAATCATCTATATCAGCCATCGAATGGCTGAAATATACGCTCTGTCCGATTTCGTTTCGGTGCTCCGGGACGGCCGTTACGTGGGTTCGCTGGACCGTGGCACGCTATCGGCTGAAACCCTGGTCCGGATGATGGTGGGTCGCGATGTTTCCGGTTTCTATGCCCATGAGCGTGCTACGTGTTCTTACGAGCAACCGGTACTACGTGTCCGCCACCTTACTGATGGTTTAAAAATTCGAGATTGCAGTTTCGACCTGTATGCCGGCGAAATTCTCGGGATTGCAGGGCTGGTGGGCTCAGGGAGAACAGAACTTGCCCGATTAATTGCAGGTGTCGATGCATACTCGGGTGGACACATTGAACTGGACGGCGAAGTTGTAGCCATACGCTCCCCTCGCGATGCAGGCAATGCAGGTATCGCCTATCTGACAGAAGACCGTAAAGCCTTGGGCCTCTTTCTCGATATGAGTGTCCACGACAATATCAATGTTTGTGTATTGGGAAATGATGCTTCATTGACGGGTTTTGTGGACCGGACGGCTGGAACCGGACGTACCGAACAAGCCATTCAGGCACTCAATATAAAAGCATCTCCAGACATCATTGTCGGCGCGCTGTCTGGAGGCAACCAACAAAAGGTTTTGCTGGCTCGTCTGCTTGAGATGAAGCCCAAAGTGCTGTTCTTGGACGAACCCACCTCGGGTGTCGATATTGGAGCCAAAACAGAAATATATAAAATAATCAATGCATTGGCCGCCTCCGGCGTTTGTGTCGTGATGATTTCAAGTGAACTGCCAGAGATTGTTGGAATCGCTGACCGTGTATTGGTCATGTGTGAAGGGAAACTTGTCGCCGAACTCGGTGGCCGCAGCGGTGTTGATATCACACCCGAAACCATTATCGCGTTTGCCACAGGCAGCGACAGCTTGACTCTAGCCAACGGAGACTTAGTTCAATGACTTCCCCACTGCAACGCAAAGCAGCAAGTGACTTCATCACACCCAATGCGCGGAGCATTGCCGGACCTGGCGCACAGGAGAAAATGCGTCAACTGATGAGGGTAGCGGGCATGCTTCCCGTATTGTTGCTCCTGTGTGTGGGCTTCAGCCTGATGAGCGACAACTTCTTCTCGGCGCAGAACTTCTCGATCATCAGCCAACAAGCCTCTATCAATGTGGTATTGGCATCCGGCCTGACTTTCGTGATTTTGACCGGGGGCATCGACCTTTCAGTGGGTTCGATCCTGGCTGTTTCCGCGGTAGTGGCGCTGTTGATATCGCAAGTTCCCGGATTGTCCTCTCTGGCCATCCCTGCGGGGCTTGGAATCGGCCTGTTGCTCGGGCTCGTCAATGGCGTATTGGTCGCTTTTGGCAAGCTGCCTGCGTTTATAGTCACACTGGGCGGATTGACGGCGATGCGTGGGATCGCACGCCTCATCGGCGAAGACAAAACGGTGTTCAACCCCGACTTGTCATTTGCCTTCATTGGAAACGATACGTTGTTCGGGGTGCCATGGCTGGTTGTCATCGCGCTGGTAGTGGTGACTCTTTCGTGGCTCATTCTTCGTCGGACGGTTTTAGGCGTACAGATTTACGCAGTGGGTGGCAATCCTGAGGCCGCGCGGTTATCGGGAATCAAGGTCTGGAAAGTCCTGCTCTTCGTTTACGCCATATCCGGTTTGCTGGCAGGTGTGGGGGCCATCATGACTTCCGCTCGTTTGATGGCGGCCAACGGTCTGCAAATGGGCCAGTCCTATGAACTCGACGCTATCGCCGCCGTCATCCTGGGTGGCACACGTTTCACCGGCGGCGTCGGCACCATCGTCGGTACGCTGATTGGCGCCCTGATCATCGCGACACTTTCCAACGGTCTGATATTGCTGGGCGTTTCGGATATCTGGCAATACATCATCAAGGGTGTCGTCATCATCGGGGCGGTAGCACTCGATCGTTTTCGGCAGACCGGCGCACGAACCTGAACGCTATAAAACTCCTCTAATACTCCAACAATAAGAGACTGTGCTCATGAAAAAAACAATATTGGCCGCTGCTTGTGCACTCCTGGCATTTAATACCGCTCAGGCGCAAGAATTGAAATCCGTCGGGATAACCGTTGGCTCGCTGGGAAATCCGTATTTCGTAGCGATGGTAAATGGCGCCAAAGCGCAGGCATTGCAGATCAACCCCGCCGCAAAATTCACCTCAGTCTCGGCCGACTACGATTTAAACAAGCAGTTCACCCAGATCGATAACTTCATTTCGTCGGGCGTAAACCTGATTCTTGTCAATGCCGTCGACCCTGTAGCGATTGCACCTGCGATTGCCAAAGCCAGAAAGGCCGGCATAGTAGTTGTGGGGGTTGATGTCATGGTGCAGGGTGCCAACGCCACGGTACAGACAGATAACGTTGAAGCCGGCAAGATGGTCTGTCAGTACATTGCCGAGCAGCTGGGTGGCAAGGGTAACGTTATTATCCAGAATGGTACGCAGACTTCAGCAGTCCTGGATCGCGTCAATGGGTGCAAGAGTGTTTTCGCACAGGCACCCGATATCAAGGTACTGTCCGATAATCAGGATGCCAAAGGCTCTCGCGAAGGTGGCTACAGCGTGATGCAAGGCGACCTGACTCGCTTTGCAAAAATCGACGCGGTGTTCGCTATCAATGATCCCCAAGCCATAGGTGCAGACCTGGCAGCAAAACAACTCAAGCGTAAAGGCATCATTATCGCATCGGTGGATGGGGCTCCCGATATAGAGACCGCACTCAAAAGCGATACACAGATCCAGGCTTCTGCCTCTCAGTCCCCTTGGGGCCAAGCACAACAGGCCGTAACGATGGGTAACGACCTGCTGAATGGAAAATCCCTGGAGAGCACAACGGTACTGCTTCAACCCTCACTCGTAACCCGAGCTAATGTTATGGAGTACAAAGGTTGGCAAGCTGACCAATGACTAATATGCGGTTTAGTCAGGTGGCATAGGCGTATCCAGCCACATCTGGAATGCGGGTAATGGCTGCTGCGAGGTGCTCGCAGTAGCCGAACAACCTGAATTTAATGATCTTCCGGTGGCTCTGGTTAAGTATCAGGCCCATGGATGTGCTTCAGTTATGGGCCTCTTAGAGGTTTGCTCGCTAAGGACTCTGTTGATCCTGTTGTCATTATGAATTCATAAGTGTTGTTCAAGCTCCATGCATCTCGGTATGGGAGCTTGAGCGACGCCTGCTGACGAGAAACCTGGCATGTTTTCCAACGCAAACACAATAGTAAGCATAGAGCTACTTGACTACGTCAAGGCCCTGTCTGGTAATCGAATTGTCGTTGCGCTAGCGGGGCCACCTGGTGCCGGTAAGTCCACCGTCTCGGAGGCCTTGGTAGAGGCCCTTAATAGTATCAAGCCGGGGAGTGCAGCGGTCATTCCCGGGGATGGCTTTCATTACGATGACGCGGTTCTTGGATCCTTGAACCTTTTAGACCGTAAGGGCTCCCCCGATACATTCGATGTGGGTGGCTTCAGGAGTCTGCTGCTGCGGCTTCGTGCGAACAACGAACCAACGGTTGCCGTTCCAGTATTCGATCGTAACCTGGAGATATCCCGTGCCGCAGGTCGATTGGTTTCCTCTGACGTGAAATATCTCATCGTAGAAGGAAACTACCTTCTATTGAATCTTGCCCCATGGTCGTCCTTAAGGGACTGTTTTGACACCACCATTATGCTGCAGGTTGACCGTAAAACCCTGGAGACGCGACTGCTTGATCGATGGCGATCATTCGGGTTCGATGAGTCTACTGCCTATGAAAAAGTTCATTGCAACGACCTTCCGAATGCCGAATTTGTGATTTCGGCCAGCAGTAGAGCTGACTTCACGATCACAGATGAAGAACCTGCTTCTTCTCCTTGAGCGAGAGTGTCGCAGCCGGCGTGGCTGCCTATCAACAGGCCTATTAACGCTATCGACAACGTAGCGAACCATTAAAGAGCAAACGACTATGTATCTGGTATGTGGCGAAGCGCTGTTCGATTTTTTTAGTGAAAACGACCCCGGAGCTCAAGCTTCAAAAATAAACTACAAGGCCATTACCGGCGGTTCACCATTCAACGTCGCCGTCGGGCTGCGGCGCCTGGGTATCGACGTGGCGCTGTTTGCCGGGTTGTCCACCGACTATCTGGGCCGGCGTTTACAGCAAGTATTGCAGGACGAAGGCGTGCGTTTGGATTACCTTCAGGACTTCGACGCACCGACCACCCTTGCCATGGTCGCCGTTGGTGCCGATGGCTCGCCGCATTACAGCTTTCGCGGCGAAGGCTGCGCTGATCGTCAGCTGTTGCCGGGGCATTTGCCTGAGTTGGGCGCTGAGGTGCGAGGGTTGCATATCGGCTCGTTCTCGTTGGTGGTGCAGCCGATTGCCGATACCCTGTTGGCTCTGGTCTGCCGGGAAAGTGGCAAACGCCTGATCAGCCTCGACCCCAACGTGCGACTCAACCCAGAGCCGAATATCGAATTGTGGCGCGAACGTATCGGCGCTCTGGTCGAACATGCCGATCTGGTCAAGGTCAGTGACGAAGACCTGAACCTACTCTACCCCGAGCGTGATCCGCAGAGCGTGATCGAGAGCTGGCTGGAGCACCGCTGCCAACTGGTATTCCTCACCCGTGGCGGTCAGGGCGCGACAGTTTTCAGCCGCCGTCATGGCACTTGGTCGGTGCCTGCCCGTGCCGTGGCGATGGTCGATACCGTAGGCGCCGGCGACACCTTCCAGGCGGCATTGATTGCTTGGCTGACTGAGCAGCAACTGGATTCGGTGGAGGGCTTGCACTGCTTGAGCCGTGAACAGATCGACGCAATGCTCGACTTTGCCGTCAGCGCCGCGGCCCTGACCTGCGGTAAAAACGGGCCGGACTTACCTTTTCGGCATCAGTTGCATTGATATCTGGTCAGGATTGTTTCGTCGGCACTGCACTCTATCCTGATCGCGCCGCCTCCGTGCCGGATATCAACCTGGGAAAACTTTGCACCCGCAGTTGATGCCGGGTTTTGGCAGTCGCGCGCGATCAAGGAAAAACTCACGTCATCGGTGTATCGAATTTCGATGGCGCTCAACTCAAGCAGGCGGTGAACGAGATCGTTTCGCTCCAGCTGCCGTGCTCCGCCTTGTGGTGAAAGGTTGCAATCGACCTGGCTCCACGCAATCACAGCCATTAAAAAAAGCGGCCCTTTGGCACCGATAACATCGTTTCTCGGCGGCGCTGCTTTTCACTATATTGGCCGCCAGATCCGGTGAGTGACTCAACATTCGCCACCCTCAGTGCGAGTAGTCTTTATGAATAAAAAACCAGACAACGCAGGGTTTGTTAATGCCGGTGCGGGAACCCGTGCCGTGTGGGGCGGGGAGCAGGTCAGGCATCCCTACAACGCCACTCAAACGCCCATCGTGGTCAGTGCCGCCTATGGTTATGACGACATCGATGTCTGGTACGACGTTGCGTTGGGCAAGGCGCCCGGCTTTATTTACAGCCGCATGAGCAACCCGACAGTCGAGACCCTCGAGGCAAAGATTTGCGAGTTGGAACTGGCCGAGTCAGCCGTGGCTTTCAGCAGCGGGATGGCAGCGATCAGCAGCGTGCTCTACACCTTCCTGGCCCATGGCGATCGGGTGGTCTCGACCAGGGACAGCTATGGCGGCACCAACAAGATTTTCGAAGAGTTCCTGCCGCGCACCGGTGTGAACGTGACGTTGTGCGAGACGTTCGATCACGAAGAAATCGAACGCGAAATCGCCAAAGGTTGCCAATTGGTGTATCTGGAAACACCAACCAACCCGACGCTGAAAATACTCGATATCGAGCGTCTGGTGGCTGCGGCCAAGCGTGTCGGTGCCATTGTGGTGGCGGATAACACCTTCGCCACGCCATTGAATCAGAACCCGCTGGCGCTGGGTGTGGACGTGGTCATTCACAGTGCCACCAAGTTTCTCAGCGGCCACGGCGACGTGCTTGGCGGCCTGGTGTGCGGTAGTGAATCACTGATGGCCAAGGTGCGTCATTACCGGGAAATCAACGGAGCGACGCTCGACCCGTTCTCCGCCTACATGATCATTCGCGGCATGAAAACCCTGGTGCTGCGCATGCGTCAGCAGCAACGCAGTGCCCGTGCACTGGCCGAGTACCTCTGCGTCGAACCTTTGGTGGAGTCGGTCAATTATCCCGGTTTGCCCGGCCATCCGAATCATGCGGTGGCGTGCGCGCAAATGTCCGGCTTCGGTGCCATCGTCAGCTTTGTCGTGGCGGGCGGCATGGACACGGTCAAGGTGCTCTTGCCACGCCTGCGATTCGCCCACTGCGCGGGCAATCTCGGAGCGGTGGAAACCATCTACGGTCCGGCCCGCACCACCAGCCATGTCGAGAACACGCTGGAGGAACGCCTGGCCCTGGGTATTTCAGAGGGGCTGGTGCGGATCTCTGTCGGCATCGAAGACACCGACGATCTGCTCGACGACCTGAAACAGGCGTTCGCATTTGTCAGGGGCGCGGGCAATGAATCCGTGCAATCAAACACGCAGCTTTCAATCGATGAAAGTTGCACCGAAGTTGCAAACTGAAGCGTTAGCGTTAAACCTCACTGCAAGGATGTGAGTGGGGCGTTCATGAAGTGGAATAATAATAAAACTTAGTGGCGATCTGTTTTTTCTCTGCCCAGTCAGTCATCGCAGACGTTAATTCGCGCCCTAATAACTTTCATGAGAACAATCATGTCCATAAAAGAAGAACAACTTCATTCGCGTTCCGGTTTTAAACAGGAAATGCAGACACGGCATATTGTCATGTTGGCATTAGGCGGCGTCATCGGTACCGGACTGTTTCTCACGTCCGGGTACACGGTCAACCAGGCCGGTCCCTTGGGGGCGGTGATCGCTTACATCATCGGCGCGCTCATGGTTTACATGGTGATGATGTGCCTGGGCGAACTGGCGGTACAGATGCCGGAAACCGGTTCATTCAGTACATATGCCACCCGCTTTCTGGGGCCTGGTACCGGCTATACCGTGGCTTGGCTGTATTGGCTGACCTGGACGGTGGCCATCGGTTCTGAATTCACCGCCGCCGGTATCTTGATGGCGCGTTGGTTCCCGGATACACCGGTATGGATCTGGAGTGCGCTATTTGCCGGCTTGGTGTTTGTGACCAATGTGATTTCGGTGCGCTTGTTCGCTGAGACCGAGTTCTGGTTGTCTCTGGTTAAAGTGGTGACCGTCATCGTGTTTTTGATGATTGGCGGTGGCGCGATTCTTGGTCTGCTGCACATCGATCAGAGCCACAGTATCGGGTTGAGCAACTTCACTCGCGAAGGACTTTTTCCTACCGGCGTCATGCCGATAGCCATGACGTTACTGGCGGTGTCTTTTGCGTTCTCCGGTACTGAGTTGATCGGTATTGCCGCAGGGGAAACCAAGGACCCGCAGCGCAACGTGCCGCGTGCCATTCGCACGACGGTGCTGCGCCTGGCGATCTTTTTCGTGGGGACCATTTTCGTCCTGGCGACGCTGTTACCCCGTGAGCAGGCCGGTCTGGTAGAGAGTCCATTCGTGACGGTGTTCACCTACATCGGGATTCCCTATTCGGCAGACATCATGAACTTCGTGATCATCAGTGCCTTGCTGTCGGCCGCCAACTCCGGTTTGTATGCCGCGTCACGGATGATCTGGACGCTGAGTGACCAGGGTCATCTGCCCAAGCGATTCTCGGCACTGACGCGCATGGGCACGCCGCTCAACGCGATTATCATCAGCATGGCGGGTGGGGCTGCCTCGTTGCTCAGCAGCGTGTTTGCCGCCGACACCATCTATCTGGCGCTGGTGTCGATCTCCGGATTGGCGGTCGTGGTGGTCTGGATGAGCATCGCTGCGAGCCAGATTGCTTTCCGCCGTCACTATGTGGCCAACGGCGGTGACATCCGCGACTTGAAATTCCGTGTCCGGGGTTATCCGTGGGTGCCGTTGGGAGCGCTGGTCTGCTGCAGTCTGGCGTGCGTCGGGATTGCGTTCGATCCGGAGCAGCGAGTGGCGTTGTACTTCGGATTGCCCTTCATCGCCTGGTGCTATTTCGTGTATTACATTACCCGCAAAAGCCGCGAGCGACGCTTGTCGGTTGCCCCCTTGGCACAACCGTCCGACGCGTTCTAGTCAGCGTCGACCGGGATGGGCAAGCGTGCTCGGTGGAGGGGGCGTCCTAGAGGTTCAAGCCATGAAGCAAAAGACGCTACCCCCATTGAACTGGCTGCGGGCATTCGAGGTGTCTGCCCGCTGTTTGAACTTCACCCATGCTGCCGAAGAGCTGTTTTTGACCCAGGGGGCAGTCAGCCAGCAGATCCGCCAACTGGAAAGCCATCTTGGAGTGGCACTGTTCAAGCGCTTGCCCCGTGGCTTGGGGCTGACCGAGGAAGGCCAGGCTTATCTGCCGGTGGTGCAGGATGCGATCACGCGACTGGCAGTGGGAACCAACGAGATTTTTGGCCAGCACAAACGTCGGCCGATCAAGGTGCGTGGCAGCCTGGCGTTCTTCGTGCATTGGCTGGCGCCCAAGCTGGCGGGGTTTAGCCAGGCGCATCCGCATGTCGATATCCGCTACATCAGCAATATCTGGGTCAAGGAACTGGACGGGGAGGATGACATGGAGATTCGCTGGGGCCACGGTCAATGGCCCGGCCTGGTGTCGCAGCGCCTGACCTGGGACACGTTGTTCCCGGTCTGCTCGCCGGACCTGATGGCGAAGTCGCCGCTGACGGTCCCGGCGGACGTGTCGCACCATCCGCTGTTGCATGTTCTGGGTTACGAAGAGGGTTGGGGTTACTGGTTGAACATGGTCGGTGCGGACAGCGTTGACTCCTCGACCGGCATGCAGTTCGACACATTGATCTCCACGTTGCGCATGGCCGAGTTAGGGCAGGGGATCGCCCTGGCGCGGTCCTCGATGGTGGAGGAGATGCTTCAGGACGGACGGTTGGTCGAACCCTTTACCCAGCGTATCGAAGCCAGCGAGTCTTTTTACCTTGTGCGCGGTTCCGGGGCCGAGCAACACCCCGACGCGGTGATGTTTTCCACCTGGCTGGTCGAGCAGGCACATCGTTTCAAATGAATGGCCGGAGCCAACCATGCGTTATGTGAGTACCCGAAATTCGGCCGTGCAGGTCGACTTCGAACAGGTCGTATTGTCTGGCATTGCCGAGGACGGTGGGCTGTTCGTACCGCTTGAACTGCCACTGTTTGAAGCGCAGGACATCGCCAACTGGTCGACCTTGCCCTATGACGAACTGGCCTACAGGGTGATCAGTCCGTTCGTGGGGGAGGCGATCCCCGAGACAGACCTCAAGCGCCTGCTCAAAGAGGCGGGCAGTCAATTCCGCCATCGTTCCCTGGCGCCCTTGCATCAGGTCGATCGTAACGAGTGGGTGCTGGAACTGTTCCACGGGCCGACTCGCTCCTCGAAGGATTTTGCCGCGCAGTTGCAGGCGCGGCTGGTGCCGTATTTTCTGCGCAAGCGCGGGCGTCGCGGGGTGGTGATCGGTGCCACCAACGGCGATACGGGGCTGGCGGCCATCGAGGCGTTCAAGCACTGCGAGGACACCTGCGTGGTGGTGTTTTACCCAGAGAAGGGCGTACCGCTGGACCAACTCCAGCATCTGCAAGCAGCGGCGCACCCAAGGGTTCATCAGTTTGCAGTGAATGGCAGCTTCGACGAGTGCCAGACCATCGTCACCCGGCTGCTCCGACAATGGCCGAATACGCAGCACGAGGCGATCAGTTTCAACTCGAGTAACTGGGTCAGTGTGTTGGCGCAACTGGTGTTTTACTTCCACGCGGTGTTGCAACTGGGGGGTGGCCAACGTCCGATCGGTTTCAGTGTGCCGGCGGCGAGTTTTGCCCAGGTGTATGCCGGCTACATCGCGCAAAAAATGGGTCTGCCGATCACCCAGATGATTGTTGCGACCAACCGGAACGACGCGTTGCATCAGCTGTTTCAGAAGAACCACTACAGCAGGTCACGGGCCAACAAGACGCTTTCGCCTGCCATGGACCTGTCGATCTTTTCCAATCTGGAACGCTTCCTTTGGGAGCTCTACGGGCATGACGACCAGGCGGTGTGTGCGCTGATGGAGGTGTTCGAGTCCAGCGGCGAGATGGTCATCGCCAACGAGTTCTGGCTGCAGGCGCGGATGATCATCGACTCCTACGCGGTCAGTGATGAGCAGACGTTGACGGAAATCACCTCGCTGTATCGCGACACGGGATACGTCATCGACCCGCATACGGCCACCGGCGTGCTGGCCGCCCGGTTGTATCGGCGAAGCCTGGTGGCGCCAATGGTGACTCTGGGGGAAATCTCACCGGTCAAGTCGGCGGCACTGCTTGGCGAGTTGGGCATCAGTGTGGCGGGACCACGACCTGAGGTCGCGACGCAGGGACAGGCGCAGGTTTACCGGATTCAACCGGACGACCTCGATACCATCCATGAGCTGCTCGACGCGCTGTGAGGGCGCGGCAACAGGAGGCCAAGTGAAGCGAATTCTGGACCCCCTCGATGAACACATCATCGCGGAACTACAGCTCAATGCCAGGGCCGCACATGCCGAGCTGGCAGCCAAGGTCAATCTGTCACGCAATGCGGTGCGCCAACGTATAGAAAGACTTGAACGCGACGGGGTCATACAGGGGTATACGGTACGCACGGGGGAGGGACGACAAGCCACTTCGAACATCAACGCGGTGATTTTCGTCTACCGCTACGACCGGATGCGGGGGGCGGAAGTGCTGCAAGCGCTGCGGGCCATTCCGGAAGTCATCCAGTGCGATGTCATGAGCGGTGAATTCGACTTGATGCTGCGAGTGGGCGCTGCGAGTCCGCAGCGGGTGCACAAGGTCTGGACTGAAATTGCCGCGTTGCCCGGAGTGGAAAATACCGTGACCTCCTTTGTGCTGTCGTCTGTCGTGTAGCCCATTTTTCGTACCGCTAAAAGCCAACCGGTGTTGGCTTTTATGCGTGCGTCAGGCATGGCACTCTCACCCGTTTCATCCCAATGTTGCCAGGGCAAAAGCAACCATATCCCCACCGCTTTCGCGAGCAGGCTCGCTCCTACAGTTTTGATCTTCAGTGACCGCCAATCCCACAGGGGTATGTGGTATTGCGGGTTTATGCGACCGGTTCGATTTGATCGAGCACGCGGTTCGCGGTGATTTCGGCGAGCATCACGCTGTTGGAAATGCCCAGCAGGGCATTGCGGTCACCACCCTCCAGATGATCCACCAGTTGATGCACCATCACATCGACCGAGGCCAGGGTCTCGACCAGATAGACCATCAGGGTTTCAGTCGTGACTTCAGGGGCGACGGTAAACAGCGTGCTGATTGTTCTAGGGGTGGCTTTGATGTCGGCGGTCGAGGGGAAGTGGTAAGCGAGGGCACGCTCGGCGGCCCCGTTGAGTTTTTTTGAATCGGGGCTTTCGTAGGGCGAGGCGGGATCGGCGTCTGGCGGGTTTGGTGTGACCTTGAACATATTTCAGTCTCCAACAATTTGGAGCCGTCACCGAATCGCTGCTAAACGAAGGGTGGCAGCTGTGCGCAGGTTAGCAGACCGGGGAGACCTGAAACCGGCGCGCCCGAAGGCGCCCTGCACACAGCTACCATGAAGTGCAGGCATGAAATGACCTGACTGTCTGGAATGCAAATGCGTTTCAAATCACCACGGGCTGCTAAACCCGATCACTGGGAATCAGTGACGCGAATCAAGTTACCGAGGGGCCCCAAGGCGCACAAGCCGGCGGATTCTGGCGTACCTGTAGGCAACGACGCAAGGCGTTGTAGCTTTCATCGAGTAACACTGACAGGCGTTAAACAGGCACTGTTCAAAGGCCAAATCGGTGGCGCGAGCTCGCGCAATAACCTGTAGGAGCGAGCCTGCTCGCGATGGTCGCCAACGATAACGCTGAAAGCCTGACACCCCGCGGCGTTCTCCGGTTTATCGCGAGCAGGCTCGCTCCCACAAGGGGGATGTGGTGGTCAAGATTGGTGCGGATCGAGTAGGCGGATGTAAGTCCGCCTCCTACCCGATTCCGAAGCTCTGCCCTGACACTGGTCAAAACGCCCATAAAATAGAGCAAATTGGCCTATTTCACTGCCCTGTGCCCAGCCCTAACCTAGTGCCCAACAACCCATCACCCGGATCAAGGGCATAACAAAATGACTGAATACAAATTGGCGCTGGTTGGCTTTGGTGGTGTTAACCGGGCATTGGCTCAGCTGATTGCCGAACGTAACGAACAGTGGAAAACCGAACTGGGTTTCACCTTGAAAATCGTCGGTGTGACGGACTTGTTTCTCGGTTCGGTGATTGGCCGCGAAGGGCTGGACGCCAATGCGCTCGCCCAATTGCCGGCAGTCAAAGGTGCATTGGCGCAACTGCCGGGTGGCGACGTCACAGCCCTCAATGAAGCGGTGATCAAGGACTCCGGCGCGGACATTATTGTTGAAGCCACGTTTACCAACCCGGTGGACGGTGAACCGGCGACTTCGTTCTGCCGTTGCGCGCTGGAGGGCGGCCGGCATGTCGTCACCACCAACAAGGGCCCCATCGCCTTGCACGGCGCCGAGCTCAAGGCACTGGCTCGACGCAAGCATGTCGCCTTTGAATACGAAGGCTCGGTCATGAGCGGCACGCCGGTTATTCGCCTGGCCCGGCAGGCGCTGGCAGGCAGCTCCATTGTCGGTTTTGAAGGGATTCTCAACGGCACGTCCAACTTCGTGCTCACCAGCATGGAAAGCGGCCTGGGGTTTGCCGAGGCAGTCAGCAAGGCTCAGGCGCTGGGTTACGCCGAAGCCGATCCGACAGCGGATGTCGAGGGGCATGACGTACGCCTCAAGGTGGTGATCCTGGCGAATGAACTGCTGGACGCAAAGCTGACGGTCAGCGACGTCACGTGCAGCGGCATTTCATCCCTCAGCCTTGGCGACATCGAAAAAGCCCGACAGGACGGCGCTCGCTGGAAGCTGATCGGGTCGGCGATGCGCCATGCCGACGGCTCGATCAGTGCCAGTGTCGAACCGCGGCTGTTGAACAACGACCATCCGCTGGCCAGTGTCGGTGGCGCGACCAACGCGGTGTCGTTTACTTCCGAACTGCTCGGTGCGGTGACGGTTTCGGGGCCGGGAGCCGGGCGTACGGAAACAGCGTTTGCGCTGCTCTCGGACATCATCAGCATCCATCAATCCACTGCCCGCAACCCGGAGTAAACCCTGTGAAATTATCGCGCCTGGTTCTGGATATCGTAGAGCCGCCCATTGAAGTCTTTAACGCCTATGACGGCTCCGTCATCGGTAGCGTAACGAATGTCTGTGCGTCGCAAGTTCCGCAGTTGTTGGAGACGGGACGCAGTGGTGCACGAGCGTGCGCGGCGTTAGCGCGTCATCGTCGGGCTCGCATTCTTGAGCAAGCCGCAATCAACATCGAACGTGATGCCGGCGTGTTTGCCAGGCTGATCGTCGACGAGGCGGGGAAGACCCTCAAACAGGCGGAAAAGGAGGTCAAACGCTGCGTCAACACCCTCAAGCTGTCGGCCGAGGAGGCCAGGCGCAATGCCGGGGAGGTGGTGCCTTTCGACGCGTATGAAGGTTCCGAATCGCGTCAGGGCTGGTTTTCCCGTGAGCCTCTGGGGCTGATCGTTGCGATCACGCCGTACAACGATCCGTTGAACCTGGTGGCGCACAAACTCGGTCCGGCCATTGCGGGCGGTAACGCGGTGATTCTCAAACCCTCCGAGCTCGCGCCCTTGTCGGCCATTAAACTGGTGTCTTATCTGGTCGCGGCAGGCTTGCCTGAATCCGTGGTCACGGTCGCCACCGGCGGCGCGGAACTGGGCAAGGCGTTGGTCGCCGCCCGTGAGGTGCGGATGATTTCCTTCACCGGCGGTTTCGTCACCGCAGAGCAGATCGCCCGCACGGCCGGGTTGAAGAAACTCGCCATGGACCTGGGCGGCAATGCGCCGGTCATCGTCATGGGCGACTGCAACCTTGAGGCCGCTGTCGAGAGTTGCGTGTCCGGAGCCTTTTGGGCGGCGGGGCAGAACTGCGTAGGCACCCAGCGTTTGCTGATTCAGGCGTCGATATATGAAGCGTTCCGAGAGCGATTCGTCAGCCAGGCCCGTGCGCTTGTGGTCGGCGATCCATTGCTGGCCGACACCGATATCGGCCCCATGATTACTGCGCAAGCCGCGCAGAATGCCGAGCAAGTGGTGAACGAGGCCTTGCAAGAGGGCGCCACGTTGCTCTGCGGCCATCGGCGTGCAGGATCGTGCTACGCCGCCACCGTGTTGGAAAACGTCGATCACGCCAGTCGACTCTGGCGCAATGAGGTCTTCGCTCCGGTGGTGGTATTGCAGCTTTTCGAAACCTTCGATGAAGCCATCGCGTTGGCCAATGAACCCGAATACAGCCTGCATGCCGGGATCTTCACCAATGATCTGGCAACCGCGATGAGCGCCGCACGGAGGATCGAAGCCGGGGGCGTGATGATCAACGACTCCTCCGACTACCGCTTCGATGCGATGCCGTTTGGCGGCTCCAAGTACGGTAGCCTGGGCCGGGAAGGGGTGCGTTTTGCCTACGAGGAAATGACCCAACCCAAGGTGGTGTGCCTTAACACGTTGGGTTAGTCGATTCGCGGCCACGAGCGAAATCAGGTTACTAGCTTCAAACAATGGCGATTCAGTGATCAAACACTTCACGAATCGTGACGTATTGGAATTTCTTCGGCCCCAGAACGCCTTTGGTAAATGAAAACTGGAGGCAGCCAAATGGATCTAGTCGCCCAGCTTGGCCCAGAATTCTTCGGCAGAGGGGCTGATTGGGGCCGTGGGACGCGTGAGATGAATCTCCAAGGGAATATCCCAGCTTTCGTCGAGCGCCCTGACAAGCCGACCGTCAGCCATTTCTTGTTCTGTCAGGCTTTTGGGTAACCACGCAACTCCCTTGCTTTCCAAGGCCATGGACATCAGCACTGCTGCAAGGTGGCTACTAAAAAGAGGCTTGAGGTTAAGGTAGTCTTCCTTGCCGTGGAGTCGGTGAGCGACGATGCGGCCTAGACCCGATTCGTGGGTGTATGCCAAGTAGGGCAGTGTTTCTGGTGAGGTACCAAAATTGGCAGAGGCACTCGCCAATGGCACGAGTACATCCTCTCCAACTTTCTTCCCAATGAACTGATCAGGGGCTAGCAAGGGGGGGACGTCAGGATGGCGATGGCAAAGCAGGAACTGAACCTGGCCGTGAATCAGCATCTGCTCACAAACAGCCATGCTATCTGAGTGCAGTCGTACAGCATCTATCGGGGCGCCATTTTCCGTATTTCTCAGCCATCTCGGGAAGAAGGTGAATGACAGGGAGTGGGTGGCTGCGAATTGCAGCGTTTTGGCGGCCATCCCAGCCACCTCCTGTGCCTCTGTGCGCATCCTGTACAAGCGTCGTGCAGCCTCCTGAGCACTGGGCAAAATCTGCCTTCCAGCCTCGGTCAGAGTTGCTCCCTGAGGCGTTCGCACAAACAACTCCACGCCCATCCAATTCTCCAGTGAACGGACTCTGCGGCTGAAGGCCGGCTGAGTGACGTGGCGCGCTTCAGCGGCACGAACAAAGCTGCCGTATTCCGCAAGCGCTGAAAAATCTTCAAGCCAGACGAGTTCCAAGGGCAATGCCTCCTGTGCATAGGGCGCGGCATTAATAGCATTGGGCGGGTGTCATCGCAAAGCATAACGTGGGGGCCACCAACAACAAGAGGAACCCGTCATGCGTATCGTAGACATCCGTGAAAAAACCGTCTCTATCGCTTCTCCAATCGCCAATGCCTACATCGATTTTTCGAAAATGACCTGCTCGGTTGTCGCTGTCGTCACGGATGTAATTCGCGACGGTAAACCTGTCATCGGTTACGGTTTCAACTCCAATGGTCGCTATGGCCAAGGCGCTCTGATGCGTGATCGCTTCCTGGCGCGTATCACGGAAGCTGATCCAGATACACTCGTTGATCATGAGAACAACAACCTGGATCCGTTCGCCATCTGGAAAACCCTGATGACCAACGAAAAACCAGGTGGCCACGGCGAGCGGTCAGTCGCGGTTGGCACCATCGACATGGCTGTGTGGGATGCCGTTGCCAAGATTGAAGGCAAGCCCCTGTATCGCCTGCTGGCCGACCGTTACCGTGGCGGCGTGGCAGATGACAAGGTTTGGGTCTACGCCGCGGGGGGCTATTACTACCCTGGCAAAGACCAGACCAAGCTCAAAGCAGAAATGCAGAGCTATCTGGATCGTGGCTACGACGTCGTCAAGATGAAGATCGGTGCGGTTCCTCTGGACGAAGATATCCGTCGCATCGAAGCGGTACTTGAAGTGGTCGGTGATGGTCGTCGACTGGCTGTCGATGCCAATGGCCGCTTCGATCTGAAGACAGGTATTGCGTACGCTGAGGCCATCAAAAAGTACAACCTCTTCTGGTACGAAGAAGTTGGCGATCCGCTGGACTATGAACTGCAGGCTGAGCTTGCAAACCACTATGAACTGCCCATGGCTACTGGTGAAAACCTGTTCTCCCATCAGGATGCTCGTAACCTGCTACGCCACGGTGGTATGCGCCCTGATCGCGATTACCTTCAGTTCGACTGCGCCCTGTCATACGGACTCGTCGAGTACATGCGTACCCTGAAGGTGATGGAAGAAATGGGTTGGTCTTCCCGCCGCGTAGTTCCGCATGGTGGCCACCAGATGTCCCTGAATATCGCAGCGGGCCTGCACCTGGGCGGTAACGAATCGTACCCGGACGTGTTCCAGCCTTTCGGCGGTTTCGCTGACGGGATTCGTGTGGAAAACGGCTATGTCGGTCTGCCGGATATTCCAGGTGTCGGCTTCGAAGCCAAGTCAGCCTTGTACGCAGTGATGCGTGAGCTGGGCGAAGGCTGATAGCCCTCGAACTGCGGTCTTTTTCAAGAGGCCGCAGTTATCAGGCGTCACCCACTGACGTTACGCCACATGCCCATCACAAAAATAAAATGAGGTGCTTCCGTGGAAATCTCCAAGACCCGCTGGTACAGCCAGCTGTATGTGCAGGTGCTGATCGGTATCGTAATCGGTGCAGCGATTGGTCACTTCGAACCGCAATTCGGAGCCAAGCTTCAACCTTTTGCAGACGGCTTTATCAGACTCATCAAAATGCTGTTGGCCCCTATTATTTTTGGCACCGTGGTTGTCGGTATCGCCAAGATGGGCAGCATCAAAGAGGTAGGGAGAATTGGCGTTAAATCGCTGCTCTACTTCGAGATTCTTTCAACCATCGCCCTGGTCATCGGCCTTGTTGTGGTTAACGTCGTAAAGCCAGGCGTTGGGATGAACATCAATGTTGACGCACTGGATGGCAGTGCCATCGCCAAGTACAGCCAAGCTGCCAGTGAGCAGGGTGGCACCGTCGATTTTTTCATGAACATCATCCCTCAAACTTTTGTCGGCGCGTTTTCGAATGGCGTCATGCTCCAGGTCATCCTGCTTTCGGTCTTGATGGGGGTTGCCCTGGTTCAAATGGGGGAAACCAGCAAACCGCTGATCAATACGATCGACCTGTTCCTGCAAGGGCTGTTCAAAATCGTGGCAATGGTCATGCGGCTGGCTCCACTTGGTGCCGGTGCCGGTATGGCATTCACTATCGGCAAGTACGGGATCGGTACGCTACTGTCGCTCGGCCAGTTGCTGATTGCGCTCTACGTCACCACCCTGATCTTCATTGTGGTGGTGCTTGGAACGGTTGCCCGATGGTCAGGAATGCCTTTATTACAGTTTCTCCGGTACTTCAAGGACGAGATTCTCATCACGCTCGGAACCTGCTCGACTGAGGCTGTGCTTCCGCGAATGATGGTGAAACTTGAAAAGCTGGGCTGCAAGAAGTCGGTGGTTGGCATGGTGCTGCCAACTGGATACACCTTCAATGCGGATGGCACCTGCATTTACCTCACCATGGCGGCGATTTTTATCGCACAGGCAACCAATACGCCGCTGACGTTTATGGATCAGATGATTCTGTTGGGTGTTTTCCTGCTGACGTCGAAAGGCTCGGCTGGTGTGGCGGGTGCCGGGTTCATAACCCTTGCGGCAACACTTACAACCATCCACTCCATTCCGTTGGTAGGCCTTGTCCTGCTCTTGGGCATCGACAGGTTCCTCAATGAAGCGCGAGCAGTTACCAACCTGATTGGCAACGGTATCGGCACCATCGCCATTGCCAAGTGGGACAACTCGTTCGATGTAGAAGCCTGTGAGCGTGAAATCGCCGCGATGAAAAACGCAAAGGCGGAGCGTAGAGCGTTAGCAATGCAAAAGTAATCAACATCGCTTACCCGGTCATTCCTCTTCGGATAGGGCGCAATGACCGGTAGCTATTCGATGCCTCGTTCACATAGAACCATTCAAGCGAAGTTCTCAGTTGAATTGCGATGGAGCCGAAAAAATGATTGAGCGATCCCATCACGAACTACGTAAGGCGTTCGGTGATTTGCTTCATGGAACAGTCTGTAAATTTGCCGCATCCGTGTTCGATCCGATCTCCGTTCGAATGGCTTCTGACCTTGGTTTTGAGGTCGCTATCCAGGGTGGATCCGTCGCCTCGCTTCAAGTGCTTGGTGCCCCTGACATCTCGCTGCTCACTCTCGATGAATATGCAGAGCAAGTTTCCAGGGTTGGTCGCGCCAGCCAAATCCCAATCATTGGGGACGCTGACCATGGATTCGGAAATGCGCTCAATGTGATGCGAACAGTCACCGAGCTGCAGAAGGCCGGTGTTGCCGCGCTTACGCTAGAAGACACCCACCTACCGGCCAAGTACGACGAGCAATCGAACGTGCTCATCAGTATGGAGGAGGCCGCGAGCAAGATTTACGCTGCACGATTTGCCCGGTCAGATGATGCACTTAGCATCATCGCCAGGACGAATGTGGCCGTTACCACTTTGGAAGATTCCGTTGCACGCACCAAGGCCTATCAAAAAGCTGGAGCCGACGCGATTTGCCTCGTCGGAGTAAAGGATTTCCAACACTTGGAGGCGCACACCTCGCATCTTTCAGTGCCAATCATGCTGATTAATTATGGAAACCCTGCACTGAGCGATGTTGAGAAGCTGAGCGCAGCCAATGTGCGGATCGTGGTCAATGGGCATGCCCCATTTTTGGCTGCGATCAAAGCAAGTTACGAGGCATTGCGCGAGCAGAGCGGATTCAAAGGCGCAGAGCTATCCCTTCCAGAGCTGCTTTCAAAGTACACACTCTCGGACAATTACCGAGAGTGGGCAAAGACCTACTTGAAGTCAGAACACGATTCGAATTGAGCTTGAAACTGGTGAAATAAAGCGTCATGAAAAAGACAGTCCTGGCCTTCAGCCGCGTCTCACCCAGCCTGCTTGTAGTGGTCAACTAATCCCGGACACGACGTTAAGTTTTTCTTCGGCCCGAGCCGGTACCGGTGCTCGTCATCGACAAAGGCCTGCCGACAGCGGGTCTGCTAGCCCACGTCTTGATGACCAGGTTCGCCGACCATCTGCCGTTGCATCGCCAAGACGGTTTACCCGGATGACGATGAAAGCAGTGCTGCATTTAACAGGCATCTCTGCCGACCCGTTGGCGCCTCTTACACACCGCTGTACCGAAACACGGTCGCACTCCAATACTGGTTGCCAGTACCTTTTTGGCGAGCCCATCCTTCGGCTACCAGTTGATTGGCGATCATTCGATTCATGAAGCCGTGACCGAGCAGCAGAACCGGTCCATCGCTGGCAAGGACGTGCAATCGTTTGGCTGCCACACTGGCGCGCATCCTCGCAGTGCCGGCGGATTCGACGTTGCGTGAGTAACCGCACAGCCATAAGACTCGAAGGATAAATGCCCAGGTAAACGGCGATAGCCGCGGCCGTTTCCAATGACCACAAGGCAGTTGTGCTTCGCAGAAAAGTGCGTCTACCAGCGCAGGTTTCAGGCCGAGCGCCTGGACGGAGGTCAGCGCACGAGGCGCGCTGCTTGAAACAACCACCGTGGCGGTTGCGGCGAGTTGCATGCTGGCAGGCGGGACCGGGTGGTGGGTAATTTCGGATCGGTCGTATTGCTCGATCCAGTCTTTCATCTCGAGCGCTGAGACTCTGTCGGTTGTGGCCAGTTTTGGCTGGCCGTGACGCATCAGGATTATTTCCCGGCTCACAAATTGACGTCCTTGTTCTGGTGTGTGGTAAATGACCAGCAAATGCGGTTTCGGGAACTCAGGGTACGCCTCCCGTACCCGCACAAAACCGCACAATGAGGCTCGAGATTATCGGTTTTTGGACCAGGCGGTAATCCCGTTGGCGAAAGTCAGTTGTCGACCGTGACCGATGAGCTTTTTTTCTTCGAGGCGCGCGCACTGTGCTTTGCAAACCAGCCGTGATCACGGTACCACGCCACGGTGTCAGTGATAGTCAGCTCCAGTGGCCGGAAACTCAGGCCAAGCTCCTGCTCGCTCTTGCGGTGGTTGAAGCAGGTGCGGTCCTCCTCTCGTATCAACAGGCGCAACGTGGCCATGCTCAACAGGATGGGCTTGCCGGTCAGGCGCGCATAGATCTCCTGCACAGCCGCCAAAGTGTATAGAAAGGGCAGCGGTAATTGTCGAACGGGGGTCTTTACGCCAGCGATACGTCCTAGAACAGGGACCAGCTGACGCATCGTCATATGCCGGCCCGCCGCGAGATAGCGCTCACCTCGTCGGCCCTGTTTGGCGGCAGCAATCAGCGCCCATGCCACATCACGGGCATCGACAACGGAGAAGGTGCCAGGGATCAGCCCGGGCAACTTGCCGTTCACGACATCGTTGACCAATTGTCCAGAGGAGGTCGGGCCAATGTCGGCAGGACCCCACATCCAACCGGGCAGGACCATGCAGGCATGCATCTCGGGATGTGCTTCCAGGAACGACAAGACGACACGGTCGGCGAGGATCTTGCTGCGGTAGTAGTCATCCGCGTCGGCATCGGCCCGCAGACATGTCTCATCGATGGACGAGCCAGGTGCGCCGTCGAGCACGGCAATGGAAGACGCATGGACGAACCGTCGTATACCGGCGCGGTAGGCCTGGTTAAGCAGGCGTCGCGTACCGGACACATTGATCTTTTCGAGTTCTGTCCAGTGGCTGCCGCCCTTGTAGTTGTCGCGAAAGAACGCCGCGGTGTGAAACACCGTATCGCAACCTTGCAGCGATGCTGCGAATGCGTCGACATCGGCCATGTCACCCACGACCAGCTCCACACCCGGCAGATTGTTGAACTGCTGTTCACCTTTGGCTCTTGAGCGGACCAGGCCTTTGACCGTGTAGCCACGAGCGACCAATTCACGCACCAGGTTGTTGCCCAGCAAACCGGTTGCTCCAGTAACGAATGCGCTGCGCATGACTCAACCCTCACCCTGTTCGGCTGACGGCATCAACACCGCACTGTCGAAGAAGACCTCTTCACGGATGGCCAGCCCGTTTCTGAAGGTGAAGTGTGCGGCGTAGTGCACGGTTATATGGCGTCCATGGGGTGCAATCACCCGGCCTGGCAGCACCAAGGGTGCGGCGAAGGTGCCGGTCAGTAAGGCAGTCAGCGCCAAAAGATCGTCAGCGACCATGAATGGGGTGAAGGTCACTTGGGCATCAGGGAACGCTTCGAACAGCGCAGTCTCTCGTTTGCGCATGGCGTCGCGACCGGTTTGAATCCCCATGCCGTCGAGGTAGATGAAGTCTTCGCAAACCAACGCAAGCATTGCCTCCACATCACGGCAATTGAAGGCTCTTGAGGCGCGTTGCGCATAGTCGTTGGGGCCAGTCGTCATTACAGTCCATTCCATTCGTGTCGAGGGTCTGTAGATATACCTTTGAGGCCTCCCCCGAAAAACAGCGACTACTGCATAATGGATTTGCACATATGCAGACCAGGGAGGACAGGACGCATGGCGTTGCAAGCAAATTGGGACGATCTTCGTCTGCTGTTGGCAGTCTCGCGGCGCGGCAGCTTCCTTCAAGCTGGCCAGTTGCTGGGTATCGCGGCGTCTACCGTGTCCCGCCGCCTGACCCAACTTGAGGTCGCACTGGGCGAGCCACTCGTCGAGCGGGGCGTTGAAGGATGCTGGTTGACCTCGCGGGGCCAATCCCTCGTGGAAGTTGCCCTGGCGGCCGAAGCGGGCTTGAGGCGTCAAACCGCTGCCGGCCTATCCGAGCTACACACAGAGCTGACTGGCAGTGTCCTGGTCAGTGCAGGCGAGGGGTTCTCGTCTTGCGTGTTGGAGGCCGCGAATCGCTTCACTTCTCTGCACCCGCGTTGCTCGGTGGAGCTGATGGTCACAGCCGACTTTCACAAGATCGTCCGCGGCGTGGCAGACATTGCTGTACGTACAGCTCATCTGGGTGAGCCGTCGCTGATTTATCGACCCATAGGCCGGCTCGCCTACGGTGTTTTCGCTGATGCAGGTTATCTGAAGCGGTTTCCAGGGGTGACCCCGGCCACTGCGGTCAATGTTGCCTTGCTTCCCCCGCTGGACATGTTGCCGCAAATGCGTGCGGCAAAGGCCGGTGGTCTGGACCGCGCGCAGATCAGCGTGAATTCGTTCGCCGTGCAGCTCGAATCGGTGAGGCGAGGTATGGGGGTGGCCGTACTGCCCCGTATACTGGCGAAGGATCTGATCGGGTTGTTCCCCGATCTCCACCTTCCAGATATGGAGGTCTATCTGGTGACCCGGCCTCAGGCATTGAAGCAGGCCCACATCAAATGTTTTTTTGCCATCCTGGAGCAGGTGTTGCTCGAAGCCCTGTCCATGGAAAATGTCGGAGGTTACCTCTTGGGGGGTGGCCCGTGAGTATCGGAGCAATAACGATCTCTACCGCGTACGGGTCACCGTGCAATAGACTGGGTTTGCGGTGAGCGTGGAGCGCTTGTCAAATTCCCACTCAAAGGATGAGCACATGAGCCGTACCGACCATATCTGCCTGATGGCGACCTATAACAAATGGATGAACGAAAAGATCTATGGAGCGGCCAGGTGCTTGTCCGATGATGAGCTCTCAGCTGATAGAAAAGCGTTCTTCAGGTCGATTCTCGGGACGCTGAACCACGTGGCAGTCGGTGACACTGTTTGGTTAAAGCGATTCGCCAAACATCCAGCGAACCACTCGGCATTGGAGCCGGTGAGGCGATTTTCTGATCCGAAAAACCTTGACCAGGCGTTGTTCTCTACTATTCGAGAACTCTCAGTGTATCGAGAGAGGCTTGATCAGATAATCGTCGAATGGGCCAGCTCTATTACAGAGTCCGATCTGGACCACACCCTCCATTACGCCAGCATGAAGGGTGCCGTGTCCGACAAGGACTTTTACGGCCTGGTGATGCATTTCTTCAACCATCAGACCCATCACCGTGGCCAGGTTACTACGCTGCTTTCGCAGGCGGGTGTCGACATAGGTGATACAGATTTAGTCGGCCTCATCCCATCCCGATCCGGCGGGGGCTTTCGCTGACCCGTGCGGATCTTTTTCCAGCGCGACCGATGCGCCAACCGCAAACAGCCCGGTTTAGCGTCCAATGCGGTTCAGCGTCACCCTTCGACGGTCATGCGCATGGCCAGGCCCGCGAGGACCGTCCCCATCAGCCAGCGCTGCACGGTCTGCCACACGGGCTTGCGTGCGAGGAATGTCGCAATGGAGCCCGCCATGACGGCAATCAGGGCGTTGACGCTTACGCTGATGACGATCTGCGTAGAGCCAAGCACGATGGATTGCGCCAGCACGCTGCCGTGGCCGGCGGGGTCGATGAACTGGGGCAGCAGCGACAAATACATGACCGCGACTTTGGGATTCAGCAGGTTGGTGACAAACCCCATCATAAACAGCTTGCGCGGGTTGTCCTTGGGCAGGTCGCGCACCTGGAACGGAGAACGGCCGCCGGGCTTGACCGCTTGCCAGGCCAGGTAGAGCAGATAGAGCGCGCCGCCGAGTCGCAGGGCGTCATACGCATAGGGAACGGCCATGACCAGGGCTGTGATGCCCAATGCGGCGCAAAACATATAAACGACGAAACCCAACGCCACACCACCCAGGGAAATCAGTCCGGCCATTCGCCCCTGGCAGATCGATCGCGAGATGAGATAGATCATGTTCGGGCCGGGAGTCAGCACCATGCCGAGTGAAATCAGGCCGTAGGCAAGCAGGTTGGACAGTTCGGGCATGGCGTAACTCCTGAAGGAAGAGATAACGAATTGAAGCTGCGCTAAATCCGTATAAAACGGCTTTCGCGATCTCTGAGGTATGCACCTGGATGGCATGGACGATAGTAGGGCGGCCAAAGGGAGAACGTTAGATACAGATTGACTGACAAAACGTCATACAGCGGTCGCGGCACTTGATGTCGATGGCGAGCTCACCGGCAGGGTGCCAGCGGCTGTCTGGCGACCGACCTTGAACCATGCAGCGTACAGCGCCGGGACGAAGAAAATCGTCAGCAGCGTCGCCACGGTAAGGCCGCCCATGATCGCAATTGCCATCGGCCCCCAGAACACACTGCGTGTTAGCGGGATCATGGCGAGCACGGTGGCCAGCGCCGTCAGCATCACCGGACGGGCCCGGTGAATGGCGGCATCCAGCACCGCATTCCACGGGTCGCGCCCTTCGGCGATCTCGATCTGAACCTGATCGATCAGGATCACCGCGTTGCGCATGATCATGCCGCCCAGTGCGATGATGCCCAGGATCGCGACGAAGCCCAGTGGCGACTGGAACACCAATAGAGCCGGCACCACACCGATCAGGCCCAGCGGTGCGGTCAGCATCACCATCCACATGCGGGAGAAGTTCTGCAGTTGCAGCATGAGTAACAGCAGGATGGTGATCAGCATCAACGGGGCCACTGCGAGTAGCGCCTTGTTCGCCTTGTCACTTTCCTCCACCGCGCCGCCCACATCGATGCGGTAACCGGTCGGCAGCCTGGCTTCGATATCCTTGAGCAACGGCTGGATCTCCTGTGTCACCGATACACCCTGTTCTCCATCCTTCACGTCGGCACGCACCGTGATCGCCATGTCGCGGTTACGGCGCCACAGCACTGGCTCTTCCAGTTCAGAGCGCACCTGTGCGACCTGCGACAGTGGCACCACGGTGCCTTGGCGCGTGTAGAGGTTGATGTCTTTCAGTGTGTCGAGGTTCAAGCGTTCCTCTGGTACGGCACGGGCCACGATGTCGATCAGGTCCTCGCGCTCACGCAGCTGCGACAGGGTTGCGCCGTTCATCACGGTCTGGGTCGCCAAGGACACATCGGCCGGTGTAAGGCCGAGCGCGCTCGCCTTGTCCTGATCGAGCTCCACTTTCAGCGTACGCACCGGGTCGTTCCAGTCGAGCTGCAAATCACGCACCTTTTGGTTGGACGCAACCACCTTCTCCACGTCGCGGGCGATCCTGCGCACCACTTGGGTATCGGGGCCTACGACGCGGAACTGCACCGGGTAACCGACAGGTGGCCCCAATTCGAGCCGGGTCACGCGTACCCACGCCTGTGGGAATTGTTGGTCAGCCGAGGCCACCAGCCGCGCACGTACTCGCTCGCGTGCATCCAGATCCTTGGTCATCACGACGAACTGGGCAAAGCCCGGATTCGGCAGCTCGGGGTTGAGCGAGAGATAGAAGCGCGGTGCGCCGGCGCCGGTGTAGGCGGTATAGAAACGCACGTCTTCGTCCTTCGCCAGGATCTCCTCCATGTGCTTGACTTGCTCGGTCGTCGCGGCGAACGAGGCGCCTTCCTTGACGCGCAGGTCAATGACCAGTTCAGGACGCGAACTGTTGGGGAAGAATTGCTGTGGCACCAGCTTGATACAGGCCAGAGCAAGTACCAGGGCGCCAACCGTCGCACCGATGACCACCCAGCGGCGCTCGATGGCGGCGTCGATCAGGCGGCGCAGGCTGCGGTAGAACTTCGTATCGTGCAGATCACCGTGCTGGTGTTTGCCCAAGTCGTTGGGCAGCATCTTGACCGCCAGGTACGGCGTGAAGAGGCCGGAGCAGATCCACGAGAACAGCACTGCGGCACCGACGATCCAGAAGATGCCGCCCGCGTACTCGCCGGTGGTGGACTTCGAGAGGCCGATCGGCAGGAAGCCCACGACGGTGATGAGTGCACCGGTCAGGCGCGGCATGGCGGTGGACTGATAGGAGAAGGCGGCTGCCTTCAGGCGATCCATGCCGGTCTCCATCTTCGCCACCATCATCTCGATGGCGATGATGGCGTCATCCACCAGCAGTCCAAGCGCGATAATCAGTGAGCCGAGCGAGATGCGCTCGAGGTTCCAGCCCATTGCCAACATCACCAGCGCCACGCCGCCCAGCACCAGCGGCACTGTGGCCGCGACCACGAGGCCGGCGCGCCAGCCCAGGCTGGCCAGGCTCACCGCAATCACGATGATCAGCGCCTCGATCAGCGCGTGTGCGAAGTCGTGGATAGCATCCTTTACCGTGGTGGGTTGGTCGGCCACGAACTCCAGCTCCACGCCGTGCGCAAGTTCCGACTGGATCCTGGCGACGGCCGTGTCCATCGCCTTGCCAAGGTCCACGATGTTGCCGTCGCTGGTCATTGTGATGCCGAGCATCAGCACGGGTTGGCCGTTGTGGCGGACCGTGTAGGTGGGCGGATCCTCAAAGCCACGGGTAACGGTCGCGATATCGCCGAGCTTGATCAGCCGGCCCCCCGCGGCGATGGGCACATTGCGGATGGCCTCTTCGCTGGCGAATTGGCCACTCACGCGCACCATGACGCGGTCGCCGCGGGTGTCGATCTGGCCTGCGGGCAACATCGCGTTCTGGCTCTTGAGGCTTTCGGCAATGGCCAGCGGTGTAATGCCCAGCGCTGCCAGGCGCTCGTGCGAGAACTCGACGTAGACACGCTTGGCCTGCTTGCCGATGAGATCGATTTTCTTGACCATCGGCACCTTCAGCATCTGGCGCTTGATGTCCTCGGCCGCGTCCGACAGGTCGGCGTGGCCGACGCCGTCGCCCTTGACCGCGTACATCAGGCCATACACGTCGCCGTACTCGTCGTTCAGGATCGGGCCGATCACGCCGTCGGGCATCTCCAGGCTCAGGTCGTTGAGTTTCTTGCGCGCCTGGTACCAGGCTTCTCGCTGGTCAGCCTTGGAGGTGCCGCCGCGCACGGTAAGCGTCATGCCCGCGTAGCCCTGCCGCGCGTAGGTGACCACCTTTTCGAAGTTGTCGATTTGCTCGAATTTCTTCTCCATACGATTGAGGACCTGGTCCTGCAGTTGCTGGGCGGTGGCGCCCGGCCAGATGACCATGGCGGTCATGGAAGGCACGGAAAAGTTCGGATCTTCGAGCTGACCGAGCCTGGTGAAACTGAAGGCGCCGGCCGCCGCGACAATGAGGAGCATGAACAGGACGATGGCGCGATGGCGCAGCGCCCAGTCGGTGAGATTGAAATTGTTCATCGGGTGGCCTGCTGCGTGGTATTCGCGTCAACATTCGCCGCGCCGGGAAGCGCGACCTTCAGTCCGGACGTCATCTTCTGGATCCCGGCGGTAACGACTAATGCACCAGCCTGCGGCCCGGAGACGAGCACTTCGTCGTTGCGGTAGGCCCAGACTGCCACACGCTCCAGTTCGACGATGCCTACCGGATCCTTGCCCACCGGTGTGACGACCCAAAGTGCCGGCTGGCCGCCGTTTTGGGTCAGTGCCGTCGCCGGCACCGCCGCCACCGAGACACTTGCCATCGTGCGTCTGGCCATTACCGTAGCGGTGGCGCCCAGCGGCAGCGCCTGCATTGGCTTGAGCCGCGCACGATAGGTGCGCGTCTGCGCCGCTGCCTGCGGCGACAGCTCGCGCAGCGTGACATCGAAGGTCTCGTTTGGCGCACTGGCCAGCGAAGCCTTGAACTGCGCGTCCTTGAAGACGGACAACTGATTCTCGGGCACGTCGATGACAATCTCGGATTCATCCGGATTCGCAACCGAGACCACCGGTTGGCCTTCCGCCACGAGCTGGCCTGCCTCGAAGCGCACAGCCGTGACAACTCCGCTATGGGAGGCACGCAGCACGGTGTACTTGAGCCGGTTGCGCGCGAGCTCGAGTTTTCGCGCCTCGGCCTCGGCGGTCGCATGAGCGGTCTGGGCATTGGTATCTGCACGCTCGTCGTCGGCCGCACTGACCGAGCCGTCCGCCTTTAGCGCGGTAAGGCGTTGGTGGTCCGAATCGGCCTGACGAGTCTGCTCGACGGCAACTGCCCACTGCTGTTGCGACGCTTGCTCAGCGAGGCGGTAGTCGCTGTCGTCCAGCACAGCCAGTACGTCGCCTTCGCGCACAAACTGACCTACATCGACCTTGCGCTGGGCTACCTTGCCGCCCACGCGGAAGGCCTGATCGACTTCATGCCGTGACTGTACGGTGCCCACATAGCGACTGCTTTCGCGGGCATTGTCGTAGCTGATTTCAACGGTGCGTACCGGTCGTGGGGCCTGCACGGACGGCTGATCCGGGCTGCACGCGCAAAGCATGGCGGCGACGGCCAAAACGCCGGCCGTAGTAAGGGAATGTTTCAAGACGGTTCCTCTTTGGAAAACGACAGATTCTCAGGAAAGTGGTGGCCGGTCGGCTTTGGCGGATGCGGTTGGGTTGGAGGGTTGTTCGAACACCTGCCAGCCCCCGCCCAATGCCTTGTAGAGCTGCACGCTGTCGAGCAGCAGTCGGGTGTTGCTTTCGTTGGAGTTCAAGCGTGCCGCCAGGCGCGCTCGCTGCGAATCCAGCAGTGGCAACAGGTCGATCTGCCCGCGGTTATAGAGCGACTGGGCGCGGTTCTGCGCAGACTCTGCGGACGCGGCGGCCAATTGCAGCGACCCGGACCTGCGGCGTTCCTGCGCAAGCGTGACGAGGGCGTTTTCCACATCCTCGAGCGCCCGTACGATGCCGTCTTCGGCGCGCAGCAGCGCCTCTTGTTGAGCACTTTCAGCCGCATCGTTGATGGCTTGTGTGCGCCCGGCGTTGAAGAGCGGCATCGCCAGCAGGCCCGCGACGTTGGTGAAGCGCGCAGCGCCGAGATCGGCACCGTTCAGGTTGAGACCCTGGCGGCCGAAGGAAGCGCCGAGAAAGAGCTGCGGGAACCACTCAGCTTTCGCTTGCTGGCGACGAGCATTGGCGGCGTCGAGTTGTGCCATCAGCGCCAGTACGTCAGGTCGGCGTTGCAGCAACTCGGCGGGCTGGCCGGGCTTGGCCTCGGGCACGTCGATCAAATCACCGCTTGAAGGCTGGATGTTTGTGGTGTTGAAAGACTGGTCTGCGGTCAGCACTGCGATACGGTGACGTGCCACCGCCACTTGGGTTTCCAGCGGCGGAATCTGCGCCCGCGCCGACAAGGCGTCGGTCTGCGCGCGTTCGACGTCGAAAGCGGATGCGAGCCCGACCTGTTGACGTGCGGTGACCAGACGCAGCGTCTCGTCCTGCATCGCCGAGATTGCGCGAAGCGTCGCGACCTGGCGCTGCGCACCGACCAGGGTGAAGTAGTTGCTGACCACGTCGCTCATCACCAGCAGGCGCACGCCACGCATGCTGTGCTCCGCGGCCAGCGCATCGGCGTCAGCCGCCGCTGCGCCGGCGCGCAGACGGCCGCTCAGGTCGAGTTCCCACGAGACGTCCAGACCCACACTGGTGGTCTTGGTATCCGGATAGCCCTGTTTCGTGGCCAAGTTGTAGCCGCTGCGGCGGTCACTGCCGGAGACGGATGCGCCGACACTCGGGAGCAGCCAGGACTGGCTGACCGTTTCTCCGGCACGCGCGGCACGCAGGCGCTCGGCGGCAATCTTGACGTCGCGGTTCTCACGCGCAGCCCGGTGCACCAGAGCCGTCAGCACCGGGTCGTGGTAGACCTCCCACCACGCCGCCTCGGGTTCCATTTCGGAGGCCGTGCTCGCAGCGAAGTTGCTCGGCAGGTCGACCGACGGCTTGACGACCGGCGTGGAGCAACCGGCCAGGGCGAGGGCGATCGAAGTGGCAAGGGCGGCCGCAACGGCGAGCCCGGCCAGGCGCTCGGCCCGTTTCAAGGTTGTCCGAGCGGTGAGGAGGGGCAGTGGAAAGGAAACTGGAAGTCGCGGCATCGCATTGGACTCGTGTGGATTCGAGATGGCATCAGCGTAAGGCCCGGTGTGCACGAAGTCGTCAGCGAAGCGTCGCCGTTCGGTCGCCATATCGAGCGCACATTCAGGTGGGAGACGTCACTCGCCGTCGGCATCTGCGGCGTGCTCGCCGGCCGCCGACCTGAGGTCCGAGTCGATCGACGCCAGCAACTCTTCGGCGCACGAAAACTCGCGCTGACGTCCGGTGACCAGGTTTTCGAGGCGGCCCACCAGGGCCCCCGAAGCGGCATCGCTACGCAGCTTGATGACGTATGTGCGGCGGCTCGGGTACTTGGTTTCAGAGTTAAGGATCATCACAGTCCAAGGGGGCAAGAAAGTTCGACGACAGCGTAAGCTGCCCCCTGGGTCGAGTCGTAAGCGAAAGGTCAGGCTTCGGTCGGGACAGCACCGCTTCCACAGAAATTAATGTCGGTAAGTTAAGGATTTGAACAACGCGAACCTGTGGGAGCGAGCAGGCTCGCTCCCACAGGTCTGTGTCCTTGACTTTTCAATCAGACTTTGCCGCCTGAATCAGCGAGCGTGCACGTTTCACCAGCTCGGTTCCGTCAGTTTCAGGCAACTGGTCAACGAGCGTCGCCAATGCCTGGTGGTCCTCGGCCACGGCGTCGTGGTGCTCGCACAGCTCGACCAGCGCGAGTAGCTCCAGCCATGGTGCTTCCTGGGCGCGAGCCTCCTCAACCGCGCGCCGCACCGCAGCGTTGCCGGCGTCGGGCCGACCCTGCGCTCGCGCGATCGCTGCCTCTAGCAGCAATAACTGCGGCAGGTACACGCGCTCGCCCAGTTCCTCGCCCACCCGGAGTGCTTCCTGTAGTTCGACTTGCGCTGCATCGTAATCACCTGCCAGCAGGAGTGCCTCGGCGGCGTAGCCGAGTACTTCGCTGGCACCGGAGCGCATACCGAGCCCGGTGTGTTCCTCGTAGGCTTCGCGGATGCGACGGTATCCGTCGCTCGGGGAGCCGCTGCGCGCGTCGGCCCAGCCGCGCCACCAGCGGCAAGCCGTACGCCCCAGTGCGAGCGAATGCTCATCCACCAGCGTCTGCATGTCGTCAGCCAGCGCTGCCACACGCACGTGGTTTCCCATCCGCACCTCGATCAATACCTCCTGCCAGGCGGCGACCAGCCAGGTCATGGGCTGGCGCAACGCCTGCGCACGTATCCGTGCCTGCTGCAGGTGGGCTCGGGCTTGCTCAACCAGACCAGAGCGCAAGAGTTCTATAGCCAGCATGCCGTGCAGCATGACTTGGGGATCAGCCGCAAAGATATTGTTTGCCCCGATGTCCAGCGGCTCAGCGATCGCGAGGGCGAGCTCTAGCCAACGGCGGGTCGTCTGCGTGCGCCCCTGGAGGTGATGCACCTCGGCATGCACGATGCACGCCGCCAGCATGAGCGCTGGATCGTTTGTGTCGCAGGAGAGGGCTTCGGCACGTTCCGCCACCTCCAGCGCCAACGCATAATCGCCGCGCAGACCGAGCAGATAGCCGAATCCATGCAGCAGGCGACCACGCATTGGATGCACGGGTACATCTGCCAGCAGCATGTACGCGCGTTCGAACGCATTTTTGGCTTCGCTGCCGACACCGAACGTGTGGAAAGCCGATACGCCCTGCAGCGTGGCCAAGGTAATTTCGAGCGCATCGCGCTCCATCCCTTCTGGTGCCTGCATGAGTAGGACCAAGGCGCGCTCAGTGAGGCCGTAGCACAAGTCCGGGCTGAAGTGCAGCAGCGCAGCCTCCGCGGCCTCGGCGTAGTAACGCAGCGCAATCATCGGCTGCCGAGCCCGGTCAAAGTGCATCGCCAGCTCCGAGGCAGCAACCGGTACGCCGACCGTGCGCTCGCGTTCGAGGGCCGTGCCAACCTGGCGATGGAGGTGGGTGCGCAATGAGCGCGGCGTGCGGTCGTACAGAACCTGGCGGAAGAGAGCATGCCGGAACGAGTAGGGCTGCTCTGCCGTCTCCTCAACTTCGGTGGTCCGCGACCGTATGAGCCATACCTGCTCGCGTATCAGCTCCTCACAGGTGTGGGCCACCGAAGCGAGGTCGCACTCGAGGGCCAGTGAAACCGTCTCGATTCGGAATTCGGCCCCGCACACCGCTGCGACCGAGAGCAACGCACGCTGCTCCGGCCCAAGCTTGGCAATGTAGTGATCAATGATGGCTGCGAGGTTTTCGGGAACCGCCAGATCCGCAAGCCGAGCCTCGATGGTGGCATCGTCGTCCGTTGGGTCCATCACTTCACTGATGACTGACGATACGAACAACGGCACACCGTCAGTGCGCTCATGCAGGGCACGCACGAAGGCTTCATCACGCGCCAGCGAGGCCGAACTCAGCGCAACATAGTCAGCGACCTCGGTTTCCGAGAACGGATCGAGCACCAATTCCTCGCACAGACGTTGCAGGCGCAGCTCATGGCGCAACGAGCTGAGCGGATGATCGAGCGCAACCACCTCGGCGAGGCGGAAGCTCGACAGCCACATCAGCCGCGTGTTGCCACGTCGCCGCGCCACATAATTGATGAGCTGGACCGTCGCCCGATCGCTCCAGTGCAGGTCTTCGGTCACCAGCAACAGCGGTCGCTGCTCCGTGTAGCGGTCCAGCAGTTCGCCCATTTCCCGGAGCATGCGGTCCGGACCGACGCCGGCAAGCTCGCGCCGCAACGCGTCTCGCTCCGCTGTGCTGCTCAGCCACGGCAGTTGCAGCAGCCAGGTCGGCGCCACGTCGCGCAACAACGCCGGCAGGGCGGGGTCACTGCGGCACAGATCGGCCAACGCCTCCAGCACCGGCAGGTACGGTTCGCCGGTGCCGTAGTGCTCCACGCAATGGCCGCGTGCGCAGGTGATGCCGCCAAGGCTGGCGAGGAAATTTTCGATTAACGTGGTCTTGCCAATCCCCGGTTCTCCAGCGAGCCAGACCACGGCTCGCTGACCGCCATCGGCCCGCTCCCATGCCCGTTGCAGTCTTGAAATTTCGTCGGCGCGACCGATGAATGGCGGTGACGGATGCGCGCCGGCCACCGGCACCGTCGCGGATGCAGGCGGTATCGAAGGTGCAGGGGAGGGCGCGGCGATGAAGCGATAGCCGCGCCTCGACACAGTCTCGATATAGCGGGGCTGCCTGGGGTCGTCGCCCAGCACCTTGCGCAGATCGCTGATGGCCGTCTTCAGCACTGAATCGCTGACGAACCGATGCCCCCACACGGCATCAAGCAAGGCATCCTTGGTCACCAGCGATCCCGGCTGGCGTGCAAGGACGCACAGCAGTGTGAAGGGAGTTGGCGCCAACGCCACAGCTTCTCCATTGCGTGACAGGCAGGCGTTGGCTTCGTCGAGTTCGAACTCGACGAAGCGGAGCTGGACTGGGTTCGGTTGGGGCTGCGGACGTGCCACGTTGGATTCCTGAAGACTAAAACATGGGTGTGCCCTCGTGAGGCGTGGCACGTGGTCACTCCAATAACAACGCTGATCGACTCAGAAGCCAAGCCTCACCGGTCGGAAACTGGCCCTGCGCATAACTCACATGTCCTCATCACGGTACGGTAATGATCTCAAAAAATTAATGACAAAAACATCAATATTGAAATATCTCTCAATATTGAATACCTTGAGTCTGCCTGACGATGAGGCCTGTACGCCTCACGACTTCAATCACAACAAGGGCTCGAGATGAACAACAACAAGAAAGTTCCCGAATTGACTCCCTCCGCCGTCGATGTGCTGGTCGTCGGTTACGGTCCGGTAGGTGCAACAATCGCGGCGCTGCTCGGCCGCTACGGAGTAACGACCCTGGTGCTGGACAAGCTCCATGACATCGTACTGATGCCCCGTGCCATTGCTCTGGACAACGAGGCCCTGCGCATCCTGCAACTCGCCGGGTTGTCGGAAGACGCTTTCGAGAAGATCGCTATCCCTGAAGTGAGGATGCACTCCCCGGTCCTCGGGCAATTCGGTCGAGCCAATACTGAGGGCTGTATCGACGGCCATCCCAAGCTTGTGACTTTCTATCAACCCGACCTCGAACGAGCGATGCGCGGCCAGGTTTCCCGGCTGAAGTCAGTGACCAGTCTGGGCGGTTTCGAGCTGGAGAATCTGGTCGAGGAGTCGGATTGCGTGGTTGCCACCGTCCGGGATCAAAATGGACACTCTCACTCCGTTTGCGCCCAGTATGTGATCGGTGCGGATGGCGCAAGCTCCAGGGTCAGGGCACTGATTGGCCAGGAATTCGAAGGGCAAACCTATGCAGAGGATTGGCTGATTGTCGATGCCAGGAACCGGCATAAGTCAGCCATTGATCACATCGAGTTTATCTGTGATCCAAGGCGTCCAACGCCGCACATGCCCGCACCCGGCGGAAGGGAGCGTTGGGAGTTCATGCTGCAACCAGGTGAATCCCGGGAAGAGCTGGAAAGCCCGGAAAGCATAGCCCGGCTGATCGCGCCTTGGATCAACCCGCAGGAGCTGGAAATCGAGCGCAAGGCGGTGTATCGATTCCACGCGCGCTGCTGCAACAAATTCAGCAAGGGACGCATCTTCCTCGCCGGCGACGCAGCGCACATCACGCCACCTTTTGTCGGGCAAGGCCTCGTAGCGGGCCTTCGAGATGGCGCCAACCTTGCCTGGAAACTGGCCTGGGTCCTTCGCGGCTATGCCGCGCCATCAGTACTCCAAACCTATGACGTCGAGCGCCGCCCCCATGCCCAGGCGATGATCAATCTTGCGAAACTCATGGGCCGTTTGGTGATGCCCAAAAACAAGTTCGCAGCTTTTTTCATCCACGGCCTGATGCGCATGCTGGCGTTGACTCCCGCTACCAGAAGGTACTTTGAGCAGCTGGACATCAAGCCGAAGAATATCTTCAAACACGGTCTGTTCATGCAGCATCGTCGTGGCGACAAGCTGGTTCGTGGCAGTCTGTTTCCCCAAGCCTGGGTTCGCGACATGCAAAAGCAGATCAAACTGAGCGACGATGCGCTTGGAGACAACCTGACCCTGGTTGGATTCGGTGTTGACCCGTTGTCACTGCTAACCACCGATCAGATCGTTTCCTGGGAAAAAATGGGAGGCCACTTCCTGGAGATCAGAACACGCGGGCAATGCTCCGGCGGCAGTTGTGACTTCATCGAAGACATGAACCATGACATCCTGCCGCTGGCTGCCAAAGGCACGCTGGTTGCTGTTCGCCCCGACCGTATCATCATGCACCACGCCCCTGGCTTCGATGCCGGAAGTCTTCTTCGGGACTGCAGGGGCCTGCTGGTTAGCGAAGACGCCACTCCTGAAAGCATTTCCATTACCATCAACGAGCCCCCTCGATTAAGAGCCTGAAGATGCCTTCCCCCACTTTTCCTTCAGAAACAACTGCGCAAGAGCCTCTCACTCGAGGCCACAAGAAGCGTGAACGCACTCGCCGCGGCCTGGTGGACGCGGCCTTGCGTCTTGTCGCACGTAAGGAGGTGGGGGAGATTGCACTGCTCGATGTCGCCTCGGAGGCCGCGGTATCCAACGGCACCATCTACAACTACTTTCGAACGCGCGACGAAGTGCTCGAGGCGGTTGGCATCGCCATGGCGAGTGAGTTCTCCGATGCCATTTCCGCCCTGAGTTCGGACGTACACTGCGGTGCACAGCGGCTTTCGATTGGTGTGCGCATGTTCGTATGCCGGGCCGCGTACGACCATCAATGGGCCAATGCACTGCTGCGCATCATCCATTCCGATCAGGCCATGCGTTCGCGCTTGGCTGCTCATGTGCTGGGCGACCTGCGTGAGGGGCTGCGCGCGGGGACTTTCGCTTATGAGGACGAAGGCATCGCCCTGGACATGGTCGTATCGTGCACAACCGGCGCCATGCGCTCGGTTGTCGAAGGGCGTGTGGTGGAGGAGCACGATCAGCGGGTCGCCGAAATGATTCTCAAGGCTCTGGGCGTAACACCTGCCAGAGCCAAGAGAATCGCCGGTAAGCCGCTACCCTAGACCTGATGTCATCATCGGCCGGCTAAACCCGGCCAATCCATTGCCGATAGCTCTTCGCCTGGCGACGAGACTTCAGCTGATTGCCGATCAATGCCATGAGTGGCGACGTCCCGGGTTTTGTCCGTTTTCCTTGACTCAGCAAGCCGAGCTGCTTCTTGATCACCGACGCCACTGCAAGCGATGCCAGCGCCTTGTTCTTCCAGCGGACGACGATCGGTTCCACTTCGGTGTCCTTACCTTCCATCCACTGGCTTGGCAGGGTCGGCTCGATTGCCAACGCGGTGGCAAGCCCCACCATCGACACCGAGCCGCTCACCACTCGCTCCGCCACCTCCTTTCTACGCACGCCGCCGGTGACCATCAGCGGCATGCGCGCTATTTCTCCTATTTTTTCCGCACACTCGAGAAAATAGGCTTCTCGAGCCAAGCGGCTGCCGTCGCGGGTCTGCCCCTGCATTGCCGGGCTTTCGTAGCTGCCGCCGGACAACTCGACCAGGTCGACCGCCTTGGCGTTGAGCATTTCCACCACGCGAGCCGCGTCCTCGGCATCGAAACCGCCGCGCTGAAAGTCCGCGGAATTGAGCTTCACAGCAACGCAAAAGATAGGTGCCACTCGCTGACGTATTGCATCGATGGTTCGCAGGAGAATTTGCGCACGATTTTCCAGGCTACCACCCCAGCGGTCGCTACGCCGGTTGGTCAAGGGTGAAAGGAATTGGCTGAACAGGTAGCCATGCGCTGCATGTATCTCCACGCCGGTGAATCCGGCACGCTCGGCCAGCACCGCCGCTTGGGTATAGCGCTCGATCAGCTCTTCGATCTCCTGCTCCTCCAAAGCCCTGGGCGGCACAAAAGCTTTTGATAGTCCGGGAATGTCAACGGCAACCGCAGAGGGCCCCCGTGCCGATTGTCCCATTGAAGCCAATAGCTGCCGTCCGGGATGATTGATTTGCATCCAGGCCTGGGCTCCACGACTGCGGCAGGCATCGGCCCATAGCCTGAATTCGCCCAGGTTCCGATCGTCCTCAAGCACTACGCCAGCGGGTCCGGTCAAGGCGTGGCGGTCAACCATGACGTTGCCAGTGATGATCAAGCCGGCACCACCCTGCGCCCAACGGCGATAGAGTTTAACCAGAGCTTCTCCTGGAGCGTGATCCTCATTGGCAAGGCTCTCCTCCATGGCGGCCTTGGCGATCCGGTTTGGAATCACCGTGCCGTTAGGCAAACGAAGCGGTTTGAAGAGCTTTGAGCCGGTCATGTTCTGTCCTTCAGCTAATAAAAAGTCGGCCGGCCAGCGCTGGGCTTGATGTGCCGAGAAGGCAAGCCTGAAACACAACGCAATTGAACATGCGTGTTCAATTGTGTCAATAACGTATGACTCTAATTGACCTGGCTGTAGGCCGATTTTCAGACAGAACAAGCTACACGTTTAAAAATAGGGTTGACGTAAAATGAACACGAGTGTTCAATCAGTCCATAAGGTAATCCTGGAGAGAGAACCGTGGAATCCCTGAATCCAACACAGCGCCGCATTCATCAAGCCGCCTTCCGCCTGTTCGCTGAAAGAGGCACCTCACAAGTGAACATTCTCGATCTCGCCCAAGCGGCCGGCGTGGCGCGCGGAACGGTCTATAGCAACATCGACAGCATGGAAAGCCTGTTCGAAGCGGTCGCCAGCCATCTCGCGAAGGAGATGCATGAGCGCGTCAACAAGAGCTTCAATTCCCTCTCTGATCCGGCTCAACGCCTTGCCAATGGCATTCGATTGTTCATTCGTCGAGCGCACGAGGACTCACAGTGGGGGGCGTTCATCCATAAGTTCGCCATGAGCAATTCTTCGCTACGCGAAATGTTCAGCAGCCAGGCGACTACGGATCTTCTGAACGGGCTTTCCAATGGGCGCTACCAGTTTCAGCAGGAGCAATTGCTCTCAGTGCTGACGCTGATTTCGAGCAGCGTCCTGGGTTCGATTTTTCTGGTGCTGGAAGGGCACAGAACGTGGCGCGAATCGGGATCTGACACAGCGGAACTCGTGCTGCGGGCATTGGGTGTGCCTCTGGAGGAGGCTAGAGCGCTGGCGACCGTAGAGTTGCCGGCACTTCCTCCTATCGACTAAGCGCGGTAACTGAAACAACGAAAAACCCCTGGCGTTTTCAGGGGTTCAGGGATCGCTTTGCCCTAAAAACTGGAAAACAAGAACAATGAACAACAAAAATCAACTGCCCCAGTTGGCAACACAACAGCCTGTCCGGTATCCGCAACCGACGGTTAAAGCCCAAGGTCTGACTCACCTGATCTTTCAAAGGCCAGACTTGAATGAGGCGGCGCATTTCCTGACAGACTTCGGCCTGGCCGTCAGTCATCAGAACGCCGAAACGCTCTATCTGCGCGGCACTGAGCCGGCTCCCTATTGTTACCGTGTCCACCGTGCAGAAAATGCATGCTTTGTCGGGTTCGGGCTGGCAGTCCAATCGCTCGAGGATCTGGAAAAGCTGACGCAAATTCCAGGTGCTTCATCGATCGAGACATCGACACATCCTGGCGGCGGGCACTACCTCAGGCTGACCGATCCTTCAGGGTTTATCGTCGAAGCAGTGTGTGGCCAGACGCCAGGTAAAACCCTGGTACACAGAGCCCCACTTCCCTGGAATCTGGCGCAAGAGCAATCGCGAATCAACGCCACGCAGCGCCCGCCGATTGCACCGCCTGAAGTAATCAAACTGGGTCACATCGTCATTGAAGTGGCCGACTATCAGGCGACCTGTGCCTGGTACACCCGGCATTTCGGGTTTATTCCCAGCGATGTGCAGGTACTCCCTGACGGCACCCCGATCGTCGCATTCATGCGCCTTGATCTCGGTGACAGGCCTGCGGATCACCATACGCTCGCGATTGCCCAGGGGTTCATGGCGACCTATAGCCACAGTGCCTATGAGGTCGTCGATGCCGACGCGGTGGGCATGGGGCAACGGGTTCTGCGAGAGCGGGGCTGGGAGCACTCGTGGGGCATCGGCCGGCACATCCTGGGCAGTCAGATCTTCGATTACTGGCAAGACCCTTGGGGTGATAAACACGAGCACTACTGCGACGGGGATATCTTTACCGCCATACAACCTGTGGGCATCCATCCCGTGAGTCCCGAGGCAATGGCGCAGTGGGGGCAGCGCATGCCCAAGAGTTTTACCAAACCCAGGATGAGCTTGAGCAATGTACGAGCCCTGATCCGCAACCTGCGGCGCAGCCCGGACTTGACGATTCGCAAGTTGATCACGCTGATGCGGATGTTCGGGTAGCGCGGCCGTCATGTCGGGTAACGCGACACGATATGGCCGGCGAGACGTGCTCAAAGCCGGTGCCCTGATCGCCGGCGGCTCGTTGATCTACAGCGTCGCCAGCCCACCCTCAGAACAACACCACAGTTCTCGCGCCATCGAGCGCGGGATAAACGCTGCCCCAGGAGTACCTTCAATGTCTGCTGTACATGTAGTCCGCTTTGAGTTTGAGAACGGTATCCACTGGGGCGTGTTACGCCAAGACCGTATCACGATTGTCCCAGGTACTTTTGAGACCACGGGTGACTTCATCAGCCAGAACAGTATTGATGATCTCGCTCAACTCAATGGTACTCAGTTGGAGGCGCACCAAGTGAAACTGCTGTCGCCGGTGACCCGCAATCAACAGTTCGTCTGCCAGGGAGCCAACTATCGACAGCACATGATCGAGTCGGGCATGGACCCGGATGCGAAGAAATACAACATGATCTTCACCAAGGCGACCAGTTGCCTGGTGGCCGCAGACAGCGTCCTGATCAAGCCGCGCACCGTCCGTTTCCTTGACTATGAGATCGAGCTTGGGTTGGTGATGAAACGCGAAATCAGCGGCGCAGTGACCGTCAACGACGCCAACCTGCATGAATTCGTTGCCGGCGTGGTCATTGTCAATGACTACTCTGCACGCGACATTCAGATCCCCCAGATGCAGTTCTACAAGGGCAAGAGCTTTCGTACGTTTGGCCCGGTCGGCCCCTACCTCTGCCTGCTGGGTGCCCAGGACATGCATTACCTGAAAGCATTGCAGTTGCGCCTGACGGTCAACGGCGAAGTGCGGCAAAGCGACAGTACGGCCAACCTGGTGTATGGCCCGGCTGAAACCCTGACCGAACTCTCCACCGTTCAAGATCTTGCCCCCGGCGATCTGATCGCCACCGGTACTCCGGCGGGATGCGCGCTGAGCATACCGTCGCCGGCCAAACAGCGCATCGCGGCCCTGATGCCAGAAGCCACCAAGTGGAAGCTGTTCCTCAAGGCGCAGGAAGGGCGGACGCAGTATCTCAAGGCAGGAGATGTCGTCGAAGCGCGCATTCGCAGTGCCGATGGCGTGATTGACCTGGGTATGCAACGCAACCGAGTCGTAGAGGAAGCCTGAAAATGATGGTGCAATCTCTGAACGACATTGAACGTATCGAGCAGGTTCCGTTGGCCGTGCGTGGCCTGGCTTCCAGCACCTATGAAGCACTGGCGCGTACAGCCGAACTTTCTCCCGATGCGCCCGCACTGAGTTTCTTCGCCGACGCTACCTGCTTCAGGAACACCCATCACTGGAGCTATGCCGAACTCGTCGCAGATATCACTCGAGCGGCGAATGCTTTCCACGATCTGGGCATTACCCCGGGTGAAGTGCTGGCCTTCATCCTGCCCAACCTGCCGGAAACTCACTTCACTATCTGGGGTGGTGAAGCAGCCGGTATCGTCATGGCGATCAACCCGCTGCAAGAAGCCAAACAGATGGCTGCCTTGCTGCGGGCCGCCAAGGCCAGCGTGGTGGTAACGCTCGCACCGACGCCGGGCAGTGACCTGTGGCCTAAGTTGGCCTCCCAGCTGGATCAACTTCCCGAGATCAAGCACGTCGTTTGGGTTGGCATGGGACCCTATGTCGATGCAGCTCAGCGTGAATCGCTTGAATCCCTGGCAGAGAAAGAACGTGAGTTGCACAGGGGGGGCACGATTCACGAGTTACGGACGTTGATGGATGCTCAGCCAGGCACGCACCTGAAGAGCGGCCGGCAATTGCGCCCTGAGGAGCGTTCCTCTTACTTCTGCACCGGCGGCACCACCGGGCTGCCCAAGATTGCGATGCGTACGCATGGGGCGGAGGTCTTCAATGCGTGGGCCGTGACCGCACACTTGCAGCCACGCAGTGGTGGCCAGGTTATTTTTTGTGGGTTGCCGCTGTTCCATGTAAATGCACAGCTGGTGACAGGCTTGATGCCCTGGACCCAAGGTGATCATGTCATCCTCGGCACGCCGCAGGGCTATCGCGGTGAGGGTGTGATCCCACGCTTCTGGGAGATGGTTGAACACTTCGGCATCAACTTGTTTTCCGGCGTTCCCACTGTCTATTCCGCGCTTTTGCAAAATGAACCACAGGGCCGCGACCTGTCCAGCCTTCGTTATGCCATGTGTGGCGCCGCGCCGATGCCGGTTGAGCTTTTCCGGGAGTTCGAAAGTCGGATCGGAGTGAAGATCCTCGAAGGCTACGGACTCACGGAAGGCGCCTGCGTCTCCTCGATCAATCCGCCCCATGGCGAGCGCTTCGTCGGCTCCATCGGCATACGGATTGCCTATCAGGACATGCGTGCAGTCATGCTCGATGACGCTGGAGCGTATCTGCGCGACGCCGACACCGACGAAATCGGCCTGATCACCATCACCGGTCCGAACCTGTTCGAGGGTTACGTTGAAGAAAGCCATAACCGGGGCCTGTGGATCGACATCAATGGTCAGCGCTGGCTGAACACGGGCGATCTGGGTCGCCAGGATGAAAATGGCTACTTCTGGCTGACCGGGCGCAAAAAGGAGCTGATTATCCGCGGCGGCCACAATATCGATCCCAAGCAAATCGAGGAGGCTTTGCAGGCCCACCCAGCGGTGGCGTTGGCGGCTGCCATCGGCAGCCCGGACGCCTATTCGGGTGAAGTGCCGGTCGCCTACGTGCAACTGCGGCCAGGCCACGTTTGCGATGTCGAAGAACTTGAGCAGTTTGCTCAACACCACATCAGTGAGCGGGCGGCCATTCCCAAGCGGATCGAAATTCTCGAAGCACTGCCGTTGACGGCGGTGGGCAAGATCTTCAAGCCCGCGTTGCAGCGGCGCGAAGTTGCCAGGGTAGTCCGGCAGGATGTGGATCGCATGTGTCTGAAGGACATTGCGGTCGAAGTGATTGCGCATGAACAACGTGGATTGGTCGCCTGCATCCGGGCCGGGAGACATCAAGAGTCCCTGGCCCTCCTTCTAGGTCGCTATAGCTTTCAGGTGGAGTGGCTCGATTGATCCTGACTTTGTAATTTCGCCACTCCGGCCCTGGTGCTAATCAGCCAGGGCCTTTTTCAAAAAAAAGATGAACTCCAACCGGCACTGCCAAGTGCACCGGAAGGCGAAGCTTTGCCTGCGCACCAATCAATAACAACAATACGAGGTGGTAAATGAACCTGAGCAACCGTGCAATTCCGTGTCTCTCAGCTGTGCGAGAAGTGTCTTCCTGGATTAAATTCACAGGTGCCGCGGCAATACTTAGCGTTTCAACAAGCGCGGGGGCCAATGGCATTGCCTTGAACGAGCAAAGTGCAAGTAGTGCGGGTACTGCTTATGCGGGAAGATCGTCTTCCGCGCTGGACGCCAGCACCATCTTTGGCAACCCGGCGGGCTTGACCAAATTGAAGCGTACCGAGATTTCCGGCGGAGCAGCGGTCGTCTCGGTGAGCGATGACATCAGTGATGCGCAGGGCAGTGCCCCAGGAACGAATGAAGGGGACTCAGTCCCTTTGGGGGTTGTGCCCTTCGCCTATATGTCGACGCCGCTTGACGAGCGTTTTTCGATTGGTCTGGGCCTGTATGCTCCGAGTGGCCTGATCAATGATTACGAGAGCGGTTTTCAGGGCCGCTACCATGGTTCCTACAGCACGACCAAGGAAATAACCCAGCAGCCCACCATTGCCTATCGGATCAATGATTACGTGTCCATTGGAGGCGGACCGACCATAAACCGTTTCAATGCAAAACTTCAGAATGACCTGGCCACCGGCGCCCTGAACAACGGCCAGGACACGCGGGTTACCATCAAAGGCGATGACACCGCGCTTGGCTACAACGTCGGCGTCTTGTTTGATTTGAGTGATGCGACTCGTTGGGGAATTAACTATCACTCGAAGGTGAGCTATGAACTCAAAGGGCATACTGAGGTTTCCGGCTCCCCGAGCGTTATCCCGCTGGACGGAAACTATGACAACAAGATAGACATCACTATGCCCGAATCAGTGGACACGTCCATCACCCATCATTTCAACAGTCGCTGGACGGGATACCTGGGGACCACCTGGAAACGTTGGAGCCGGATCAAGAAGGTCGAGGCAGTCAACAGCGGTCTTTCCCCCTTGGGCCAGGCGGCTGGCCTGGGAAGTGTGACCGAAGAAATGAACTGGCGTGACACGTGGGCCACCGCAGTTGGCGCGTCCTGGCAATTGAACCAACAATGGCTGCTGCGCGCAGGTTACGCCTATGATCCGTCGCCCATTAGAAATGCCGATCGCAGCGTGCGCGTTCCGGTTGGGAATCGCCAGGCCGTGACCTTGGGTGGTGCTTATTCGCCGAATGCCGATCTGACGATAGACTTTGCTTATGGTTATCTCTGGGATTCCAAAGTCTCAGTAAAACAGTCGAACAACTCCGGTCTTCAGCCGCAATACAGTGCCAACTACGAAAATAGTGCGAATGGATTTTCAGTGCAGGCAACCTATCGGTACTGATCGACAGGACTCAATTTTTAATTGAGTCCATTTTTGCGAGCCTTCCTGAAAGTTTCCCTTTCATCGTTAATCAACGACTCCATCGGGACGTGACGCAGTCCTGCCTGTCAATCACCCATATTCGCGTAAAGGAAAACGGGGATGATCAACTGGATGGAAAACGCGAGATCATCCCCGCGGCCGATTGGCATTCCTTGGCCTCGCTACAGATGATGTGCTTGTTGGTTTAGCGCAGACACCGGGAACCCCTACAGCATCAGCTTCCGGCTGAATTTGGTTTCCATCACGATGTGGGAGGCGGTATGCGCCACCCCCTTGATCATGTTGATCCGGGTGAGCTCCGCGTTGAGCTCGCTCAGGGTCGAGGTGACGAGATGAATGATGAAGTCCGACTCGCCCGAGACCGCATACACGGCCTGCACCGCATCCATTTTGCGCAGAGATGTCATGACATCGGTGTAACTCTTGTTCGTGCAAGAGGTCATGGTGAAGCAGTTGATGGTCTGTTGGAGTCTGTCCTGGTCGATGCGCACGCTGTAGCCGGTGATGACGCCAGCCTTTTCCAGGCGGGTGATTCGCTCCTGCACCGAGGAGCGCGATACCCCGAGCTTGCGGGCCAATGAAGCTGTGGGTTCCCTGGCGTTGGCCTGCAGGAGTCCAAGCAGGTGCCTGTCCTTGTCGGTCAGGTTAAAAAGTGGACCGCAGCTCTGCACATCCATGGACACTTCCTTGACCTCGCTCGGTTTCAGTTCTTATGAGTCGCTCTTCGTTGCGAGCGCGCTTCCTGGAATATATCCATCATTTTCAGACCGGCGTAAACCGTTTGTGCGGCAGCCGGGCCGAGAGGGCCGCCATTCCATTCCAGGCCGTAGGCATCGAACAAACGGTAGCGATCGGTCTCGCCGCAAATGGCTTCTGCAATGACGCGTCCGCCAATCGGGGCGGTGTTCATACCATGGCCGCCAAACGATGTACATGCCCACAGCCCTCGCCCAAGCGGGCCGATATGAGGCATTTTGTGCCGCGCATACCCCATCAGCCCGGACCAGGCTTTGTCGATCCTGATGCCCCGCAATTGCGGATAGACATCGAGGATGTCGTCGGTCAGCAATTGCCCCAGGCGTTTTTCATCCTGCAGGTTTCGGGTGGTGATCCGACCGCCCCAGAGCAGGCGGTCACCATCGACGACTCGGTAATAGTCCGAAGCCCGGCGATTGTCACCCACGGCGTCGGTGGTGCACACCGCCTCTGGCAGGCGTTCGCCCAAGCGTTCGGTCAACACCGCGTAGGTCGCGATGGGCAGGAATGCGCGCCGTAACTTACCGAACTCGGGGCCACCGTAGCCACCGCAGCAGTACACGACATGGGCGCAATCGACCGTGCCTTGATCGGTGATCACCCGGTGTCGCCCGCGCTCGCTCTCAACCCGGACCATGGGCGAATGTTCATGGATCCTGCCGCCGCCGAGCTCGATGAGCCGGGCCAGTCCCAGGCAAAAATTCAAGGGGTGAAAGTGAAAGCCATGGACATCGCGAAGCGCCTGGAAATACCGGTCAGTCTTCAGTCTTTCGCGCACGGCCTGGCGATCCAGGTATTGGAGATGGAAATCGTAGTCAGCCGCCATTTTGTCCCGCATGCGCTGAAGGTTGTCACCATCCTCATAGCGCACGACGCTCAATTTTCCAGGCGTCGGCGCGCAACCTTGCAATTGATGACGGGCGATCCTGTCTCGAACAATATCGACGCCTTCAAGGGACAACTTGAACAGCGAAGCGGCTGTCGCCTTGCCACAGCGACGCTCGATGGAGGATAACCCTTCGGACCAGCCCTGCAGGACGAAACCGCCGTTGCGACCCGAGGCTCCCCACGCCACACGGCCTGCGTCGAGAAGCACCACGGATTGCCCTCGTGATACCAGTTCCCAGGCAGTGCTCAAGCCGGCCAGGCCGGCACCGACGATGCACACATCGGCCTGCGCATTACCTGACAGCGCCGCGCGCTGAGTCGCGTGGTGCATCGTGGCGGTGTAGTAATTGTTGTTATAGGTGTGCATGAAGTCCGTTGTCCTTTTTGCGGCTCAGGTATGCAGGGCGCCGCGTTGAAAGCGGGCACCCTGCGATACATGGGTTATTGCACTTGGGTAAGGTCGGTGCCGTACCACTTTTGCGAAAGTTGCTTCAGGGTGCCGTCGGTTTTCATGTCCGCGACGATTTTCCCCAGCGCCTTGCTGAACGCTTCATCACCCTTGTCGACGGCGATGGCCAAAGGTTCGTAGTAAGCGGGTTTGCCTTCCACTCGCACGATGGGATAACCATTCTTGATGGCGGCCACGATGGTTGGCAGCGCGGACAACGTGGCGTTCAGTCTCACGCCGTTACCCATGCGCAGGTCATCCAGAGGCCCCATGCTGTCGCCGTAGGTCTGGACCTCGCCAGGCGTGACGTCGTAGGTAAAGGGTGGCACGTCGGCCGCGTCGATCTTGAGCCGACGATTGATATAGTCCTCCGACGTTGTCCCTGCCTCGACGCCGATAATCTTGCCGTTCAGATCCGCCGATTTAGCCCCGGCGGCATCCTTGTGCACCGCGAATACATAGGGTGTGTAGTAATAAATCGCCGGGAAGTCGAGGACGCGAGCGCGCTCGGTGGTGGGTGTCATGGAGCCGACCGACAGATCCCAGCGATTCGACCAGCGTCCTGCGGTGATGATCCCGTACTCGGGCGTCACAAAGGTGATCTTGCTCCCAAGGCGTCGGCCGATTTCGGTGGCGACATCGATATCGAAACCTTGCAGCGTATTGTCCGGGCCCAGGAACGATTGGGGGGGCCAGTTTGCCGCGGTGGCCACCTTGATCATCTTCGTTTCATGAATGCGGTCCAGGGTCGAGCCGGCCCAGGCGGCGCCCGTAGTCATCGCGATGGCAGCGGCGACAGCGGTTGCAGCGAAGAAGCGGGTAAACGAGATCATGAGAAAGCCTCCGGATATCTTGGGTGCGTGTTTTGTTGTTGTTTTTGTCGATGACTCGGTAACGATGCTTCTCAGTGGCTGAGAATCTGCGATAGAAACTCCCGGGCGCGTTCGTGCCGGGGGTTATCAAAAAACTCATTGGGCCTGGCTTGTTCGATGATGCAGCCCTGGTCCATGAAAATGATTCGGTCGGCGACCCGCCGGGCAAATCCCATTTCGTGGGTAACGCACACCATGGTGATGCCGTCTTCGGCGAGTTCGCCCATCACATCCAGCACTTCCTTGACCATCTCCGGGTCCAGTGCCGAGGTGGGTTCGTCGAACAGCATGATGCGCGGTCGCATGCACAGCGCTCGGGCGATGGCAACGCGCTGCTGCTGGCCGCCCGAGAGCTGGCCGGGAAACTTGTCTGCCTGATTGCCGATCCGCACTCGCTCGAGGTATTCGCAGGCAAGTTCCCGGGCCTTGGCTTCGCTGAGCTTGCTCACCAGGCGAGGCCCCAGCATGAGGTTCTCCAGGACGGTCAAGTGGGGAAACAGGTTGAACTGCTGAAACACCATGCCGACCTGACGCCTGATGCCGGCCACGCAGGCGGCATCCCGGGTCAGCTCGGTGCCATCGATGAACACGCTGCCTTTCTGGAAGTCTTCCAGTAGATTCAGGCAGCGGATCAAGGTGGACTTGCCGGAACCCGACGGTCCGCACACGACCACGATTTCGCCGCTGGAAATGTGCAGGTCGATGCCTTTGAGCACATGAAAATCCCCATACCATTTATGCATGTCGTGAATCGATATGGCGGGGCACGGGGCAGGGGCTGCTGAAGTTGACGGCGGATTCATTCTGATGCTCCTGACTCAGCGATGGGCGCGATTGAAGTGCTTTTCCAGGCGTGCCTGGACGGTTTCCAGCACGATCGACAGCAGCCAATAGAGCACGGCGGCGGTGATGAGCATTTCCAGGTGGCGGAACTCGGCTCGCCCTTGTGTTCGCGCCAGGAACATCAGTTCCCAGACCCCGATCACGGACACCAGCGAACTGTCCTTGAGCATCGAGATGAACTGGTTGCCGGTCGGCGGAATGATCAGGCGCATGGACTGCGGGAGAATCACGCGAGTCATCGTTTGAAAGGGCGTCAGGCCAATAGCCCGGGATGCTTCCCACTGCCCCCGGGAGATACTGCTGATACCCGCGCGGAAGATCTCCGTCATATAAGCGCCATAGCACAGCGAGAGTGCGAGGATCCCCGCTGGTACGGCCCCGACCACATAACCGAGTTGAGGAATGCCCAGGTAGATGAGGTAGATCTGGATGAGCAGCGGAACACCGCGGAAGAACGAGGTGTAGAAGCTGGCGATGGCAATGGCGAAGCCGTTGGATGATAAGCGGGCCGTTGCGCCCAATAACGCCAGGACGAACGCGATGGCAATGGAAATAGCGGACACGTAGACAGTAGTGAAAACCCCTTGGGTAATCATGAAGCCTACTTTGGCCGCGATGAAACTGTAGGAAAGATTGAAGGTGTCGAAAAAGAGAAGGAACAGCGCCAGCAATTCGCACCAGACCGTAATGATCTGCGTGCGCAAGGGAAAACGGCCGAGGATGAACAGGTTCAGGACCACCGTGAGGGTGAAGGTGCCGCCAACGGCTATGTCTCGCGCCAGGGGGGCTTGCAGGTCAAGCACGATTGGCCCCATCAGCCGGGAAAGGCGGCCTTCGCCTACACCGCAGAAAAGCGTGACGATGAAGATCACGACAGCGATTGCGCCCATGAATGCTGCGCTATCGGTCTTGCGAGGCTTGACGATATGGTCTTTGTACATGGCTTACGTGCCTCAGGGGGAACCCTTATTGTTGTAAGTCCATTATGGGTGTGCGAAATGCCGGATGGGACCCTGCGAAATGCTGGTTTACTCGGTTATTCAGGGCAAATGATTGACTGGACCCCATACAAATGCGGGAAATAACCTGCAGTTACGGTTCCAGGGATTACTGGTTGGATGTCGCGAAAGACAGGAGACAGCCACAAGGAGACATCCGTTTGCGACGGCATGCCCCCTATCCAGTCGTCGGGCATTAAGCACTGTTGGCCTGCGTTCGCCCGGGAACGCCGGCAGCCCGTACGTCAATGCAAGATCCAAGGCCGGTTACAAGGGGGTATAACTATCAGAACAACAGGCGGGTCACCCGGAACAGGCCCTCCAAAGGCAGCGCCCGGGCAGGCGCCCCAGGCCTGATCGGCGCCTGCGGCGCGGAGCGATGTGATGTGATGAGTTCCAGAGCATGGCGATGGGCTCGCAAGAGCCTTCTTGGCTGCATCGAGCTGGCCTTGCTGGTCGCTCCACTGTGCGCCAGCGCCATGTTCAAGTGCCAAGCCAGGGACGGAGCCATCAGCTACACCAGCCAAGCCATCGCCAGCGCCCGCTGCACTCGCCTCAATGGCATGACGGGCGCAGGTGTCGGTGCCAGGGCAATGGCCCTGCCACGGCTTGTGCGGGACGACGACTCAGGCGCGGTGCGGATTCGGGTGTACACCTTCATCCACAAGGGTATTCGTCAATTTGTGAGCCGGCGTCCCGTCGGGATCTCCGCACGGGTCGATGTCCTTGAACTCTATTACATCAAGGGCTGCTATCTGTGTATGGCGTCGAAGGATTTCAAGGTCGCCTCACTGCGCCTGGACACCCATTCCTATCGGCGGGAGATCGAAGCCGCTTCGGGTCATTATGGTGTCGACAGGGCGCTGATCCGCGCAGTGATACATGCCGAATCGGCGTTTCGCCCCAACGCCATTTCCGAAGCCGGCGCCCAGGGGCTGATGCAGTTGATGCCCGCCACCGCCGAGCGCTTCGCCGTGGACGATCCGTTCGACGCACGACAGAACATTCGTGGCGGCGTGCGCTACCTGGCCTGGCTGCTCAAACGCTTCAACGGCAACCAGGTGCTGGCGTTGGCAGGTTACAACGCTGGCGAAGCGTCCGTGGTCGAGTACAACGGGGTGCCTCCCTACGCCGAGACGCAATCCTACGTCACCCTCGTGCAGTCTTTGACCGAACGCTATCGAAACCATCGCTAGTACCGTAGGGCGCATAACCCGGAACAGGTAATACGCCGGCCCCTCCACATTGACGATCAATCCATTGCAGCTTGCGAGCTATGCGGGAATCGCGCGCGTTCGGTAATAACCCGGAATTTCAGCTGCGTAAAAACTGTTTTTTGCTCTGCAACGTAGCGTTCGGTAACGAGTCGCACGGTGTTGGCGTACCCGTCTGTCCATAAAAGGCGTTCTCCAGACAAAAAGCTTTCAAGCAGGCCTTGAATTCAATGATTGGCACGGTATACGCATATAAGTAACAAAGTGATTGTTGAACAATCACGATCGCCTTTACTGCTTCCACCTACCGAGGATACGAACATGCAAAAAGGTCTGATGGGCAAGAAAGCCACGCGCAACCTCGCGTGAACGGAGGGCGTGCAACGGTGAGTCAACCCAAGGAAAAAAGCCTGTCGCTGCCGGACCAGGTCGCCATCGAGCTGCGCGAAGACATCATTGGCGGGCGCCTGTTGCCAGGCATGCCACTGGTGGAAAGCGAACTGGTCAACGCCTACAACGCCTCGCGCAACACCGTACGCGAGGCGCTGCACCAGTTGGGTCGCGAAGGCCTGACCAGCTATGTGCGCAACAAAGGTGTGATGGTGCGCCGAATGGGTATCGACGATGTGCGCGACATCTTCAACGTCCGCCGCACGCTCCAATTGCAGGCGATCGCCGCGAGCAAGCCGTTACGCGAGTACCAGTCCGATCTGATGCTCGATGCCCTCGAGGCGGCGCAACTGGCCCGGGATCGCGAGAACTGGCAAGCCTTCGGTACCCACAGCCTGCGTTTTCACCAACACATCGTCGGCCTGATGCGCAGCCCACTGTTCGACGAATTCTTCACCCAGGTGGCGGCCCAGATGCGCCTGGTGTTTTCCAACGCTCCCAGCGAGGAAAGTTTCCAGAAACCCTGGCTTGAACGCGACCGGCATATTTACGACCTGCTGGGCGATGGCCGCAAGAAGGAAGCCGAGGAAGCCATGAGCAGCTATCTCAACGACTCCGAACTCGTGCTGCTGGATATTCTGAGCAGCCGACCAAAACACTGAAGAGAGGATCCATCATGTACAAGGATTATCCAGCGGCCTACCAAGTCAGCAAGGGCGCCGCATTGCAGGTAGACAAAGCGTTCTATGACCGCGTGCGCGAAAGCAGGGAAGGCCGCACGCTGGTCGAGCAATTCGAAGTGCCGATTCGTACCGGCCGCGCCTGGAAGGTGCCGGCGGGGCATGTGTTTCGCGTGACCACGCCTGTGGGGCCGCAGGTCGGCGACTTCAACGTGTGGAGCGCCAACGATCCCCGCGAACGCATGTGGGCCGCCCGCACCCGTCAGTTGCAAGGCGCGCACGTCACCACCTACGACCGTTTGTGGTCGAACCTGCCGTTCCTGCGGCCGATGGTCACCATCACCGACGACAGCCTGGCCGGGTACGGCATCGACGAACATGGCGGCCGCTTGCACGACCTGCTCGGCACCCGCTGCGATCCTTACGTGAACAAGATGCTCACCGGCGAGGATTTTCATCACCATTGCCACTCCAACCTGACCCGCGCGGTGTTGCCGCACGGCCTGACCGAGTTCGACGTGCACGATGTGTTGAACATTTTCCAGTGCACTGGCCTCAATCACGACGACATGTACTTCATGAAGGCGTGCCCGGCGAAGCAGGGCGACTACCTGGAGTTTTTCGCGGAAATCGACCTGCTCTGCGCGCTGTCCACCTGTCCGGGCGGTGACCTGTCATTGCCGATGTGGGGCCCCGACGCGGAGGATCCGCTGAAGGTTTGCCGTCCTCTCGGCGTGGAAATCTACCGTCTCGACGATTCGCTGCTGGAGGGTTGGAAACAGCCTGAGCGCGCCGCTTATAACGGTAACCACGGCTTGATGATTCCCAAGGCCGAGTGGGAAAAGTAAGGACCGAGTCGATTGACACCCGGGATGTCCGTCTGCCCTGGTTGGCGCCCGTCAAGCTTGGTTATATGGGGTAAATGCGGACCTGTTCATGGCGTCGGCACTACGCCGCGCGCCATGAACGAAGATCGAAGCCTTATTCGACTGCCGCCGTCTCGGCCACACGTTGAACCGTGGCCGGTTTCAACGGCGTCTCGGGCGAAGTCTGCGGCGTGTTCAGGTCACGGGCAAAGGTCCGGTCGTTTTCGCCACGGAAAAAGTTCTTGCCGTAGATCAGCAAGCACAACACCACGCCGATGGCGAACGCCCAGCTCGCGCCCTTGATTGCCAGCACCGCGCCGATCACCCCGGCGATACCCAGGTCACGCTGGCTTCGCGCTTCCAGGATGCCCAGACGCACGCTGACATAACCCTGGATCAGCAGGGTCAGGGACAGCGCGACGCCCAGGATCGGTTGCACCAGGGTTACCACTGGCAACAGCAGCAGCCCGGTATTGGTCCCCCAGCGGAATGAGCCGACACCGCCAATGATCGAACCCATTGCCTTCGGCCCACCCTTGAAACGTTCGATGATCACCACCAGCATGGCTGCCCACTTCGGTCCGCACATGGCGACGTCGGGGCCGAAGATGCTCATGAAGGCGTTGCGTGCGCCGAAGATCAGGTGCGCGCGGTCCGGGTTGTAGTCGATCTTCTGGTCGGTGCGGATCTGTTCAGCTTCGTCCAGCAGTACCTTGGCGCTCAGTACGTCGCCGAACACGATGATGTACACCGCCAGCACCGTTGGAATTGCCGAGATGAACATCGACAAAGGCGGCATGCCGAGACCGAACACCGTGTAGTGGGTCCACAAACCAACGAAGTCCGGCTGGCTGATGCCCCATTGAATGGTCGGCCACGGCGCCTCGTTGAACAGCGGAGCGATGACCACCGCCAGCAGGACAATCGGCAGGATGCCGAGCTTGGCGAAATTCCACCAGAACGCGTTCTTCTGCTTGAGTACCTGGAAGTGCTGGGAAAAAATCAGGTAGAAAGCCAGGCCCACCGCGATGGAGATCGTCCAGGGGAACGCGTCAAACTTGCCACCTACCTGAAACACCGCGATCACGGCACTCAGGCCCGCGCCGACGATGATCCCGGATTTCATGGCCGCCGGTATGTAGGTGAACACGCGTTTGGCCATCCCCGTGGCCCCCAGCGCAATGGAGAACACGCCGAGCATCAATTGAAACGCAATCAAGGCATGGACACGTTCCGGGCCTACCGGAAAGGTTGCGCAATAGGCCATCAGCAGCGGCACCGCCGGGGTGATCCAGCCCGGTACGGTCGGGTCGCCGAGCAAGTGGTGGGTGAGGTACAGCAAGCCGTTGAGCATGACCACTGCCAGTGCCACTTCGAATGGCATCCCGAGCAATTCGGTCATCAGCGGGATCGCCGCCAGGTCGACTGCGCACATCAGCAAACCTTGCAGGTAGTCCGGCAACTCGAATTTGTAGTGGATAAAGGGCAAGCGCACCTTGAACGGGCCAAGGGCGATGTACGGACTTTCGTATCGTGGTTCAGGGGAACTGGACATAGGCTGCACCTGTTTTATTGATCTTGTAGGGTGAGCGCTCGATGGGACATCGAGCGTTGTACGGTTTGAGGGGCGCCAATCAAAACGCCGAGCGATAGATTTTTTCGATATCGACGGCGCTCAGGCGGCGCGGGTTGTTGCGCATCAGGCGCTCGATCTTGCTGGCCTCTTCGGCCATGGCCGGGATGGCGTCCTCAGGAACGTCAAAGGCGCGCAGGCTTTTGGGAATCTCCACCGCCTCACACAGATCGGCCATGGCCTGCACAGCGGCATCGGCGGCTTGCGGGTCGCTCAGGTGGGACACGCGCAGGCCCATCGCTTCGGCGATATCGCGGAAGCGCTCGACACAGGCCATCTTGTTCCACTGCATCACGTGCGGCAGCAGCAAGGCATTGCTCACGCCATGGGTGATGTTGAAGCGACCGCCCAACGGGTAGGCCAACGCATGCACCGCGCCGACGCCGGCATTGCCAAAGGCCATGCCGCCCATGAGGCTGCCGGTGGCCATGTCTTCGCGAGCTTGCAGGTCGGCCGGGTTGGCATAAGCCTTGGGCAGGGCCTTGGCGATCAATTTGATGGCGCCCAGTGCCAGTGCGTCGGTGATCGGCGAGCGATTGACCGACAGATAAGCTTCGATGGCGTGGACCAGGGCATCCACGCCACTGGCGGCGGTGACGCTGCGCGGACAGGTCAGGGTCATGGCCGGGCTGACGAGGGCGACATCCGGCAGCAGGTAGTCGCTGACGATGCCCTTTTTCAGTTGCGCTTGCTTGTCGGAAAAGATCGCGACGCTGGTCACTTCCGAGCCGGTGCCGGCGGTGGTCGGAATGGCGATGAGGGCAGGGCCCTTTTGCTTGACCAGGTCGACGCCGAACAACTCGGCCAACGGGCCGTCATGCCCGGCGAAGGCCGCGACGCCTTTGGCGATGTCAATGGCGCTGCCGCCGCCGAGGCCGATCAGGCCGTCATAACCGCCTTCGTGGAAGGCGCGGGTGCAGTCTTCAACGATGGCGATCTCGGGTTCAGGCTTGACCTGATCAAAGACGCCGTAACGCCGACCTCCCAATTGCGCAAGGGCAAGGTCAACCGTGCCGGACTTGACCAGCACCGCATCGGTGACGATGAGCGGAAAGTTGATATTCAGGCGGGTGAGTTCCACGGATAGCTGCTCGAGGGCGGCTTCTCCGGTAATCAGTCGATTGGCGATTTTGAACGCTGAGGCAGTCATTGGCTCGTCCTATGTAGTTGTTGTTTGCGCAAGGGCGTGTCAACCGGACATAGCGAATGGCGTGCCAGAATGCGCAAAGCCCCGGATGGCGGGGCTTTGCGGGGAAAAGGCGGGATTAATGCAGGGGAGTTGCGATCAGCATCCTGATCGCCTGGGGGCTGTTTGATTGAAATACTGATCAAGCGTTGTCAGTCAGAGTGTTCCCAGCGCTTCATTTTTTGCACCACGGTGGCCTGGCTCACACCCAGGGCCTTCGCCGCCAGGCGGGTGGTCTTGTGCAAGCGCAGTGCCGCGCGAATCGCCGCGCGTTCGGCATTCTCGACAATCTTGCGCAGCGGCAGGTGGCCCTGGTCGGTGTCCTGCGGGCTGAGGTTGAGTATCTCTTCGGGCAGATCCAGCGCCTCGATGGTATCGCCCTGGGTGGTGACCACCAGCCGCTCCACCACGTTGATCAACTCACGGATATTGCCTGGCCAGGCGTACTCACACAGCAGGTCGAGCGCTTCCAGGCTCCACTGCATCTGGCGTGCGTAACGGCCGTTGTAGGTCTCCAGGTAGAAATGCAACAGCGCCGGGATTTCCTCACTCCGCTCGCGCAGGGCGGGAATGTGGATGGGGACGACGTTGAGTCGGTAATACAGGTCCGCGCGGAACTGCCCCTGTGCCACCCGCTGCTTGAGGTCATGATGGGAGGCGCTGATGATCCGCACGTCCACTTCCTTGAGCTCCAGCCCGCCAACCGGAATGAAGCGGTTTTCTTCGATCACCTTAAGCAACTTGACCTGGACCGGTAACGGCAAATCGCCAATTTCGTCCAGAAACAACGTCCCGTGGTGGGCCAGCTCGAGCAGGCCACGCTTGCCTTTCGGCCCGGCGCCGGTAAAGGCACCGGGGACATAGCCAAACAGTTCGGCCTCGATGAGATTTTCCGGCAGTGCACCGCAATTGAGTGCCAGAAACGGCTCTTTGGCACGGGGGCCGGCATTGTGGATGTATTGCGCGACCAGGGTCTTGCCGACACCTGTTTCGCCTTGCAGCAGCACCTTCACCGAGCTGCTGGCCACCTGGCGCGCCAGGGCGAAGACCCGGCCGGAAACTTTTTGGTCCGCCACGGGCAGGGAGTTCAACAGTTCGTCGCGTTGACCGGCATGCAATTGCGCGGTGCTGTTGCGCAGTTGTTTGAGCTGATGCAGTTCGTCACGCTCATGCTTCATGCGCAATAACTCGGTCATGTCGCGTACGGTGCTGACCACGTAACGGATGCGTTTGACGCTGTCGAAGATCGGTGTTGCGCTGACCAACAGCTTTTTCCCGTGACTTACGCTCTGCATTACCGAAACGGGCAGGCCTTCGCGTAAAACCCGCAGGGTGGCGGACTGAGAGATCGTCCCTTCATTGACCAGCACTTGCATGGAGCGCCCCACCAGTTCGGCACTGTTGAGGCCGGTCAAGCGTTCGTAGGCCTTGTTGACCTTGAGTGTGTTGCCATCGCCGTCGGTGATGTAGACGCCGTCGTGCAGGGCGTCCAACAGTTCTTCGAAACTTGCGTCATTGACGTTCATGCAGGAGTCCAGGACAGCATAGTGGGGTGGCTAGTTTAATGCGTCACCCCGGTCATGTTCGATCGATCGCTGCGGTTTTTCAGCCAGGCCGCTACCGCAGCGATGAAGATCGGCACGATCAGCAGGACAAATGAGGTGAGGATCGACAGGCGAATGCAATCAGGTGCGCAACTGGAATGCAGTTGCGTACCTGAAAACGATTGGAGGCTGATCGGCACTCCAGAGAGACCTGGCGAAATGCCGGATTAATGCAACAACGAGCGGCGCCTCGCATAGGCGAAGTAGATCACCAGGCCAATTGCCAACCACGCCCCGAATACCAGCCAGGTCGTCTGCTTGAGGAAGGTCATCAAGGTTACGCAGAACGCGATGGCGAGCAACGGAACAACGGGCACGCCCGGGCATCTGAATGCGCGAGGGAGGTCGGGTCGGGTCTTGCGCAATACGATCACTGCCACCGAGATCAGACTGAATGCGGCCAACGTACCGATATTGATCAGCTCGGCGAGGACGTTCAGCGGAATCAGTGCCGAGATCAGCCCGAAGACTATTCCGACCATCCAGGTGGCGAAAAAGGGTGTGCCGAATCGTGGATGAACCCTGGACAGGCGCTGGGGAAGCAGTCCGTCGCGCGACATCGCGTAGATGATCCTGGTTTGACCGTACGCCATCACCAGAATGACAGTCGTCATGCCAACGATTGCGCCTAAATCAACGAACCCGGCAACCCAGCTTTCACCGGCATATTGCAACGCCAATGAGACCGGATGATCAACGCCAAGGAATTGGGCATAGGGCACGATGCCGGTCATGATCATTGAAACGGCAACGTACAACACTGCACAAACGGCCAAGGAACCGATAATGCCGATGGGGAGGTCACGCGCCGGTTTTTTCACTTCTTCGGCGGCAGAGGAAACCGCATCGAAACCAATAAAAGCAAAAAAAACCAGGGCTGAAGCACTCAAAATGCCTTGGCCACCGAAGGGCGCGAATGGTTGCCAGTTAGCCGGCTGAACATGTCGCACACCAACGGCGATGAAGAGCAGCACCACGGCGATCTTGATGATCACCATCACGTTGTTTACGCGCGCGGATTCCTTGATGCCCATGGAAAGCATCCAGGTAATTGCCAGCATAATCACCAGCGCGGGCAGGTTGAGCCAGGTTTCCACACCGGGCAAAGAGCCTGGAGCCGCCGTAAGCACAAGCGGAAGATTCAGCCCAAATCCGCTCAGCAGGGACTGGAAGTAACCCGACCACCCAACAGACACAGCCGAACTGGCCAGCCCGTATTCAAGCATCAGATCCCAGCCGATCATCCAGGCCACCAGCTCTCCCAGCGTCGCGTAGCTGTAGGTGTAAATCGAGCCTGCTACCGGTACGGATGAGGCGAACTCGGCATAACAGAGCGCTGCAAATGCACAGGCCAACGCCGCTAACAGGAATGAAACCGTGAGGGCCGGTCCCGCAGTCAGTGCGCCGGTTCCGGTCAATACAAAGATGCCCGTCCCCACGATTGCTCCGATACCAATCAGGACCAGATCCATCGGCCCCAGCACTTTTTTCAACCCGGCAGGCGCTCGGGCAGCAGCAATCATTGCGTCCAGGTCTTTTGTTCTGAAAATGCTCAATATTGCCTCCGTTGTTACTTGTTTTTATTGTCAGAGCCAGTGGCCAGGGTGTCGGAAATGACAAGAAATTGTATTTCAGTACCTCGAAAATTAACGTTCGAAACGGATCTGTATTTAATTATTTTTCAGACGTTAATTATCCAAAATGTGTTCTTTATGTAATTTCCTTTCTAGTATTTGTCGTTCCTGGAAATGGATGCTTGATCAAGGACCTGGGGGATGGGGCCAATCGCCCTGCCGCGTACTCATTGTTAAAGGGAGAGAACACAGAGTGGAAATGGATAAGGTTGATCGTTCAATTCTGGAAATTCTGCAAATGAATGGTCGCCTGACGAACGCCGAGATCGCCGCTCGTGTCTGCCTGTCAGCGCCAGCCTGTTGGAAGCGCCTCAAACGCCTGGAAGAGGAGGTGATTGTCGGGTATCACGCGCACTTGAACCCAAAGACCATGGGGCTGGGACTTTTTGCTTTCATCAGCGTCACCCTCGATAGTCACTGCGAGGACGCCATGGATCATTTCGAAGCGGGTGTTCTGGCGCTGCCCAACATTATTGCCTGTCACAAAGTGTCGGGGAAATACGACTACCTCTTGCAGGTAGTCGTCAAAGACATGGAGGCATTCCATGAACTCGCCATGCATCGCATACGTACGCTGGGCAATATCAAGGAAATGTACACCGGGTTTTCGCTCAAGGAGATCAAGCACTGCAATACCTTGCCACTGTAAGTGCCTGGGCTTGCCCCTTGTCCAGGACGAGTCACACAATCAATGCCGGGTTTGGCGGGATCTTTGTATCCTCGAACCTGGCGCCGTCGATGTGGGCTGGCTTCTATCTAACGACAAAAGCAACGACAGGGACCGTCATCAATGCAATCCGGCTTCAGCAAAGGCGCCATGTTTGCACTCTGCGCCGCGGCACTGATCATCGTCGGGCTGTGTTTCTCCAATGAGCTGATCCGCTTTGGCAGTAAAGCCCCGGCCCCTGCTACGGGGCAGTTCCGCTCGCAGGGTGGACTGGCTGTCACTGTCGATAGCAGTTTGCAATAATGCCTGGACTGGAAACCGGACGTTGTTGTCGTCATCGGTGGAATGGTCTGGGAACGTGCGGAAGCACCGGATATTCGAGACTTTCTTCATGCTAGTCGTTCAAGTGGAGCGACAATTGCCGGTATCTGTGGGGGAACGCTGGCACTTGCGAGGGCCGGGCTTCTCGACACGGTTTCTCATACCTCGAACAGCGCTGACTTCTTACAACAGAATGCCGTAGGTTATGAAGGGTCCACGCTTTATCGAAGCAGTCCAGTAGCTGTGGTTGCCGACCGCATCATAACTGCTCCAGGCCCTGCACCCGTTAGCTTTACCTGCGCAGTGTTCGAAGCTGCCGGGTTATCTTCAGAGAACATTTCGCAGTTCAGGTCATTGTTGGCAGCGGAACACGGGTGACCGCTTCGCCCTACAAAAACCGCCGATCAGGTGATGTGTTCGAGTGTTCGCTCCTGGCCGATTCTGTTGAAAAAAGCCGGATTTTCAGCTGGTCCGAACTCAGGCACGACCACCACTGGAGAACCTGCTGACCACATTGAGTGGTTTCTCGGCCCTTCCTTGAGCTTTGTCCCGAAAACGGCCGTGTCGGCTCTTGGAAAAGGTTGAGTGATCAGGCACTTCATCTTCAAGGTTCAACCGACAAAACCAGCGATAAGCCAAGTTCAAATGGGCCTCTTCGCACAGCCGTCGTTCGGAGCGAATGCCGTAGCAATAGCCCACGACCAGCATGCGGATCATCCGTTCGGGATCAAACGAGGGACGCCCGATCGGGCTGTAGAAATCGGCGAGGCAATGGCGCAGGTCGCTCAGATCGAGACACGGATCAATGCTGCGCAGAAGGTGATTGGCTGCTGTGTGATCCCCCGTCGGCCAATGCCGAGATTTTGCGAAGGCCAGACAGGGGAGCTACTTCTTCAACAGAATCGGCCAGAAGCAGCCAGTCGGAAATGTCCACGAAGCCATGGGCGATTCACTCTGGGGGCACACAGGCATTGAGCTTCCCTCCGCCCTCGGTTCCCGACTGGGAGCGCGGCGCCTGCAAAGTTGCCATTATCATTTGTCGTCCATCTTTGTTGACGATTGTGGCCGGCGCTCAGTGCTCTCTTCGGCGTTGGGTGCTTCTGGAAAACTCCCTGGCGTGAACACATGGGTCTGCAAGTCGCTGGCATCGACCTCGGCGACACCATGAACCGAACGGGCCAGACCAATGGCCTGTTCACATTGTCTGTGAGTATTGACGCGGCCGCTTAACCCCACTACGCCCGCATGGGTTTTGACATTGATATGCAGGCTAAGGGTCGGATCGGAAAATGCCAGGGCCGACTTCACCTTGGCGGTAATCCATGCATCGTGAACGGCCATTTCCAAACCATGAGCGTAATGCTGGAAGGAGTGATTTTTCATGGCTGAACTCTCTCTCGCGTAATCAGACGTACTGTCCATCCCATTTGCTGTGCCGTCCGCTGCCTGTCAGGTGAACGCTATGGACACCTGATTCGTTTTGGAGCGCTCGCCACGCAAACATTGACAGAGATTAATTATAGTACGGTCGTTGCCTGCGGTCAGAGCGCTGTCCCCGTGAACGTCCGCCTTGGTCGCTCTGTGCCAGGCGCAACACCTGCAGAGCACTCCAGACAGTCCTTATTGCGATCAGCCCTGATCAATCCATTATAGATAGTCCGTCCCGCCGCCAAACGTGCCAGCCTGGGACATGATGACTCCGTCTGCCCTGGTCAGATGCCATATTGGCTCTCAGGAAAACCTTCAACACTCACTTTGAAGTGCAAACTCGATAGCGCTCAGCAAAGCATCGCTGCTGAAGGGCTTACGCAGGCATTCGATGGGTTTATAGCGACCGGTTTCGGCCAGTGTCGCTTCATCCCAATGTGCCGACATGCAAATCACCGGGAATTTTCTGTGCTTGAGCGTCAGTGCGTGCATGACGTCTATCCCTGACAGGCCGTTCATTTTCAAATCCAGCAACAGGCAGGCGATGTCATTGAAGTTTTCCAGGGCCAGGAATTCCTCGCCCGAGGCGAATACCCGGGCGCGGTATCCGGCCGACCGAAGCAGGTTGGCCAGGCTTTTGCGCACGGACGCATCGTCGTCCACGATGCAGACGATGGTCATGACGCTGCCGGATGATCCGGGGGCGGTGCAGCCAGTGTCGATCGTCATGAAGTACCCTGCGTGCCAAACGCCGGCTCGGCGCTGAGCAAGCCATACAGGCTGACCAGACTCACCAGCGAGCGCGTCTGCATCTTCTCCATGATGTGTTTGCGGTGGACCTTGGCGGTGACTTCACTGGTGCCCAACCGGTTGGCGATGTGCTTGTTGGACAGACCCGCGACGATCAGCGGCAGCACTTCGCGCTCACGGGGGGTCAACAGGGCGGCCCTTTGACGGGCACTCTGAGTGCGTTGCCATTGCTCGAACGTCGTCGCTGCGCACTGACGGGTGGTGTGCAGGATGTCCAGCAACTGGCCGTCGTTGAAAGGCTTGGTCAGGAACTCGACCGCTCCCGCTTTCATGGCCTGCACCGACATCGGGATGGTGCCGAAACCGGTCATGAAAATAACCGGCCACGGCAGTCCGCGCCGCCCGAGTGTGGATTGCAGTTCCAGGCCTGTCGCCTCGGGCAGGCTGACGTCCAGCAACAGGCAAGCGGGGCTGCCGTCGAGGTCAGCGCTGAGCAATTCTTCGGCCGAGGCGAAAATCCGGTGCACGATGCCTTCGGCCCGCAGCAGTCGGCTGAGCGCTGTGCGTACGCAGGCGTCATCGTCCACGATGAACACCGGCACGCTGTCAGGATCGATCCTCTGCTGATCCTCGGACGCCAGGGGGCCCGGGGCCGCAGGATGGAACAGGGGCAGGGGCGGTTCACGTTCTTTCAATAATCGGTAACCTCGGCGCGGGACCGTCTGGATGAGCTCTTTTTCTCCGAGCAACTTGCGCAGCGAGGAAATCTGCACCTGCAGATTGTTTTCCTCGACGACGGTGTCAGGCCAGACCTGTGTGATCAATTCATCTTTGCTGACGATTCGGCCATCGGCCTGCATCAGCACCGAGAGGATTTCGAACGCTCGGCCCCCGACACGCAGCGGCCGTCCATCAAGAAAGGCTTCGCGCCGTTCCAGGGAAATAGTGGCTTGGCCGAGTCGGATCATACGTTCCTCTGCACTGCGTTGACGGGGCGTGACGCCGGAACGTCGTTTCATCAGGGCGACAACGCGGCGTGAAAACTAACTGAGAACGCACCCTAAGGGCCGGCCTCGCATAATGCAATTATCCCGAGGGATAACACGCGGCGATTTCAGAGCGCAAAAACCACAGGCGGCGGGGGCCCTCAACGGCCATTCTGGTGCCGAAGACGGACAGGATTGCTTGAGCGCAGCCCCCGGACCAGAGCCTTGCGTATACTCCCAGGCTCAGCCAGAAACGAATCTTCAGCGGTGATTGTTCATGCCCAGCAGCCCTCTCTCAGCATCCGGTTCCCACAGTCTTGGTGTCGTACACGATGAAGCCTGGCTGGAGCGTTGCACCTTCACCATACTGCGCCGGGAAAACGACCTGGCCTGGTTCACGCTCCTGGATCGGGCATCGGGCACACGCTGGCTCGCCGCCCGGGCGCCGATTCAACGGCCTGCTCTATGCCAGCGGCTGGAGCGCGATTTTCACCTGAGGCTGGATTCGGCCTGGGCGATTGCCCCTGTCGCGTTCATCCGCTCGGCCGAGGGGCCTCTGTTGATCTATCCCGTGTCTGGGGTACCGCTGAATGATTTGATCAGTGACACAGGGCTGCCACTGGCACGCTTGCTGGCCATCGCCGTAGCCGCGGCCAACGCGCTGGCGAGCGCCCAGAAGATGGGTGTGCGACATGCCAGCCTGCTACCCCACCACTTGGTGGTGGATGCGGCCGACTCGGTCAGACTAATGAATTTTCACCGCCACGCCGGGGAAACGCCCGCCATTGAACTGCCCGGCCTGGAGCAATGGCCTTATCTGGCCCCCGAGCAGGTACGACGCGATGCCGCCAGCTTTGATGCGCGCAGCGATGTCTACGCGCTGTCCGCGATTCTTTATCAGGCACTGACCGGCCGGCTGCCGCTCACCGCCCGTGACCCGTCCCAATGGCTGCACGTGCACGCCGCTGTCCAGCCGCAATCACCGGCGACTCATATCGCCGATCTGCCGGAAGGCATCTGCCGAGTGCTGCTCAAAGGCCTGGCGAAAGAACCGGGTGCCCGCTACCAGAGTGCCGAATCAATGGCCGTAGATCTGGCCTGGTGCCAACAGCAGTGGCTGGAACATGAGCGTATCGACGCGTTCCGCCTGGGCGCTTTCGATGCGTTGCCTTCCTTGGCCCGCAGCGATGTGCTGTTTGGTCGAGAGGCCGAACGTACGCAGTTGGTCGAGCTGATGCATCAGGTGGGCATCGATGGCATGGCCCGGGTGCTGCTGGTCGGTGGCGCGCCGGGCGCCGGCAAGTCGACGCTGATCCATCAGGGTGTCCGGCCCCTGGCGTCCGGCTACTGGGCCAGTGGCAAGAGCAATCTGTTGCAGCAGGAAATTCCATTTGCACCCTTGGCAGAAATCTTCAAGTCGCTGATGACCCAGTTGCTGGGCAAGCCGGCTCTGGAGTTGCAGACGCTGGGCGAGCAACTGGTCGAACGGCTCAAGGGGCGGGGCAGTCTTCTGGTGGAACTGGCGCCGGAGGCCGAGCTGGTCATCGGGGTCACACCTGAGCTGCCGAACATGCCGGCCCGACATGCGCTCGATCGCGCCAACCGGACCCTGCTCGATGTATTGGACGTCTTCGCTCAGCCGGGACGCCCACTGGTACTGTTTGTGGATGACGTGCAATGGGCGGACGATTCGACGCTGTCGTTTTTACAGGCCTTCGTCGCCCGGCGGCCCCGGCATCTGGTGCTGATCCTGGCGTATCGCGCGGCCGAGTCGCAGGCCCTCGAGCGCGAGGGGGGAGTGCTGGAGGTGCTGGGCCGTGAGCAATCGTTACCCTGTACAAACCTCATGCTGGGGCCATTGTCGGTGCCCGCGGTCGCGCAGCTGATCGCCGCTGAACTGGACGCCGACCCCAAGGAGATTGAGGCGCTCGCGCAAGTCGTGCATTACAAGACGGCCGGCAACCCTCTGTTCGTCAGCCAGGTGTTGCGCGCATTGATCGATGAACGTCTGGTGCGCTTCGACGTGCAGGGTCGCCGCTGGGTCTGGAATCAACAGGAGGTGGACGGTTATCGCTACGCCGACAACGTCGCGGACTTGATGGTACTGCGACTCGAACGCCTGTCACCGATGGAGCGCGAAGTGCTGCGCACGGCCGGCTATGTCGGCGGGCGCTGTGATGAATCATTGCTGCATCGGCTGTTACCGTGTGAGCCGCAACAATTCGCCCATGCTGTGCAAAGCCTGGTCGATGCAGGTTTTCTGCTGCGTGAGCGCGAGCAACTGGTGTTTCCCCATGACCGTGTGCTTGAGGCGGCCTGTCAGCTTGCGGCGCCAGCGGGACGCGCCACTGAGCATGCGCGTATTGCTGGTGCCATGCTTGATCATTGGGGCGAGCAGATCCATGAGCGTGTGTTCGAAGTCGCCAGTCAGGTCCAGCGCATTGACGCCGATGAGCTGGAGGCGCATCGCCGCGCCGCATTCGTCGAGCTGTTGGTCGAAGCCGCCGAGCGCGCCCGGGACACCGCCGCTGTCGAGCAGGCCGTGGGCTATCTTCGCACGGCCGATAGTCTGCTCGGCCAGACGGGTTGGTCGAGCCTCTACACCCAGGCGTTCGCCACCCGATGGCTGGCGGCCGAGTGCGACATGCTCCTGGCCGATCTGACCGGTGCCCAACGCCGTCTCGACGACTGCCTGAACCACGCCACCACAGTGCTTGACCGCGCGAAAACCTATCGGTTGCTCGCCACCTTGCGCACGCTGCACTCCGATTACGAGGGGGCGATCACCGAGGCGCTGAACGGTCTGGCCTTGCTGGATATTCCCCTGCAGCGCAAGCCCTCGCAGGAACAGCTGACCCTGGCGTTTTCCCAGGTACGCGCACTCGTCGGTACACGTCAGATCGCTGATCTGGTGCATTTACCCAAAGCGAATGACCCGCCTGTCGAAGCGGCCATGGAACTGCTCAGCACGCTGACGTCCTCGTTCTTCGTCAACGACGATATTGGTTTGTTGCATCTGGCGAAAATGGTTGAACTTACGCTGCTGCATGGCACGACGCCGGGCAGCGGTTACGGGTTTGCCTGGTATGGCGTGATGATTGCCGAACGCTATGGCGAATATCTGGACGGACAAGCCTTTGCTGAATTGGCACTTGAACTCACTGACAAGCATGGCTATGAAGCAGGGCGCACAGGCACGCTGGTAGCGCTCGATCAAGTCAGCCCGTGGACCCGACCGATGGCCTACGCTCGACAGAAGGCGTTCGCCGCATTCGAATGCGGCCAGGCCGGTGGCGACCTGGGCATGTCCTGCTATGCCTGCAACCACATCGGCTCCGACCTGCTGTTCATGGGCGAACCCTTGCAAGGCGTGTTGAACGAACTGGAGCATGGGTTGGCGTGGGTGCGGCAATTTCATTACATCGATATCGAGCGCATCCTGCTGGCGCAACAGGCATTCGCCACCGATCTGCGCGACGGGCGCCTGCATCGGCCGTTGGCCGAACTGGACGGCACGGAACATGACAGGTTCGGCCCCATCGATCGCCGCAGCGTGTCACAACCGACACTGTTCTGTTCGTGGCTGTATTGCGGTATGTCGGCGTTTTATTTCGGCGATATCCCTTACGCATTGCGACGTTTCGAAGACGCCGCCGCACTGGCCTGGTCCATTCCGGCGCATATCAATCTCGCCGATTACTACCTGTTCTACAGCCTGGCGCTGGGCAGTGCGCAAGCGCCGGGCGAGGTGGCGGAAAAACTGGAAAAACTCGAGCGGCAACGCCAGCGGTTCCTGCCGTGGGTCGAACTCAATCCCATAACCTTCCGCAACAAATTGCTGCTGATCGAGGGCGTCATCGCCCGTTTGCGCGGTCAGGAACTGGTAGCCATCCGTTGTTTCGATCAGTCGCAGATCGCGGCGGCGGCGGCCGGTTTCATCCATGAGCAGGCGCTGGCCCATGAACAGCTGGCCGGTATCTGCCTACCCAACGGGCTAGTGTCGGGTGCCAGCCACCACCTGCGTGTCGCGCGCGACTGCTACAACCTGTGGGGCGCCGAAGGCAAGGCACGTCAATTGGAAACCTTGCACCCGTTTCTGAGTGCGCAGCCGTCGTTCGAGCCGGTCCGGCCTGTGACCCAGGTCCGCCTCGATCTTGAGGTGGGGATCGAAGCGGCGCGTGCACTGTCGCAGGAGGTTCTGCTCGACCGACTGGTCGAAACCCTGATGAATCACTTGATGATTCAGGCCGGCGCCGACAATGGCGTGCTGATGATCGTCAGCGGTGCAGAACTGCAACTGGCGGCGACGGCTTCGGTCGAAGCCGGCAATGTACGGGTCGCTCTGGACGCCGGGCAGCCGCTCGAACGGATGGCGCCGGCCTCGGTGCTCAACACTACGATGCGCACGCGCACGCCCCTGGTGCTCGACGATGCCCGCATCGATTGTCCCGAGGCCTACAGCGCCGATCTGCAACAGCGCCAGGCACGGTCGGTGTTGTGCCTGCCGTTGCTCAAGCAAGGCACGTTGATTGGCCTGGTGTATCTGGAAAACAGCCTGGTCCCCAAACTGTTCAGCGCCCAACGCCTGACCATGCTGGAAATTCTCGCCTCTCAAGCGGCGGTGTCACTGCAAACTGCCAAGCTGTATGAACAGCGGGTCGAGGACAACCAGCTGCGCGCGCAGATGGAAGCGGACTTGCGCAGTTCCCGGGCGGAACTGGCGCGTAGCTCGCACCTCAAGGTCATGGGCGAGCTTTCTGCTTCGATTGCCCATGAAATCAGCCAACCGCTACTGGGCATCGTGTCCAATGCCTCGGCCAGCCTGCGCTGGCTCAAGCGCGATCAACCCGATCTGGAAGAGGCGATTCAGGGGCTGGAAGACATTCGCTCGGACAGCGCCCGCGCCGCCGACATTGTCCAGGCGCTTCGCGTACTCGCCAAACAGGTGCCGTTGCAACGGTTGCCGGTGCAAATCGATCACTTGATCGATGAGGTCGTGCGCCTGACCGCCACCGACCTGGCGAACCGCAACGTGAGCCTGGAAACCCGGCTCGATGCGCAATGCCCGGTGTCGGTCGACGCGGTACAGATCCAGCAGGTGGTGTTCAACCTGATCACCAATGCGCTGGAGGCCATCGCCGGAGCAGGGTTGCCCAATGGATGCATCATCATCGGCTCAGCGGTGAAGGACGCTCATGTCCAGGTCTGCTTCCAGGACAACGGGCCCGGAATTGACGCGCACCAGCGCGAGCAGATCTTCGATGCGTTCTACACCACCAAAGGCAGCGGCATGGGAATGGGCCTGGCCATCTGCAGGTCGGTGATCGGCGCGCACGGCGGGACGCTGGTGGTCGAGGATAGCGAGCAGGGCGCCCGGATTTGCTTCAACCTGCCACTGGCACCGGCCAACGCTTGATAAAAAAAGGTTTTTCATGGAATTCCGGGGGAACACCGATACCTGTAGAAGCTGCGGTGCGGCGATCCGACTTGCCAGCGATGGCAACTGACGGCCGAGCATTTTCTTCCTGGTGTACATATCCATTGTTGCGGTAACGGCCACTCAGGGTTCCGCCCTTACGGCGGGTCACTTGGAAAAGCCCCAAGTAACCAAGGGCTCTTGCCCCTGACGTTCGGTGCCTCGCTGTGGCTCGGCATGCCCTCGCTCCGGTCCTGCTCCGTGGGCCCGCCGCCATCGGCCATCCATGGCCGGCGGCGGCTAACCCGGCATCCATGCCGGGTTGCCCACTGCGCAGAACCTGCGCTCGGCCTCACGAGGGGGCGTGCACCGCAACAGCACCGCGAGGCGAGCTAACGCTCGACCTCTTGTTTGGTGGTGCACGCGTTCCCCTGTAGGAGCTGCCGAAGGTTCGGGCCGCGTTCGGACGATCTTTTGATCTTGCTTTTGCGATCTGGAGATTGCTGAAGATTAAGATCAAAAAGATCGCAGCCTTCGACAGCCCCTACAGATATTTCGTTATATGTGTTCCCCGGAATTCCGTGAAGAACCTAAAAAAAGGCCGCATGAGCGGCCAAAGGGGAGGAGTTCGTTTTGTCGATCTCGATCAGTTCACGCGTGCAACTCTTGCGCGCGCGACTGTCCCACGCCGTCGACCAGGCTTTCGCGAATTCTCCATTCGGGTATGTCCCGATCAATCACGGGTGGCTGGCCAGGGTGGCTCGCTACATGATCAAAGGCCCGCCGCCATGCCTTGGGTGTCATCCCTTCCAGGCGGCTGAAGGTGCGGGTGAAATGCGAGTGGTCTGAGAAACCGCATTCATAGACGACATCGGTGATCGGCATCGAGGTGATCAGCAGACTTTTGGCTTTTTCGATTTTCATCATCACTCGCCAGCCTTGCGGCGAGTGGCCGGTTACCTTTTTGAACGCCCGGGAAAAATGGCTACGGGACAGGTTGCAGTGTTCGGCAATTACGCTGATGCGAACGCAGCTGCCCATGTCATGCAGCATCAGCTCCTTGGCGCGGCGTTCCTGCCAGCCGGACAGGGCACCCAGCGGCCGGGCAAGCGTGCATGGATGGTTTGAAATCATCGATTGCGGGTTCATGGCGGCTCTCCTGATCGTTCAGGAAAGTCTGTCCGCCGGGGACATTTAAAGTCCTTAAGCAAACCTTAAGAGTTCTGAAATCCAGTGTCCGTTGCAGTGTGTCCTTCCATGCCGTTCAGCTGGCTTTGGAAGCGAAGGATGATTGGTTTTTTACCAGACCCGTCAGAGCGTTCCAAAGGTCAACTCCATCGCCAGTACAGCGGACAACGCCAGCATAATCAGCAACGCGATAAACATCAGGCTCAACTGAGCGACCTGCTTATAAAGGGTTATCGGCCTTCTGGTGACTCGTGCAATTGATTTATTAGAGGAAGCCATCACCCATTCTCCCTTTTGCGCGCAATGCGTAATCGCTCCAGAAGGAGTACATCAGGATCTCCCGCAGAATGAACTGCGCGCCGAAACCATCCAGCGGCACAACGTTGGCGGTGGTCAGGGTAAGGCGCATCGCACAGGGTGGGCTTGACCTGAGCAGCAAGGCGATGGCGTTGCATGGTGGTGTCGCATGTTTCATTAGTCACCCCTCGCGTCATGCCGAGCCCGCCGTCTCCATGATGTCCGGGACGACAGCTGTTGCGGGTACCAGGGGGGCTGCAACTAATGAGCCACTTCAATAGGGCAAAGAAAAAACTCAAATGAATGAACAGGCTCTGAGTGTTTGACGCGAGAGAAAAGGGGGAGGGGGGAATATTCCTCAAATCAGGTAATAACCGCTCGGATGGGTGGGTGAAATGCCCCATTTATGGAGATGGCAGCGGCCTTTTTTCCCGACCGCTTTGGGGCGGGGCTTCTCGTACCAGGCGGCGGTTCGACCGGTTGCGATTGGCCTACCGCAACGAGCGATAGGCAATGGGCTCGATGTAAGCCGACTGCAGGTCCCGCTCCGGGATCTCCCAGATGATTTGCTGTGGCGGCGTTTCTTTGGAGGCCGGGTTGTTGAGGTAGCTGTTTGCCGCACCGGAGAACGCTCCGCCGTCTTTGGCGAAGTTACCTACGGGGGCGCCCAATGCCTGCTGCACAAACCCTGCAAAGTTGGAGTTGCGCGAGAATGAAGTGCCAATGAGCACGGTATTGGGGAGGTCGGCATCGCCAAACAGGTCTGCCTCAGTGTCAGGGCTGGCGGCTGGCGCAACGGGAAGTTCGTGGGTGCGGGTCTCGGCGAGCATTTCGGGGGTGGGTTGCCATTTGAGCGGCAGCCAGTCGATGCCCGCCAGATGGACCAGGTCGCCAGGTCGCACCGCGAGCGAGGCATGACTTTCGTTGAACGACCTGCGTGGCGTGGCGCTGATGCCCAGGGTATTGAGGCGCTGTGCGATGGCCTCGGCCGCCGCCTTCGCACCGGATTCGCTCCAGTGCGTATCAGTGCGCAACCAGGCACCGGCCCCCAGTGGCATCAGCGCACCGGTAAGGTCCAGATTCGACACGCCCCCCGCATCCAGTTTCGAGGTCCAGGCCCGGATGCGCCCTTCGAGAGCGGCTGGGCGGTGCAGTGCGCAAAGCTCCCCGGAAGCGATGCGGCTCTTGTCTGGAACGATGACCACCAGCAGGCCGATGTCACGCTGGGAGAGCTGCTGCTTCAGATCAATCACTGCCTGGGCCTTGGCATCGGCATTACGCTGCGCTTGGTGATTGATCTTGAGTTCATCGGCCAAAAACAGCCAGTCAGGACAACCCGGGCGAACCCTCGGCCCCGTGTCGCGCAGGAGCAGCCAACTGGCACCGCGCTCCAGCTCGGCAAGCGTGGTGGGAAAGTGAGCGTTCGACAGTTCCTTGGCGATCCGATGGGTGATATCGCCGTCAAGAATCTGCGTGGTCAGCACCTTATCGGGTAGCAGCGAGATCTGCCCTGAAACGATCAGACGGCCAGAGGACAGTAGGCCGACGACCAGGAATATCAACAGCGCCACGCCGGCCAACCGACTGCTGCGTGTCGCCAGATCATCTGGCTGAGTGGGGGGCGGGGCGTGCTTTGGGGTCGTCATCAGAATTGGAAGTACAGGAAGGGGACGGTTTCGCGACTGGCGATCAGTGCGAACGACAGCATGAAACCGGCGATGGGCCAAAGGGCGGCGGTGTAGAGCGAAAGGCCGCCCAGTCGTTTCTCACAGTAAGGGCGCAGCAGCGGTGCGACGACACCGAACACTCCCAGCAAACCCGCAAGGCCGTGTACCGGGCGCAGGGTCGTGGACAGTTCGTCACCGAGGGCGATGCCCTGCAGGCCGAACTGTCCGGCATACAGGCTCAGCGCACTATGAAGGTCGGGGGCGCGGAACAGTGTCCAGGCCAGGCACACAAACAGCAGAGTCAGTCCATGGGACAGCACCGGCGGTACAGCGGGCAGGGCGCAGCGGCTCCAGGCACGATCAACGCATAACGCAATGCCATGGGCGCTGCCCCACAGCAGATAGTTCCAGCTATCGCCGCCGTGCCAGAGGCCGGCGATGGCCATGGTCAGGAACAGGTTGCGGTAGGTTTTCCAGGTGCCGTTGCGATTGCCGCCCAGCGCAATATACAGATAGTCACGTAACCAGCTGGACAGTGACAGGTGCCAACGACGCCAGAAGTCCTGGATGCTGTTGGCCAGATACGGACGGTCGAAGTTCTCGGGAAAGTGAAATCCCAGCATCAGTCCCAGCCCGATGGCCATGGCACTGTAGCCGGCGAAGTCGAAGAACAGTTGCAAGGAATAGGCAAGGCAGCCGATCCAGGCGTCGGAGAAGCTGGGGTTCGGTACACTGAACGCCACATCGACTACCGGCGACAGGGTGTCGGCCACCAGGACCTTCATGCACATCCCGACCATGAACCGGCGCGCGCCCAGCGAGAAATTCTGCCGGTTGAAGTAACGCTGACTCAGCTCGCGCCGAACCCAGTCATAGCGAATGATGGGGCCGGCGACCGAATGGCCGAACATCGAAATATAGGTGGCGTAGTTAATGAAGCTGCGTTCGACCGGCACGGTACGGCGATGCACATCCACCAGATAGGAAATCGCCTGCAAGACGATAAACGACAGCCCCGCCGGCATGATGACCCGCTGCCAGTCCGGGGGCATGGCGCCGTACCCGGTGAAGGTATCGATCAAGGTGCCGGCAACGATGTTGGCGTACTTGTACCAGCACAGCACCGCCGTGTTGAACACGATCAGCGTCGCGAGTAGCCGCACGCGGCCCTTGCCATCTTCGCGCAAGGCGTCAATCAGCAAGCCGCCGACCCACGCCGTGATCGTCAGCACTACATGCACCGCGAGGAACCGTGGGCTCAACCAGCCATAGAACAGCCAACTGCCGATCAGTAGCGTGACGTTGCGCCAGGCCGCCGGGCACAGTGCATAGGCACACAGGAACAGCGGCAGGAACAACGTCAGAAACTCGAGAGAGGCAAAAACCATGGTGGTGGCGCGATCCGATCAGTGGGCCAGGACGTCAGTCGCGAGCAACAGGTGAGGGCCATTTGCGCCAGGCAGCAGCACAACGCTATAGCGCTCGCCAGCCTTGAGCTGGCCCAGGTCCAGCGGGGCACCGACGTTGGTTTGGGCGCAGACCAATTGCACCGACAGGTTGACCGGGTTGATCGCTCGGCGTTGCACGCTGCCGTCGGCCACCTCCTTGAACAGGTCCGCGTTTCTCCCCGCAGCGCGCAAACCGGCCTGGGTGCATGCTGGATCGGCGCTGATAAACGCCAGCGAGGCTCTCAGGCTATTGAAGTCGTCGGGTTGCTCACGGATGACGACCTGGCGAATGCCTTGAGCGCTGTCTGGCAAGGCGATCACGCTGGCGAATTCGCCTGCTGCCACCTGGATGTCCAGCGGCTGGCTTTTGCCGTTGCGTTCCAGGGTGCCCTTGATCGGCTGATTGGCGGGCACGGGCAGGTAGTCGGACACGGCATTCGAGCCTTCCAGTTTGAGGCTGGCGCGCGAGCCTTCGGCCAGCAGCTGCAACGGTTGGTCGGCGGCGTTGATAAAGCGCAGGAAGGCCGAGTCCTGATCCGGGCCCGTCGGGTACAGGGCAATGTCGGCGGCCTGGGCGTGCAGGCTCAGTATCAAGGGCGCGAACAGCGCCCAGCCACAGGCGAACCGGGTCATTTGCCGGCTCCCGTGCTGCTGACGGTGTCGGCGGGCAGTTTGGCCAACGCGCCACCAATCGCATTGCCCCAGGATTGATAACCGGCGACGGTGAAGTGCTGCCCATCGGTGGTGATCCACTGCCCGGGTTTGGAGAACGTCAGCGAATCGATGTAGGTGCAAGGCGCCACGTTCGCGGCCAGAAACTGCGACATCAATTGGGTGCGGGCATCATTTTTCTGGTACATGCCACCGGCTTTGCCCCAGGCCGGACCCACCCAGGCGCAGCGGGTTCCGGTGGCGGCGATGGCCTTGGCCAGGCCGGTGACGCTTTGCCATGCCCAGGCCTTCGGAAACACCGGTTTGTCATAGGACGCCATGGTGTCGCCGATGACCAGTACCACCAGGTCGGGCTTGTCGGCGGCGATCAGGTCCTGGATCGGTGTGGTGGTTGCCTCGCGCCCCTTGATCACGATCTTGTCGTTGCCCTTGCGCTCGGCACCGCAGTCGACCTTCTTGCTGATCAGCCAGTCACCGGCGCTGGCGCCGCAGGCACCGATGGAGTGGACCTGGGCGCCTTGGCGAGTCAGGTTGTCGTGCAGCGGCTCCAGCAAATGGTCCGCGAGGCTCATATGGCTCTCCCCAAGGACAAGGAGAGTCAGACCGGCAAGGGCAGAAGTGGGCATCGAAAGCTCCAGAATGATCAGTTGGAATAAGGCGAGGTGTACGGGCTGACCGGCAGGCTCATGGGGCCGCTGATCTCCTCGAACTGGTAGCGCAAGGACAGGGCACCGCTGATTTGTTGGTAGTCGCGGGCGTTGTCCAGGCCCAGATTGGCGCCCAGCAGGAAGTTCGCAGCGACCTTGTATTCAGCCGCCGCGGCGACGCTGTAGCCGATCCCGGTTTTGTTTTGCCCTTCGTAACGCAGGCCCGAGGCTGCCTGCAGGGCTTTGTCGTTGGGGAAATAGTCGACGCTGTCCTGCTCGAAATGCTGCACGCCGACCGAACCCTTGACTTGATACGTCAAGCGCCCGGTGCGTTGTGCCCAGGTCACCGGCACGCCCAGGGCGAAGAACGTCTGCGGGCTGAAATAGCCGCCGTGGCCGTAAGTGAAGTAGTCCTGATTGTTGGCGTAGCTGATGCCGGTCATGCTCAAGCCGACGGTCAGTTTGCTGTCCGTTGCATTTTGCAGGTACCAGTACACACCGCTGCCCAGTTCACTGCGACTGTTGGACTCGACATGGTTGCCCAATAGCTGGTGCCAGGAGGCATAGCCATAGGCGCCGACTTCGCTGTCGTCAAAGCTCAATTGACCACGTCCGCCGTTGGCGGTCACACCGCCCCAGGACTGCCCGCTGCGTTTGTCCGTGGTGCCGGCAAACGAGGTGAGGCTGTCAGTCACCGGACGCCGGGAAACGCTCACGCCGTAGCGGACATTAGAGGTGTCGCTGATGGGGCGATCAACGCTGATGCCGCCGGTGGCAGTGGTGTATTTGAAACCGAGCGGGGTGGTGCCGAGATCGGCTTTGAGCCCATCGGCGGGCCGTTGAAGGGCGACGGAAAGACCGACGCCCTCGGCTTTCTGCGAACCGACGCTGCCGCTCTGCGCACCGTTGCCAAAACGCGACAGCGCCTCGCTGTTGGCACTGCCGGCGTTCAGCGAGACGGGCGTCACGCGTAGCGCAACGCGGCTCTCATCCAGTGGGATATTGATTTCCAGCGGTGTTTCAATATCGGTGAGTTTGCTCAGCCCCGACTCACTGTTGTTGCTGCGAATGCTCACGCCCTGGGTGACGTAGGCACTGCGCTCCTGAACGATTTTATCGAGCGCCAGTTGCGCGGGGCTTATGTCCTCGCTCACTCGTGCTGCGCGGGGCAACTGCGACTCGAATGGATTGCTCGCCTGCTGCGGCCTTGGCGGGGCGCCGATGGCAAAAGGGGCGCTGCCCGGCATCTCCTGAGCCGGTGGCGGGATGGCTGCCAGCAAGGTGTCGCGACTGACCTCGTTACGTGAACCCGACACCCCGGCAAAAGGGTTGGGTGCCACCGTCGAGCCGGCCAGTTGACCGCCCTGGCTTCTGCGTTTCTCGCTCTGTTCGATGGCCACGGCTTTGCGCAGCAGATCAGCCGCCGTGCCGGTCTTGCCCATGTTCTGGTAGAGGCGTGCGGCCTCGGTCAGCGTTTGAGGGTTCCCGGATTCGGTCTTGAGCAGCTGTTGCAGCGCCTGTTCGGCAAAGGCCGCGTCATGTGCCAGCACCGCCGCGTCGGCAGCACCCAGCAGCAGTTGCGGGTCGTTTGGCTGGCGCTGTAACAGCGGTTTGTAGAGTTCGAGGGCTTTTGCCGTATCGCCGTTTGCCGAGTACATCCGCGCCAGGGCCGCGACGGCCGCGCTGTCACCGGGACGTTGCGCCAGTGCGGGCGCCAGCGTGTCATAGGCGTTGGCCAGATCGCCGCGCTCACGCAGCTGGTCCGCCTGGCGGATGCGATAGAGATAGAGCAGGTCGTCGAATCGCTTGCGGGCCGGCGCGTTCAAGGGCTTGTTCTGAAGGTCGCGCAGAATCTGGTTGACCTGCGTGTCTTCTCCGGTTTTAAGCAGGACAGCGGCGTATTGCAGGATGAAGTCCGCCGAGGGCGCTGTGGTCTGTTGCAACCGACCGCGCATGAGGGCCAGCGCTCGGCCCGGCTCGCCGATGTCGACGTAGGCCGAGGCCAGGCTGGCTGTGCGGTCTGGACTGTCGTTGGCCGTCGGCTGAATGCGCTCGAGCAAGGTCAGGGCTTCCTGGCGCTGTCCGCGCTTGCCCAACTCGATCACCTGGCTGAGTTGCAGGTTGAAGCTGACGTCAGCGGCCAGCGCTTGCATGTCCGGGGTGCGCTGGTTGGGGCGCAGGCGTCCCAAGGTTGTCTGGGCGGCTTTCCACTCACCCATCTGGACCGACAGCAAGGCGCTGACGTAAAGCGCATCGGCATTGTCGGGGTGGGCCTGGAGCATGGCATCGATCAGGTCCCGAGCCTTCTGGGGTTCGCCCATCGCCAGGTTCAGGCGGGCCAGGGCGAAACGCGTCCAGATGTTGTCCGGCTCAACGCGCAGCGCGTCTTGCAAGGCGTTACGTGCAGCGGGCAGGTCGTTGCGTTGTTCGGCGAGGGCGGCCAGTTGCGTCGCGCGCAAGGCTTGCAGGCGTGTGGACTGGCCGATCTTTGCCTGTCCGGTGGCGGGCAGGCTGTTGATCAGTTGCAGGGCTTCATCGTTCCTGCCGCTCTTGAGCAGCACGTTGACCAGCCCTTCCTGTGCTTGAGGGTCGTCGCGGCGCAGGCTCAGCACCTGGCGATAGTTGCGCTGGGCGTCATCGAACTGGCCCGCGCCGGTCTGAATGTCCGCCAGGGCGAGGCGAGCGTCCACCCCGTTTGGATTGAGCCGCAGGGCCTGGTTGACCAAGTCCTGTGCCTGGGCTGTCTGGCCTTTGGCCTGGGCGTCGCGGGCCTGCTGCAACGCAGACCAGTAGCGCACTTCGTTCAGCGCAACTTGCCAGTGGCTGCCGCCCTGTTGTCGCGTGGCCTGAGCCAGGAGCTTTTGCGCTTCGTCCAGGCGGTGTTGCTGCTGGCGAACGACCCCAAGGCCACCCAGCGCGTCGGCATCGTCGGGCCGGCTTTTCAAGCGCGCCTGAAAAGCCTGTTCGGCGGTGGCCTGATCGCCTTCCTTGAGCGCCTTCAGGCCGCGCGCGACTTCGGCGGGCGGTTGCCATTCCTTGCTGGCCGTCGTCGCTGCCTGTTGCTTGCCCTTGTTCATCTGTGCGCGGATTTCCACGTCATCCGGATGCGTCTTGAGGTACGCCTCGAACAACGGCACTTGTGCCGGATCGGGCGGACCGATCCAGGTCAGCGCCAGGCGCCAGCTTTCGTCGGCATCACCGGCAATGTCGGTACGCTGGGTCAGCGCGGCCAGGGCGCGGATGCCCTCGGCACGGCTGTCTTCATGGCGTACCAGATGCTTGGCGTAAAACAGCGCGACGATCGAATCGTTGGGCATCTCACGTTGCAGGCGCTGAAATCCACCGCGTGCTTCAGCCCAGTCCGCCTGATTGAAGGCAAGGTTGTTGTAATACTCGCGGCCGATCGTACCTTGAGGTGGACGGCCATCGAACAGCGAGCGAAACACCACGGTCGCCTTGTCGCGCTCACCGGCATCGACGAGGCGCCGAGCCTCTTCCAGGCGCTGCTGGTTCTGCGGTTGTGCCAGGGCGATGTCCTGCGCCAATTGCAGTGCCTGCCGAGGCAAAGGCTGGATGGCCTGCAAGCGGGCGAGGTATTGCTGCGCCTGTTGTGGCTTGTCCTGTTGCACGCCGATCAAGCCCAGGCCATACAGTGCGTCAACCTGGACCGGGTCCAGCAACAGGACTTTCAGCCAGACTTCCGCCGCGCGTTGAGGGTTTTTGTGCAACTGCCAGTACTGCCCTTGCTCGACGAGCAATGTCTGTGGCGTCGGACTTTGAGCGTGGGCAGCAGCGGCCGTCCATGCGCTCATGACGGCGATGGCTAGCGTGCGGTGGTGCGCGTGCATGCGGTCTCCCAGGAGAGTTTCAGCGTTCCGTCTTCCCGGAATCGATAATGTTTATCTGCCCAGCCGAGCGCGAACAGGCTGAGCATGAAGTTGTAGTAACGCGGCGGACCAACGTCGGCATCGGGCCTGGCCAGCGCCTCACGCAAGGCGAGTTCCACGCGGTCTCGTTGCTGATCGGCCAACCTGGGTTGCCCCTTGGCCTGAAGGTAGGGAATCAGTGCAGCCCGGAAGCCGAAAGGGCTCTGACCCTGGACACTGCCGTGCATAACCTGGACCGTTTCCGGGGGGGAACCCGTCGCGACAGTGCTGCGGGCCATACCGTCCAGCCGTTTGAGCAGCAACGCCGCCAGCGGTTCGGCGGTATCACTCATGCCCAGCCAGAGGTACACGCGAATGGCGTCGTAGCTGCCTGTGTCGCCGTTGACCGGGTCGCTCACGAAGACACCCGATTGCGCTGAAGTGCCTTGATAACCGACCCAGTCCGCGATGAAACCGTGGCGGCTGGATTGGGCAATCATCGTCGCGGTGTTATCGGCAATCGCTTGCCAGGGCCCGGAAGGTGCTTCCTTGGCCAGCCGCCGTAACAGCGGCAGTGGCAGGTAGCTGGGGTTCAGGCGCCAGAGCGCGTCCGGCTGGACGAAGCCCTGTGGTCCGGGCAAAACCATCGGACCCAGCCCGGGCAAATTGACGACCAATTGCGCTTCGATCGTCGCCATCAGCTGCAGGGCGTCCCGGTGATAGTCCGGCCGATGCCACAGGCGTGCGGCTTCGAGCAGGGCGTAGGCGATCCACAGGTCGGCGTCGGCGGCCGAATTGACGTCTTGCAGGCGCCACTGACCGTCCTTGCCTTGGCCCCATAACCAGCCCGGCAGGCGTGTGGCGGTATCTGCGCCGGCGAGGTTGGCCGAGGTCCAGCGCCAGAGTTGGTCAAAGCGTGGCTGATCGTTGCCGATCAGTGCGAAGAGCATGCCGTAGGACTGCCCTTCAGAGGTGCTGTGATTGTTCTCAAGGCTCGATTCCAGGACCCGGCCGTCGGCCTGGACGAAGCGTGTTGCATAGGTTTGCCACAGGGGCCAGGCCGGCGGCTTGCAGGATTGTGCGGCCGCCATCGCCGGCGCCAGCAGGGCAAGCACAAGCACAGCGCTCAACCTGCGCGCGTTACCGCGCAGGCCCTGGCGAAGTGAAGCACCCCGGCTGCTCATGGACGGCACAGGCATGAACGACACTGGCCCGCGCGGCTCATTGGCCAAGACGACGTTTGGCCCGTAAGCGCAGGGCCAGGTAGGCCATGGACGCCAGCAGCAGGACCCCGAGAAGCGTGAACAGCATGAGCGCCATGACGTTTTGCGAGAGGTACCACTGCAGATAGCGCAACGGACCCAGGCGCCCGACGTAGTAATCCTGCTCGGCGACCAGCGATTCGACCTGCTTGCCCTTGACCACCACCAGACTGCCTTGCAATTGCCGGGCATTTTCTTCGCTGCTGAGCAAGGCACTGGTCACGTCGGCCAAGCCGCCGGGCCTGGTGCCGGCGATAAACACCACGCTGCGCCCACTCTTGAGCGGCGATTCGAATCCGGTCAGATAAGCACTGCCGCCCTCAGCGCTGAACCTGAAGCTGCTGCGCGCTTCACGCCGATTGGTTTGCGTATCCGGGCTGATCCAGTTGCGCAGACGCAAGGGCAGGTCAGACAGTTCGAAGTACTGTGCAGCGTCCTCGCCCCTGGCGGGCAGAAGGTGCTGCCATTGATCCAGCAGCGGCTGATTGTTGCCCGAGGCCAGCACCAGCAAATCCCGGTCGCGTTGCTCGGCCACCTGGTCGGCGTGAACCACCTTCACGCCAGTGGCCGGATAACCGGTGGAATCGCCGAAGCGACCCAGCAGGGTCAGATAGGCGCTCAGATCGGCCGGGCCTGGCTCGTTGGGCAGGATCACCGATGTTTCAGACAGGTCGGCCATGCGGGTGAACGGGAAGCCACTGTCCTTGAACACCCCGAGGTTGGGCATCGCCATGAAATGTTCGTATTGGCTGAGGTCCAGGGTCGAGTCCGGGTCGATCACACCGCGCATGTTGTCGATGATGATGTCGCGGCATTCGCCCTGTTTGATGTAGTCATACATGAAACGAAATTGCAGGCGCGATTGCAGCGCGACTGAATTGAGCGGCAACAGCATGCGCGACGTGCGGGCCAGGCTGTCGTCGGTTTTGAGCATCGACAGCAGGCTGTCGCTATTGCCGAGTTTCTCGATCGAAGGCAGGTCGATCGACTTGATGAAGGTGTCGTTGAAACTGATCAGCAACGAAGAGTTGGTGGAGACCGGTTGCGGTGTATAGCGGTACTTCAGGTCAAGTTGCGCACCGGGCTCACGCCAGTTGAACAGATCGGGTGGCAAGCGCAGGGCAACGGTCATTTGTCCCGGGTTATAACCCGACACATTGAGTTCTGCCGGTTTCGCCAGTTCACCCAGACGAACCGGGCGATCGGAGGGCAGCCAGTTGGGCGCGTCGTACGGTTGGCGTGGCTTGAGCGAGTCGATCCGGTCGATCACCACGCTCTGCCCGGAAAAGGCCGAGCCACCGAGGGCCAACGCGGTCGCGGCGACCTTGAGATCGGCGCCATCGCGCCCGGAGACGATCAGCAGTTTGCCCTGAGCATCATTGGGGTTGCTCACGAGGGTCAATGTTGGCCCGGTGGCCTCTTTGATCGGCAAACCACTCAAGGTCGTTGACTCGCTGGCGCTGATAAACACCACCGCGTTGCCTTTGGCCGGCAGGCTGCTGAGGCTGGCGGGGAAGGTTGCGCCGCGGTAGCTGGCCAGTGCACCGAACCAGGAAGACAGGATGCCGGCGGCCTCAAGCGCAGGACCGCTTGGGCGCGCGGCGAACACGAAGGGCAGCTTCAGGGGCGAGGCGTCTCGACGATCGAACAGGGGCTGCGGCAGAGCGGACAGGTCGTTGGGCTGTTTAATCGAGGACACCTGGAGGCTCAGCTGGCTCTCGTTGCCGATCCTGGCCCACAGGCTGGAGTGCAAAGGGTCTTCACATTGCATCGTGTAGTGACCGATGAACTGCAGGCTGAGCCGGTTGAATTCGGTGATGGTCTGCGGCGGAATCTGCACGGTCCGGGTCTGCACTTTACCGGCCTCTTCCTTCGGGAGGGGCAGGCTGGCGGCCACTTGATCGTTGATCAGCACGTTGATTTGCGACAGGTCGGCCAGCAGCGCCGGTGAGTAGCTGTACTGCAGCGTGACCTGCGCAGCCGTGACGACTTCGTCGGCGCGCACATCGAAATTCACGCTGTCGGTAGCCTCTACGCCTTTAAGGGTCATCGAATAGCTTTTGCCCAGCTCCTTGAGGGTGCGGGTATAGCTGTTGCCCGGGGCATCGGTCCCGGGCAACGATGCGGCCGGCATCACTGCCGTGTCCGTGGCGCTGATTGGGGCGGCAGCACTCAAGGCAAAGCCGCTCCAGCCCGCTAGCGAGCAGGCGATCAGCATGAGTGAGCGACGAGGAAGAAAGGTCCGGCGAGTGGAAGGCTTCAAGATCGTTGCGTGTCCGCGGTGGAGTCGATAGGTGATGGAGCGACCGGGCGTTTGCGCAGTAGCGCGTGGCTGTCCTTCAGGGTTGCAACGAACAAGCGCAGGATGGCGCGCAAGCCAATGCTGCTGACCTCGCGCAACGCCGACATGGGCGCGTCCAGGCGGCCGTTACCCCAGGTGTTGGCCCAGGTGTCGGCCCGTGAAAAGGTCAGTCGCACCAACTCACTTTGCTGGCGCAAGGTCAAACCCTCGAATTGCACGCCCGTCACGTTGTCGTTGCTGAATATCGTTTTTGCGGGAAAAAGGCTTGAGGGAGGTGTGCGCAGAATGCACAGCCGCAGCTTCTCATTGATGCTGAGCTGAACCTGCGGTGGCAGTGCCAGGCCCACGCCGTTTTGTGAGAAGTCCTGGGTTTTGCAGTCGAACGAGGTGCCGTCTTCGCGATAGACGCGCACGGGCAGATCTGCGGGCACCCTGGGTTCGGTACGCACCTGAGAGGACTCAGTGGCCACCGCCACGGCGGTGCTGACGATGATGATGTTGTACACCGTCCAGGCCAGGTTGATCAGCAGGGTCGTGACCTGGGCCGAATCACTCCCGAACAGTTTCACCACGCCAATCACCAGACCGATCATGTTCAAGGTCAGCAGGACGATGTAAGGCCGCGCGAGCTTCCAGTCGAAATAGTCCTTTTCGATGGTGCCGCCCTTGTCGGTCACGTTGAACTTGCCCAGCGAAGGGCTGATCAGGGCCAACAGTACCGGTCGCATGATGTACCAGGCCAACACCGACTCATACACTTCGTTCCAGAAGGAATGGCGGAAGCGCCCCTGGATGGCGGAGTTGGTCAGGCTGGAATGGAAAATATGCGGCAGCACATAGACCGTGACCATCAACGCCGAGGCATGGAAAATCTGCGCGTCGAACATCAGGTAGGCCAGGGGTGCGGTCAAGAACACCAGGCGAGGCAGGCTGTAGAAAAAGTGCATCATGGCGTTGAGATAGCAGATGCGCTGCCCCAGGTTCAGACCTTTGCCAAACAGCGGATTGTCGGTGCGAAAAATCTGCGCCATGCCTCGCGCCCAGCGTATGCGCTGGCTGATGTGTCGGGAAAGGCTTTCGGTGGCCAGGCCCGCCGCTTGTGGAATGGCCAGGTAGGCGGTATTGAAACCACGGCGATTGAGCTTGAGTGCCGTGTGCGCATCCTCCGTCACGGTTTCGGTGGCGATGCCGCCGACTTCCAGCAAGTGAGTGCGCCGGATGACCGCGCAGGAGCCACAGAAGAATGCCGCGTTCCACAGGTCGTTGCCGTCCTGCACCAGGCCGTAGAACAGTTCACCTTCGTTGGGTACCGAGCGAAAGGTATCGAGGTTCTTTTCGAACGGATCCGGTGAATAGAAGAAGTGCGGCGTTTGCAGCAACGCCAGGTTCGGGTCCTTTAAAAACCAGCCCATGGTGATCTGCAGGAAGGAGCGGGTGGGCACGTGGTCGGCGTCGAATATGGCGATGAACTCGCCATCGGTGACCTTGAGTGCCTCGTTGAGGTTGCCGGCCTTGGCATGTTGATTGTTGTCGCGGGTGATGTAGTTGACACCAATCTGCTCACAGAAAACCTTGAATTCCTCCCGGCGTCCGTCATCGAGCATGTGCACCCGCAGTTTGCCCTCGGGCCAGTCGATGGCCTGAGCCGCAAGCACCACCAGTTTGACGATGCCCAACGCTTCGTTATAGGTGGGAATGAAGACGTCTACCGTCGGCCATTCAGCGGGCGGCTGTTGCAAAAACTGCGGTGTGCGGTGCAGCGGCCAGGCGGTCTGTACGTAGCCGAAGACGAGGACGAGCAAGGCATACAGTTCGGCCAGCACCAGCCCGTAGCCAAATACGGCATCCTGCCAGTTGTCGAAGCCCAGGGTGTCGGTCAGGCGCCAGTACATGTAGCGCAGCGAAGCGATCAGCGAGAGGGTGATCAGGGTCAGGATCGCCAGACGCCCGGCTTGCTTGCGGATGATCAGGCTGGCGGCAAAACAGACGGCGGCAAACGCGGCCTGGGAATACAGGTTCAGCGGCGCAGTGAGGATACCCAGCACCAACAATGCAGCGCTCAGCCCGGCCGAGATCTTCAGGCCTTGGCGCCAACGCAGGGGCCAGCGACTGACGCGAGCCTGGAAAGAATCCAGTAGCTGCTGCAACCACCATGTCTTTGCAGGCAGCTGATTGAGCCGGGCGGTCATGGCGTGTCCTGCTGACTTGAAGCATCCGCCCAAAGCAGGGCATGGACCGCGCCTGACAACGAAAGAATGTCCTGACAGCCGATGCTCTCAGGTGCGTACTGCAACAGGTCCCGACCATAGGCCAGCGACTCGTTGAACTGGTGGTCGAGGCGAACCGTCCCGATCAGGTTGGCACCGAGCCGCCGCCGAAACAGCACGCCCATGTCCCTGCTGAACGAACGCGAGTCATCCCGTTGGTTGAGTACATACCGTTGTTGCTGCGCGCGTCGTCGGCTGGTTTCCAGCCACTGGGTCATGGTGTCCAGTGCCAGGTAGGAAGCCGCGTCGGCCACCGTCATCACCAGCACCAGATCGGCGGCATCGAGTGCCTGTTGCGAATAGACGGTCGCACCCGAAGGCGTGTCCAGGATCACGGTATCGTTTTCGCTGAGGTCCATTGACGCAAGGTGCTGATTCAACCAGTCAGAATCTTCAAGCATCAACTGCTTGAGCAATCGGCGATCGTTCACCTCGCCAGTGCCGAAGGGCAGGCACTCGCTGTCGCCAAAGCCCGGCAGGCGATGAGCGCCCCAGTCTGCGTCCTGCTCTTTGAGCTGGAGCAGCCCGGGAACCTGCCTGGTGATACCCAAGTGGCTGGACAGCGCGTTCTGAGGGTCCAGATCAATTGCGATGGTTCGCCCGCCAAGGCGCCGAAGTGTTTTTGCGAGGCCCGCGGCGACGGTGCTTTTACCCACCCCGCCATTCGCCGAAACGATAGCAATGACCTTCGCCCTGGTTCGCTTGCCAGTCGTTTCTGGCAGACCGTCTCGACGAACCTGTTTGAGTTCACGCAACAGGTCGCTCAATCGCTGACGGTCACCCGTAGCAGAACTCGCAGGTGGCTTGGTCAGGGGAGGGGATTTTGGCGAAGGTAGCGAGAGGGCAGCATTCTTCACAGGCTCGACCGGCGCGCCAATCAATAAAGAAGGCTGTGGCTCGTCCAGTAGAAACACGGGGGGCGTTGGGGTTGGGGGAGGCAATGCCACTGACGGCTCTGGCTCAGCCAGTGCAGGTGTAACCGGGTCGTCTTTGAAGTCTTTATAGTTCGGTTGTATTTCCTGGTAGCTCTGCGCATTGGCGCCAAAACGTGTAAAAAGTTTCGTAATGTCGTCTACATATTTCATGCGTTGTACCAGGAATGAAATAGCTCGGAAACTCAGCATTCCATTAACTTGACAAAGTTGATGCGTCGTCTGGGCGTTGGCAGAGTGCCACTAATCTAGGGTTTCTACGTATTAGTGTCAACGAATGTTATAAGAAGTCAGTCAGTATTATTGGTGTTGGACTGAGTGTTATCAGGATGTTGTGTTATTCGTGAAGAGTGTGAGTTTTAGAGTGCGCCAAATGATTACTGTCAGGTGAGGTGTAATATGATGAGGTGTAATGGGTGTATTGGCGCGATGGAGTGCGAGTGTTGATCGCCTTCGATGGTTTGATGCGGGACAATATATTAAAGAAGTTGATCAATCTATTTGAGGGCATAGTGGCGGTTTCAAAAAAATACAGCTCGGATAAGGCAACGGGTGTCGCGGATGTCAGGCTGTGTAAAAACCCAAAGAAATTTCCCGCCTTGCCTATAGCGCCTGAAAATCAACACGCCTTATCAAGCGACCCATTTGAAAATCGGACATGGCGATTCCTCGCCCGCCGTTCACCTGCAGGCTCTATGTTAATTTTGTTCAGGGTTGTGTTCGGGACACTTGGCACTGCGCTGGGTAAAGTCATGATCGCTCGCCCGGCCTGGTGTGTTTCAGATGGATTACTGAATGGCCAGCAACTGGTCAGGGTGGGCACCCATTCAGACAAGGTGCAGGCGACAAGCCGAGTCGTTCGGCTAACGTTCAATCGTTCGCCTCACCAGTTGCGTTATACACACACTCTCTCCCCTGAGATGACTGGTGGGGTGAACCCTTGGCGCCGTGGCCCCTTGTAGATGAGCCAGAGCATCAAGAGCGGCGCTGCTATCAGTTAGATGATCATGGGGGGACCGCCCCGAGCAGGCCTCAGGGCATCCCCCAAAGCGATGCCCTGAGGCCTCCCTTGCATGCGCCGCCCTCCGTGACGGGATGCGACAGGGGTAGTGGCATTTTGATTTTTTTTTGAGCTATTTATCTCTATGGCCGGCATGGAGCCGGTTCAGGGAGATGAAATGGTCACTGATCGCGAAATTGCACTTGAGCAGGCCCTGGTAGCAATTATTGGAGAGGCCATCGCCAGCGGGCTTGATGTCAAAAGCCTGATGGACAAAGCGGCAGCTGGCTTACTTGGAAGTGCTTCATACCGCTGGGTCGGGCATCCCCATGTGTCAAACGCCCTTCAGGTGATGATCGCTGCTCATGCGCAGGCACTGGACACTATGCCACCGCAGTAACTGAAGTTTCAGGTTTCAATACCCGTCCTGGCAAACGCTTCAAACTGTCGCGATTACTTTTCCGTAACCGCGATTTCAGGTCGCGACATGCTCGCAATGCGGGCGGACTCTTGGGCCGGCACCGTAGCGAGGGTGATCAGGCGCGTTGACGCCATCTCCTGCCATTGCGTGACCGGAAGCGACAGGTGGAGATTCTGGATTTTGGTGTTCAGCTATGCTTTCAGCACTTTGTTCACGAAATGGATTTCACCATGAGCAGCGTAAGAAAACCGACTCAGCGAGAAATCTCCGATGCCTTGGAGCTTAGCGAAAGCGAGGTCGCGTTGTACGTTGCAGACGTAGAGGAAAAGGCCGATGGCTCGGGGCATTGGATCTTTTTCAGCCTATTGACGCCTAGCGACGTACTGTTCTGGCTCAGGGTCGGTAACAACCTGAGGCTTGAAACAGATGCCATAAACCTCCTCTGGACAAAACAGTCACCGAGTATCGCTCGGTAGGTTTGCGGGATCGCGCTTTAACTCCGCCTGGCTCGCTCCTGCAATTTCCTTAACTGAACAGCATTGCATCCATGAGCCGGAGACTTAAAGCTCATTCAGGATTTATTGTTTGGATAAGGCAGTAACCGCGACTTCTTACTGAACGGAGGAGGTTGTCGCCTTTGGTGAATTTCTTGAATTTCGCTTGCAGTCTACTGAGGCACATGGGCAATCCTTTGTAATTATAAGGGTCCTTATTTAACCTCATAAGAATGTCCTCGTTGCTGATAACGCGTTCCTCGCTGCTTGTTAATAAGTCAAGCACTACGCATTCCATGCGAGTTAAATTGATAGTCGTTAGACTGTTAGAAAGCAGGCGTTGGGGTTTGTTGAACACCCAGGTATGTAGCTTTGGCATATTGGTGCGATCAGACACACACGTAGAACCGCGGTGGTCGATCCAGGCAGCAACCTCATCGATAGTATGCTCGGGGGCAATAGAGTCTTCGTCGCAAGGATTGAGCGGGGCGGGGGCAAGATCTTCTGGCATCGCGCTTCCTCCATGCACAGGAAAAGCGTAGCACCCAGAGCTGCGCACACTGTAAGTAGTGCGTGAAAAAAAACCGCACTGGCATCCTTGAGGGGTCGAAGACCCCCTGAAGGATGCCAGTGATTGCCGAGCAAGGTCTTCAGCATTCGGTGAGTCACTGCTGCCGCCAACTCTGCCTATTTTTGAGCGTTCGGCTGGCATCCTTGGCAGTCAGCGACTCGAGATCTTTGAAAAAATACCGCGTCGCGTTGAATCAGCTTCGCTGATCAGGACGGCTACTTCAATAGCATTAGTTGGCCAACATCACCCGCTTGAATTTTGCTTTAGAAAGCTGCGCCCCGTAATTTCTAAGTGGAGTTTCCACAACTTGGTAGGAAAACTCTGCAATCACTCCAGTTAGTACTATCGCGATAAAGACGGCAAATATTTTATCGGTTTCAAGTGTGAGATCCGTATACCCTGACTGAAGGCATATTTCTCTTACAATTGCAAATACAGGGTTGTGAACAAGATAAATGGAGTAGGAGCGCGATCCGATGTAAATGGCGATCTTTCGGAGGCGGCCATGTGAGCCCGTAAGGTTTAGATTTCCCGAACACAGGAGCACAACCAGACTTGAAGTGATTGCGACAAGTCCCATGTAGTAGGGGGACCAGCCGATTTTTGCCGTAATGATGGGTAGGGGAATGCAGATCAATAATGCAAGTTGTAATGTATTTTTATTCTTGGTGGAGAAAATACTTGATATCCGCTGTGGGTAGTAATGCCAGGCCAGCGCGATCAGGGTGCCGTAAAGCAATGCGTCGCATCGAATAAACCAAAGCAGTGTGCCCCACGGACGTATCTGTGTGGAATGGTAAATTGCTACGGCAAGAAAAGGGATGATCAATAATTTTCGATTAGGGACGAAGAACAGAATGATGGGGAGAATTACATAGAACTGTTCTTCTAGCGACAAGCTCCAGTAGTGCCATAGTGGAGTTGCGCTGTTTGAGTTTTCAGTGTACCAGATGTATATATTCTGGATATTCAACATGCCGAATGTCCAGGAATTTACCATGTTCTCTTGTGAGCCAAATGTCCTGGAGACGTCAAAGGTAAATGAAATTGCCAACGTTATGGTCGACCAAAAAATCGCTGCGGGCCACAATCGAAACAACCGCCTTGTCCAAAAAGATCCGGCAAAACGCAGGAACTGATCTTGCGGGTTCAAAGCTTTTATCAATGATGTCGTTATAAGGAATCCGGAAATGCAGAAGAATAAATCTACCCCTCCACCCAGCCAGAAATAGGTAGTCCATTTAAACCAATCCGGATTTAAAAGACCGAGATGAGCAACGAAAGTAATAGCGATGGCATAGGCACGCAATACTTCGATGTCCAGATTCTTTGTTTCGCTAACGGAGGGTGTCATGCGCTACCTGCGAATCAAGAAAGTTTTATTTTTTTCGGCGCGCGATTCTATAAGCTAAACCATGCGCTGTCGATAAGTCGGTGGCCAGTCGTTTTTATTTAGGACGATCTGCATTCGAAGCGATGCAGACATGAGCATCACACCGCAGCAATTGCTGCAAGTCTTACCCCGTAGCCGGCGCCTGATCCGGCTTTTTACGCTCGCTCTAACCCCGCCTGTTCCCGATTTCAGCATGTTGGCGCCAGGCGCGTAGTCGTGCGCCCCCCAAGAACCATCACTTTTTCGGCGATTTACTGCTGGAAGGAATATGCAGGTAAGACATCACGCTTTCGGTCAATTCTGTCGCCAGCTTGACGGCTTCTTTATTGCGGGCCATCACACCCGCCACCAATCCTTCGATCAAGGCGAGCACGGCGATGTTGGAGCTGGTCATGACCGGATGGTCGGCGGGGGCAAATAGCACGTGTTCGGCAATGCTGGTGAGAGGCGATGCGGGTGAGTCGGTGATTGCCAGCACCGAGGCGCCGCGCTCATTGGCAAAACGTGCGAGTTGCAGGGTGTCGAGGGAATAGCGCGGCAGGGAGATCGCCAGCAATACATCCTGATCGGTGATGGCGGCCAGGCGGTAAGCGGCGTTTTCGTTGCCGCCTTCCATGCTGATGGCGGTGGCGTCCGCACAGAAGGGCATCAGGGTCGAGGCGGCCAGGCCGGCGAAGTAGACGCTGTTGCCAAAGCCAAGGATGTAGATTTTACGCGCTTCGGTCAGGCGGGTGACGAACGCTTCAAAGGCATCTTCATGGTTGTTGGTCGCCGCCGTGGCGAGGTTGCTGGTGGCGCTCTGGATTTGCTCATGCAGGCCAAATGCGCCGCCCGGCCGATGCGCCAGTTCATTGCGAAGCTTGTCGACCGGCGACACCATCTGCTGCAAAGTCGCCACCAGCTCGGCCTTCATGCCGGTGTAGCCACCCAGGTTCAGCGCTTTGGCCAGACGGTTGACGGCGGCGGGAGAGGTCAATGTCTCGTGTGCCATCTCCTCGATGGTCAGCGTCGCGGCTTTGAGCGGGTGACGCAGGATAAAGTCCGCCACCTTGCGCAGTGACGGCGGCAGTTCGGAAACGATTTCCGTCAGTTTGCGCATGACCGGTGCGGCATAGACAGTGGTGTCTTTCGATGGGGTTGGCATGTCCGGCTCTGCAGTTCCTGAGGGTTGGAGATGGGGCTGGGGCGGGCGCATAACCTGTGGGAGCGTGGCTTGCCCGCGAAGAACGATAACGCGCAATGCCTGAAAAATCGCGGTGTTCGCTTCGCGGGCAAGCCACGCTCCCACAGGGTTTTGCGCGGGGGCATAAGTTGGCTGGAGTGTATGATTATTTCAAGCTCCCGGACAGAAATTGCCGCAGACGCTCGGACTGTGGATTGACCAGCACTTCACGCGGATTGCCGCGCTCTTCGACCCGCCCTTTGTGCAGGAACACCAGTTGATTGGAAACCTCGCGGGCAAAGCCCATTTCGTGGGTCACGACCACCATGGTGCGTCCTTCGAGTGCGAGATCCTGCATGACTTTAAGTACTTCACCGACCAGCTCGGGGTCGAGTGCCGAAGTCGGTTCATCGAACAGCATCACTTCCGGTTCCATCGCCAGCGCGCGGGCAATTGCCACACGCTGTTGCTCACCACCGGACATATGCGCCGGCCAGGCGTCCATGCGGTGCGCCACGCCGACTTTGTTCAGGTAGTGTTCGGCTTTTTCCCGGGCTTGTTTTTTGTTCATGCCAAGCACATGCACCGCAGCTTCCATGACGTTTTCAAGGGCACTCATGTGCGACCAGAGATTGAAATGCTGAAACACCATCGATAGCCGCGAACGCATGCGTTGCAGCTGTCTGGGTTCGGCAGCCTTGAGCCCGCCGAGTTTATTGGTCACCAGTTTGAGCTGTTCGCCATTGAGTACGATGTTGCCGGCGTTGGGTTGCTCCAGCAGGTTGATGCAACGCAGGAAGGTGCTTTTGCCAGAGCCGCTGGAGCCGATAATGCTGATGACGTCGCCGGCTTTCGCTTCCAGGGACACGCCCTTGAGCACTTCATGGGCGCCGTAGCTTTTGTGAAGATCCTGAATTTCAAGTTTGTACATGGTTTCAACTCTCTGGAATCAGTCGCTGAGCAAACGGCCTTGGCGAATAGGGGTGTTACCGGCCACTTTGGCCAACCACAAACCGGGCTGGGCAAAACGCAGGCGTTCACGGGCATACAGGATGCCGCCGGTGCTGGCGTGCACCACGCTGTGCTGATCGGTCAGCGGATCAAGCACTTCGAACAGCGGATCGCCGACCTTGACGTGGGCCCCCAACGGCTGCAGATAACTCACCACTCCAGGATGCGGCGCATAGGCATACTGCGCGCCGGCGAACGGTGTCGCTTCACAACGGCTCGGTGGCGCTACAGGCCATTCACCGCTGATCAGGCCTTGCTCGGCGAGGTAGCCGAGAATGGCCTGGGCACTGTCGACGCATTGCTCGCGCTCGGTGTCAGCCATGCCGCGCAATTCAATCGTGGTGGCCACACACGCCAGCGGAATACTGGCTTCAGGAAAGCGCTCGGCCAGGTGCAGCCAGGGAATTGCGCAGGCTTCATCGAAGGCGTTGCCTCCCGCGGCCTCGGCCAGCAGGGCCACGCCAGCGCCGAGGCGGGCGGCCAATGAGCGCAAGCGGGACCAGTTTTGCGGCATGGCATACAGCAGCATGATCGACTCGAAGTCGCAGTGCAGGTCCAGCACCACATCGGCATCACAAGCATGCTGCAGCAACAGGCGCCGCAAGCCATCGAGTTCCGATGTCGGTGCCGGCATGTTGGTTAGGGCATCGCCCATGGCGCGGCGGATCAGTGTGATGTTGGCGTTGGCGTCGTTGCCCAGTTGACCTTCCAGTTGCTGCGCCACGGCTTCGGCGAGTTCCGGGAAGTCGCGATTGAAGTTCTTCCCGCTGGAGAACTCGAAGCGCCCCTGATGGGTGGCCTGGAACATCTGTGCGATACCAATCGGATTGGCCATCGGTACCAGTTCGATCACCCCGGTGAGGCGACCTTGATCTTCCAGTGCTTGCAGACGGCGCTTGAGTTCGACGGCAACGCGCATTCCCGGCAGTTCGTCGGCATGCAGGGAAGCCTGGATATAGGCCTTGCGCGGCCCGCTGCCAAAACGAAACAGCGACAGCTTTCGTTCTGTGCCCGAGGCACTCCACGGCAAAAGGTATTGAATGTGCTTCATAACGCTCCTTAGTGCTTGCGCGGTGCCAGATAGGCCAGCCAGCGACGCTCGGCCAGCTTGAACAGGCGAACCAGGATGAAGGTCATGGCCAGGTAGATGAGGCCGGCAGTGATGAATGCCTCGAACGGCAGATAAAAGCGCGAACTGACGGTTCGCGCGGCACCGGTGATATCCACCAGCGTGACGATGGACGCCAGGCTGGTGGTCTGCAGCATCATCAGCACTTCGTTGCTGTACTGCGGCAGTGCCCGGCGCAAGGCCGACGGCAGGAGGATGCGGCGGTACAAGGTCAGGCGTGACATGCCCATGGCTTTGGCGGCTTCGATTTCGCCGTGGGCCGTGGCCTTCAAGCTGCCGGCCAGGAGTTCCGCGCTATAGGCGCTGGTATTGATTGCGAAGGCCAGGCAGGCACAAAAGGTCGCGCTGGACAGGTAAGGCCAGAGCGCGCTTTGACGTACCGCTTCGAACTGCGCCAGCCCGTAGTAGATCAGGAACAATTGCACCAGCATCGGGGTGCCGCGAATCACGTAGGTGTAGAGCCAGGCCGGGAGGTTGATCAGCGGTGATCGGGATACGCGCATCAGCGCGACAGGAACCGCAAACACCAGGCCAGCCGCCAGGGAAATCAGCAGGACTTTCAGGGTCACCAAAGCGCCGTTGAAATACAGCGGCAGGTTTTCCCAGATCAGGTTGTAGTCGAGCATCATGGGGGCTCCCAATTACAGTTCGGCGGCTTTGATGCCGACCGAGTAGTGTTTTTCCAGATAGCGCAGCACCAGCAATGACACGCTGGTCAGCATCAAGTAGAGCGCGGCAACCGCTAGGAAAAACGTGAACGGCTCATGGGTGGCGTCCGCTGCGTTTTTGGCTTTGAACATCATGTCCTGCAAACCGATCACCGAGATCAGCGCGGTGGATTTGGTCAGTACCAACCAGTTGTTGGTGAACCCGGGAATGGCGAAACGAATCATCTGCGGCACCAGAATCCGCCAGAACACCTGTGCGCCAGTCATGCCATAGGCCACGCCAGCCTCGCCCTGACCTTTAGGGATCGCCATGAAGGCGCCACGAAAGGTCTCCGAGAGATAGGCGCCGAAAATGAAGCCCATGGTGCAGACACCGGCGATGAAGGGATTGATGTCGATGTACCGGGTGTAGCCGAGTGCGAGGGCAATGCGGTTCATCAGATCCTGGCCGCCGTAGAAAATCAGCAGGATCAACACCAGGTCAGGAATACCGCGAATCAGGGTTGTGTAACCTTCGCCCAGCACCGCCAGCCATTTGAACGGCGACAAACGAAAGGCTGCGCCGATCAGTCCCAGGGAAATGGCCATGGTCATGGAGGTCAGGGCCAGATTGATGGTCAGCCAGGCGCCATCGAGAATGCTCGATCCGTAGCCGTGAAGCATGATGAAATTCCTCAAGCGAGCGCCGGGAAGCGCGCAAGACAAGCCAAAGGCGGCGCCCGCAAGGGGCCGGCGCCAGGGGTTCGGGTAAAGGCTTATTCGCCGTAGATATCGAAGGCGAAGTACTTGCCCATCACTTGCTGGTACTTGCCATTGGCGCGGATCGCGTCAATCGCTGCACTCAGGCGGGCGACGTTCGCACTGTCGCCTTTACGCACCGCGATCCCGGCACCTCTGCCGAAGTATTTCGGGTCGTTGATGTCCGGCCCTGTCAGTGCGAAACCCTTGCCTAATGGTGTTTTGATGAAGCTCTCATCGGTGTTGACGATGTCTGCAAGCGTGGCGTCCAGGCGACCCGCCGCCAGATCGAGGAAGGCTTCATTTTGCGAGGAGTAGCGCACCACCAGGGCGCCGGCTTTCTCAAGCTGCTCGGTGGCGAAACGGTCATAGGTCGAAGAGCGTTGCACGCCCAGTTTCTTGCCTTTGAGATCGACCAGCGGGTCGTTGATCACGCTACCGGTCTTCATCGCGAACTTGCCCGGCGTGTGGTAGTACTTTTTGCTGAAATCGACCGACTTCATACGGTCTTCAGTGATCGACATCGACGACAGCACAGCATCGATCTTGCGCACTTTCAGCGACGGGATCATGCCGTCGAATTCCTGGATGACCCACTCGCATTTGACCTTCATCTCTTCGCACAGCGCGTTGCCAATGTCGTAATCGAAACCACTGACGTTGCCCTCTGGCGTCTTGAAAGAGAAGGGCGGGTAGGCGGCTTCGATACCGATACGCAGGCTGTCGTCGTCGGCGTGTGCCAGCAAGCTTGCGGCGCACAGTGCCAGTGCACCTAGAAGTTCTGTCTTGTACATATTGTTGACTCCTTGGATGGGGCGTTGGGGTGATACGGGGTTGCCGTCCGGTCTGGCGAGGTGGACTGTCCTGATGATTTGCGAGGCTATAAATGACATAATATATTTCACAAATCAACATAATGAAAAAAAACATATCAATATGGGGCGGCACACAGGATGCTGGTGGGCAGAACCTCACCTGTGTCATCAATCCTTTGAGCAAAAAAAAAGGGCGCCGATAAGGCGCCCGTTTTTTCATTTCAGTATCAAGGTTTTTGCGCTGTCCTTAGCGCCGATCCAGCCAAACCGTCTGTGCATTACAGAATTCGCGCACCCCGAAATGCGAGAGCTCACGGCCAAAGCCACTCTTCTTCACGCCACCAAAACTGACACGGGGATCGCTGGCGCTATAGCCGTTGATGAACACGCCACCGGTTTCAAGTTCGTCGGCCATCTGTCGGGCGAGTTCGACATTGCGCGTGAAGACAGTGGCGGTGAGGCCGAACTCACTGTCATTGGCCAGCTCCAGCGCATGGGCTGGGTCTCGGGCCGTGATGATTGAGGCCACAGGACCAAACAACTCCTGTTTGAATGATGTCATCTGATCGGTCACGTCGCCGAGTACGGTGGGCTCATAGTAGTTGCCGGGGCCTTCAGCCTTCTTTCCACCCATCAGCAGCGTCGCGCCTTCTTCGAGTGTGTCGCGCACCTGTTGATCCAGTTCGTCGCGCAGATCGAAGCGAGCCATCGGGCCGATGTAAGTGGTGGTGGCCAGTGGATCACCAACGACCAGTCGTTGGGTGGCCTCGACGAACTTGCGGGTAAATGCCTCGACGATGCCTTGCTCGACAATCATGCGCTTGGCGGCAGCGCAGACTTGCCCGGTGTTTTGATAGCGCCCGATCACCGCGGCTTGCACCGCCTCATCGAGGTCTGCGTCGTCGAGCACGATAAACGGGTCGGAGCCGCCCAGTTCCAATACACATTTCTTCAGTGCCGCTCCAGCCTGAGCGCCGATGGCCATGCCTGCACGGACGCTGCCGGTGAGGGTGACAGCCGCGATACGTGGATCGGCGATCGCCTTGGATACCCCCTCCGGCGTGACATTGATGACCTCGAAAACACCTTCGGGAAAGTCCGCTTGCTTGACGGCTTCCAGCAGCAGGTAGGCGCTGCCCATGACGTTTGGCGCGTGCTTGAGCACGTAGGTATTGCCAGCGAGCAAGGTTGGGACCGCGCCGCGCAGGACTTGCCAGATGGGGAAGTTCCACGGCATGACGGCGAGAATCGGGCCGAGCGGGCGATATTCAATGCGTGCCTTGTCGCCTTCAACCAGGGTCGGTTCCGGGCGCAGCATGGCGGGACCGTGTTCGGCGTACCAATCGCAGAGCTGCGCACATTTTTCAATTTCACCGCGGGCCTGAGCAATCGGCTTACCCATTTCCTGGGTGATCATGTTCGCCATGGCCTGCGCATTGTTGCGCAAGGCCTGGCCGAGGTTGATCAAAAGCTGCGCGCGCTGCTCAACCGGTTTGCGGCGCCAGGCGTGAAACCCGGAGGCGGCCCGCGTCAGCGCGGCCTGTAATGCCGAATCGGATTCGAAAGGGTACTGGCCGATCTGCTCGCCCGTGGTCGGGTTGATCGAAATGGCATGGGTAAGGCTGGATACGTTGGTCATTGCACCGTCCTGCGGGGTGGGGATGTGCTCAGGTTATGGGGGTATATGTTTTCTGGAAACTGAATAATACTGAGCAGAACGTTCACGTTTGGAGAATGACTTGGACCTGGTTCAGCTCGAAATTTTCAAGGCTGTCGCCGAGCACGGCAGCATCAGCGTGGCTGCCCAGCATATCCACCGGGTGCCATCGAATCTCACGACCCGAATCAAGCAGCTCGAGCTGGACCTGGGTGTGGACCTGTTTATCCGCGAGAAGAGTCGCCTGCGCCTGTCGCCGGCCGGCTGGAGCTTTCTGGATTACGCACGACGCATTCTCGACCTGGTTCAGGAAGCACGCGCGACAGTGGCGGGTGAAGAGCCGCAGGGGGCCTTCACCCTGGGTTCGCTGGAAAGTACTGCAGCGGTACGTATTCCAGAGCTATTGGCCGCCTATAACCAGAAGCACGCCAAGGTCGAACTGGACCTGTCCACCGGCCCCTCCGGGACCATGATCGATGGGGTGCTGTCGGGGCGGCTGGCCGCGGCATTCGTCGATGGTCCGGTGTTGCATCCGGCACTGGAGGGCGTGCCGGCATTCGAAGAGGAAATGGTCCTGATCGCGCCGCTCAACCATGAGCCGATTCATCGGGCCAGGGATGTGAATGGCGAAAACATCTATGCCTTTCGCTCCAACTGCTCCTATCGGCATCATTTCGAAAGCTGGTTCGCCAATGGTGCGGCGGTGCCCGGCAAGATTTTCGAAATGGAGTCCTATCACGGCATGCTGGCCTGCGTCAGCGCCGGTGCCGGCCTGGCGCTGATGCCTCGCAGCATGCTCGAAAGCATGCCTGGATGCACGACGGTCAGCGTCTGGCCGTTGTCGGAGTCGTTCCGCTATCTGCGCACCTGGCTGGTGTGGCGCAGGGGGACGGTGTCGCAGAGCCTGGCGATGTTTGTGCGCTTGCTTGAGGAACGTGGGGTGGTGTTGGTCGAAAAATAGTGGAAAGTTAACGGTCTGCGCTGAAAAACCGGATAATGGCGGCCAAATCGTTTAGCTCGTTATTCTGGTAAGCACGCATGGAAATCAAGGTCAACTTTCTCGACAACCTTCGACTTGAGGCCAAGTTCGACGACTTCACGGTGATTGCCGATCAACCCATTCGCTACAAGGGCGATGGCTCGGCACCGGGGCCGTTCGATTACTTCCTGGCTTCGTCGGCGTTGTGCGCGGCGTATTTCGTGAAGTTGTATTGCGAGACTCGCAATATCCCCACCGAAAATATCCGCCTGTCGCAGAACAACATTGTTGATCCGGAAAACCGCTACAACCAGATTTTCAAGATTCAGGTCGAATTGCCGGCAGACATCTCCGCCAAGGATCGTCAGGGGATCTTGCGCTCCATCGACCGTTGTACGGTAAAGAAGGTGGTGCAGACCGGGCCTGAGTTCGTGATTGAAGAGGTCGAAAACCTCGACGCCGATGCCCAGGCGTTGCTGATGCCGCATTCGACTGGCGAAGCGGGCACCTACATTGTGGGCAAGGACCTGCCGCTGGAACAAACCATCGCCAACATGTCGGGCATCCTGGCCGACCTGGGCATGAAGATTGAAATCGCTTCGTGGCGCAATATCGTCCCCCATGTGTGGTCGCTGCACATCCGCGATGCGCACTCGCCAATGTGTTTTACCAACGGCAAAGGCGCGACCAAGGAAGGCGCGCTGGCATCGGCGCTGGGCGAGTTTATCGAGCGGCTCAACTGCAACTTCTTCTATAACGATCAGTTCTGGGGCGAGGACATCGCCAACGCGGCGTTTGTGCATTACCCGGACGAGCGCTGGTTCAAGCCGGGCCCGAAGGACGAACTGCCGAGTGAAATCCTCGACGAGTACTGCCTGAAGGTTTACGACCGGGATGGCGAGCTGCGTGGCTCGCATCTGTACGACACCAACTCCGGCAACACCCAGCGCGGCATTTGTTCACTGCCGTTTGTGCGCCAGTCGGACAATGAGGTGGTGTACTTCCCGTCCAACCTGATCGAAAACCTGTTCCTGAGTAACGGGATGAGCGCCGGCAACACGCTGGCCGAAGCCCAGGTGCAGTGCCTGTCGGAGATTTTCGAACGGGCGGTCAAACGCGAAATCCTCGAAGGCGAAATGGCCCTGCCGGATGTGCCGCAGCAAGTGCTGGCGAAATACCCGGGCATCCTGGCCGGTATCCAGGCCCTGGAAGAGCAGGGCTTCCCGGTGCTGGTCAAGGATGCATCGCTGGGCGGGGAGTTCCCGGTGATGTGCGTGACCTTGATGAACCCGCGTACCGGTGGCGTGTTTGCCTCGTTCGGCGCGCACCCAAGCCTGGAAGTGGCGCTGGAGCGCAGCCTGACGGAACTGCTGCAAGGGCGCAGTTTCGAAGGCCTGAACGATCTGCCCCAGCCGACCTTCGAAGGTCAGGCGGTGACTGAGCCGAACAACTTCGTCGAACACTTCATCGATTCCAGCGGTGTGGTCTCGTGGCGCTTCTTCAGTGCCAAACCGGATTTCGAATTCGTTGAGTGGGATTTCTCCGGTCAAGGCGAAAACTCCAATGCCGAAGAGGCCGCGACCTTGTTCGGCATTCTCGAAGACATGGGTAAAGAAGTGTACATGGCAGTCTATGAGCACATCGGCGCCAAGGCCTGCCGCATTCTGGTACCGGACTACTCGGAGATTTATCCGGTAGAAGATTTGATCTGGGATAACACCAACAAAGCGCTGCAGTTCCGCGCCGACATCCTGAACCTGCACAGCCTGAGCAAGGTCGGCCTGAGAACGCTGGCCCAGGGTCTGGAAAACAGCGAGCTGGATGATTACACCGACATCACCACCTTGATCGGCATCGAGTTCGACGACAACACGCCTTGGGGCAAGCTGACGATCCTGGAGCTGAGGCTGCTGATTTATCTGGCCTTGCGGAAGTTTGATCAGGCCAAGGATCTGGTGGAAGCCTTCTTGCAATACAACGACAACACCGTCGAACGCGGCTTGTTTTATCAAGCCGTGAACGTCGTGCTGGAAATGCAGCTGGACGATGATCTGGAACTGAGCGACTACGAGGTCAACTTCCGTCGGATGTTCGGTAACGAGCGGATGGACGCGGCGATAGGGTCCGTGGATGGCAGCGTACGTTTCTATGGTCTGACGCCGACGAGCATGAAACTGGAAGGGCTCGACAGGCACCTTCGTCTGATCGACAGCTACAAGAAGCTGCACATGGCGCGGGCGAGGGTGGCGGCGTTGTACAGCTGATAGCGATAACAAAAAGCACCTTGGGTGCTTTTTTGTTTTTTGGCTATGGCATGGGCTGTGGCTGCCCATGAGGAAGCTCTTCTATATAGAAGGGCGTTCTGGTCCTTCTATATAGGCGTCCTTTGGGGCGATTTGCAGGTTGTTGATAGAAAACCCGAATCAGTGCTTGACGGCAGATTAT
>NZ_CATKPZ010000013.1:0-99838 GCF_949767415.1 Pseudomonas sp. IT-196MI5
GCTGACTGACACTCCGCAATCGCGAGCAGGCTCGCTCCCACACGTGAATGTCTGTCATGCAAAAATTGGCTGTTCACCAGCGATCCCTGTGGGAGCGGGCTTGCTCGCGAAAGCGGTGGATGAGTCGATACTGATGCTGACTGACACTCTGCTATCGCGAGCAGGCTCGCTCCCACACTTGAATATCTGTCGTACAAAAATTGGCTGTTCACCAGCGATCCCTGTGGGAGCGAGCCTGCTCGCGATAGCGGTGGATCAGTCGATATTGATGCTGACTGACACTCCGCAATCGCGAGCAGGCTCGCTCCTACAGTTCCGTTTTGGCCCTCTCCCCTGCTGCAACGCTGGTCAAGCCCGCAAGAGTCCCTATAATCGCGGCGTTTTCGTCTACCCTCACGAAGCGTCGTGCAGCAATCAGCTTGTGCGGGGCGCATCGACATTTTTCCGCTATTGAACCGGAGAACTTCCATGCTCAAACGTACCCTGGCAACGGCCATTGGCCTGACCCTGTCCCTTTCCACCCTGCTGGCACAGGCTGCCGACACCCTCAAAGTCAGCGCCATTCCTGATGAAGCCCCCACCGAACTGCAGCGCAAGTTCAAGCCTCTGGGCGAGTATCTGGAGAAGCAACTGGGCATGAAGGTCGAGTTCGTACCGGTGTCGGACTACCCGGCGGTGGTCGAGGCGCTGGCCACGGACCGTATCGACATGGCCTGGCTGGGCGGTTTCACCTTCGTGCAGGCGCGGCTGAAAACCGGCAATGCCATTCCATTGGTACAGCGTGAGCAGGACGCCCAGTTCACCAGCAAATTCATCAGCGCCGACCCGGCCGTCAAGTCGCTGGCCGACCTCAAGGGCAAGTCGTTCGCCTTCGGCTCGGTCTCGTCGACGTCGGGCAGTTTGATGCCGCGCTATTTCATGCTGCAGGACGGCATCAAGCCGGAAACTTACTTCAGCCGTGTCGGCTACTCCGGCGCCCATGACGCCACCGTCGCCTGGGTCCAGGCGGGCAAAGTGGACGCCGGCGTGCTCAACGCCAGCGTCTGGGCAAAACTGGTCGCGGCCGGCAAGGTCGACACCGACAAGGTCAAGGTCTTCGCCACCACGCCGGCCTACTTCGACTACAACTGGACCGTGCGCGGCACCCTCGACCCGGCCCTTGCCAACAAAATCAAGGTGGCCTTCCTCGCGCTCGACCCGGCCAACCCGGAGCAAAAAGCGATTCTGGACCTGCAAGCCGCCAGCCGCTTCATCGAGACCCAGCCTGAGAACTACAAGGGCATCGAGGAAGCCGCGCGCGCTGCCGACCTGCTGAAATGACACTGCATCTGAACCGGGTCAGCCTCACCCACGGCAATGGCGTGCGTGCGCTGCATGAGGTCGACCTGCACATCGCTGCCGGTGAGCAGGTCGCGATCATCGGTCCGTCCGGCGCCGGCAAGTCGAGCCTGCTCAACCTGTTGGCTACCGCCCTGCGCCCCGGCAGCGGCACGGTCGAGGTGCTCGGCGAGCAAGCCTGGCAGCTTGGCGCCCGACAGCGCCAACGGCTGCGTGCACGCATCGGCCTGGTGCATCAGGCGCCGCCACTGCCTGCGCGGCAGCGGGTGGTCACGGCGGTGCTGGCCGGAAAGCTGGGGCAATGGAGTTTTGCCAAAAGCCTGTTGAGCCTGTTGCATCCGGTGGATGTTCCGGGCGCGCGGGCGGCACTGCTCAAGCTGGACCTGGGTGACAAGCTGTTCGCCCAGTGCCAGCAATTGTCCGGCGGTCAGTTGCAGCGTGTGGGCATTGCGCGCGTGCTGTACCAGGCGCCCGAAGTGCTGTTGGCTGATGAGCCGGTGTCGGCGATGGACCCTGTACTGGCCGGGCACACCCTGTCGATCCTCTGCCGCCATGCCCGGGAGCACAATGTGACGCTGGTCGCCAGCCTGCATGCCGTGGAGCTGGCCCTGACGCACTTTTCACGCATCATCGGTTTGCGTGAAGGGCAGATCCTGTTCGATCTTCCCGCCAGCGACATCGACCAGCAATTGCTCGACAAGCTCTACGCCAACGAACAACTGCTATCGCCGCCCACGCCGGTGGCGCCCTTGATCCTGCAGATTCCCCGATGCTGACGCGCGATACACGAGACCCGGCCACCCTGCCCCGCCTGCTGCTCTGTCTGCTGGCGCTGGCCCTGCTGTGGCCCGGTGTCCATTTCAGCGAACTGGACCTGGGAGTGTTGCTCAAGGCCGACAGCCAGAGTGAGATGGGCCGTTTTGTTTCGGCCTTCTGGCCACCGGCCCATGGCGAAGAGTTCCTCCAGTTGCTGTGGCAAGCCACCCTGCAGACACTGGCCATCGCCACCGCCGGCATGGCCCTGGCCTTGCTGTTGGCCGTACCCGCCAGTCTGCTGGCCAGTCGGGCACTGTCGTTGTCGGCAGCTTCACGCAGCGGTCGCCCGAGCGCCCTGGGCCGGCTGTTGCGCTGGCCGGTGCGCGGGTTGCTGATCTTCCTGCGCAGCGTGCCGGAAATCGTCTGGGCCTTGCTGTTCGTACGCGCCGTCGGCCTTGGCCCGACGGCCGGGGTGCTGGCGATTGCCATCACCTACAGCGGCATGCTGGGCAAGGTCTACGCGGAAATCTTCGAGTCGGTCGACCAGCGTCCGGCCCATGCGCTGCTGCAAGCCGGCAGCAGCCGGTTGGCGGCATTCTGCTACGGCACCCTGCCCAATGTCGGGGCGGAGTTGCTGTCGTACACGGTGTACCGCTGGGAATGCGCCATCCGCGCGTCCGTGGTGATGGGCTTCGTCGGCGCCGGCGGGTTGGGCCAGCAGATCGACTTGTCGTTGCGCATGTTCGCCGGCGGTGAAGTGGCGAGCATGTTGCTGACCTTTTTCGTTCTGGTGCTGTTTGCCGATCAGATCAGCCGCCTGTTGCGCTGGAGGTTCGCATGAATCGCCTGATCAACCTGCTGCTGATCCTGTGCATCGTCGCGGCAGTCGTCCTCTCGTTCAGCTATCTGGGCATCAACCTCGGCGAACTGACGGGCAGCGGGAACCTTGCGCAGATGGGCGCCTACGTGCTGCGTTTTCTCAGCCCGGACCTGAGCGCCGGCCATCTGCAAGCCATCGGCCGTGGCGCCGTGGAAACCCTGGCCATGTCGGCCCTGGGCACCCTGCTCGCGGCGGTCTTCGGCCTGGTGCTGGCATTGCCGGCGGCCGGGCGTTTCGGTTGGCCGTTGCAGAGCGCGTCGCGCCTTGTGCTCAATGGCCTGCGCGCCATTCCCGAACTGGTGTGGGCCGCTTTGATGGTGTTGGCGGCGGGTCTCGGCCCCAACGCCGGGACCCTGGCACTGGCCATGCACACCGCGGGGGTGCTGGGTCGACTCTTCGCCGAAGCACTGGAAAACACCCCGCCGCAACCGGCCGAAGCCATCCGTTTGCAGGGCGGCAACGTCGTCTGGGCCTTCTGCTACGGCACCCTGCCCAACCTGTTTCCACAGCTGTTGGCGTACATCCTGTACCGCTGGGAAAACAATATCCGCATGGCCAGCGTGCTCGGTTTTGTCGGTGCCGGCGGTTTGGGGCAGATGCTCTATGTCAGCCTCAGCCTGTTCCAGGAGGCCCAGGCCAGCACGGTGATCCTGGCCATGTTGCTGCTGGTGTTTGCCGTTGATGGGCTGAGTAGTTGGAGTCGTCAGCGTTGGGTCAAGGCGTGATTTGCTTTTAGCATGAGGGCCTCAATGAGGCCCTCATGCTAAAGCGTAGTTGTACTCAGTGCGCCACTACTGGCTCGCGGTGACCGTGACCGCTGCCGAAACCGCCACGGACACCGTCGTCGGTGCCGACTCCGCGCCCTTGGCATCGGCGGCTTTATAGATAAAGGTCGCAGTGAACGGCGCTACGACCGTGGCCGGTGGTGTGTAGGTCACGCGCACACCATCGGTGCTGACCACGCCCGTGCCGGAGTCCGGTTGCTCCAGCCCCACCACTCTAAGTGGCACGTTACCGTCAGGGTCGGTGTCGTTGGCCAGGACGTTGATGGGCACCGGTTGACCGGTGTTGCTGATGGCACTGTCGGGGTTGGCGATCGGGTTTTGGTTATTGCCGTTGTTATTGGCGCGGGTATCGCCGGTGCGGAAGGTCGGCAGCGCGGCGGAGTTGACGTAGGTGACGCCGTCCCAGCCGGGTATGGGTGCTGGCATCAACTGGAACTGGCCGGGGTGCTCGACATCCCAGCGCAGCAGCATGGACGTGTCCTCGTGCTGGGTGTTGTGGCAGTGCTCCATGTAGGTTCCGGCGAATTCCCGGAAGCGGATCGCCATTTTCACGTCCACCGAACTGTCGATGCCATCGCCGACGCGATAGACGTCCTTGCGCGCCCATTTTTCCCATTCCGGCGGTGGGTTGCCATCGCGGCTGAGGATGATCCCCTCTTCGAAGTGCACGTGCACCGGGTGGTTCCAGCCGTTGCCGCCGCTCATGATTCTCCACACTTCCAGGGTACCGTCACCGGAGAAGCCGGCAGGGGTCGGGCCGTTGGCCAGTTGCGGAGCGGCGCTGATGACTCGAGGGTCCATGGGGAAACCAAATTCACCACCGTCGGTCTTGATGGTCCAGGGTGTTTCGTCGGTGCCGTCGGAGCGGCCGAAGCTGAACTCGCGATGCCGCGCCAGCGCGAGCCTGGCCTGCACCGCCGGATCGTCACGGTTGAGGGTTAGCGGGATCATGGTCTTGCCGGCTGGCTTGCCCGGTTTGGCGGGCTCGAAGTCGGCGGGGTTCATGCTCACGTCCTGGCCGGCATAAGGCTGGACCACCAACTGCAGGAACTTGCCCACCCCCGGGTCGCCGCCGACCCATTCCGGCCCTTTGCTGCCCAGCCTGATCACCGCCTTGTACGTCCCGGACAGGACATCGGCCAGGCTCAGCACTGTAGCTGTCGGCTTCTTGCCGTTCTGGTGCTCCAACAGGTTGACGAAGTACAGCTTGTCGCCGGTGTTGATCCCGTTTTTCGCGAAATTGACGATGATGTCGAAACGCTCGGCGATGCCCTGGGTGGGCAGGATGGCGTTGTGGTCCTGGGGATCGCCGCTACCGTCCAGGTCCATGCTGCCGTCGAACGGCACGGCGTGTTCCATCAGGTTGCCGTCGTTGGCGATCAAGTGGAACGGCACGCGGCTATAAGACAGGCCGGAACCGGCCGGGCCGGGGAATTCGCCACCGCTGCCGGCGACTTCACGCACCAGTGCGATCTTTAAGTAGCGCGACACCGAGCCGTTGAGGATGCGGAAGCGATAGCTGCGCGCCCGCACATTCAGGCGTGGCTGGTACTGCCAGTTGACCAGGACCTGATCGCCGAGAAAACCGTCGGTGTTGAACGGGTTGAACCAGAGCTGGCCGTTCTGATCCCAAGCCTTGTCGGCCACCATCAGGTTCACATCGTAGTCGCGGTTACCCCAAGGCAATGCCGAACCGCTGGGCAGGCGCAGGTTGACGCCGTCTTCGAAGGCTTCGTTACCGCGATCCAGGGCGCTGTAGTAATTCATCATCACCGCGTTGCCCTTGTAGACGTTCTGCGCGGTGAAATCGAGCATGTGGTCATGGAACCAGTGGGTGCTCATGGTTTCGTGCCAGTCGCCACGGATCTTGATGCTGCCGTTGTTGCACGTCTTGAGGCCCGGTGTGGCATCGTTGACGAACAGGGTTTCGCCCGGGGCGCAGGGGAACGCCGCGCGCGGATCCTGAGCGGTGGTGTTGATGGTGTCGTAACCGGCCAACTGGATCGGCCAGCGATAGTCGTAGTACTGCCCCGGAAAGAAAAACGCACCGGCAAAACCATCGCTTTCAGCCGGGGAGTGGCCGTTGTGTTCATGGGTGGTAATGGTGTGCAGGCCAAACCCCATGTTGGCCGACGGATCGATCGGCAGGGCGTTGTAGTGGCGCATCAGCGCGGCCTGACCGTAACGCACCATCAACAGTTTTGGCGGAAAAGTACCGTCGAAGGTCCAGAGCGCCTTGTGGTCCTGAATCGGCATGTTGGGGTGAAAACGAACATTGATGCCTTGGGTGGTGCCCACCAGGACCGGGGTGTCCGAGGTCTGGTTGTAGAGCCCGCCCGGCCCGAACTCACCGACAGCGTAGTTGTGCAACTGTCGGTGGTCGCGCATGCCGCTGTTGATCTGGGCACCCGCTTGCACGGTTTTGAAGCCGACCTGCGGGAAGAACTCGTTCCAGCGCTGGTGCGACCAGCCTTTTCCTGGCGGACGACCTTCGGCCGGCGAGCCGACCGGATGGCGGTTGAGGAAGGCTTCGATCTGCGCTTGCCACGGGTTACGGTCCAGCACGTTGGAAAATTGCGACGGAAACGGGAACAGCCCCGGCTGGCGCATGAAGGCTTCCAGCGCCGCGGGCGAAGGGCTGCTGCGGGCGGTGTTGTTCGGGTCCTGCGTGGGCGCCGGGCCGACGAGCGGAACCGGGAAGGTCAGGGGCGGTGCGGGCAACGCCGGGTCGAGTGTTTCCGTGCCGAATTCTTCGAACAGCAACAGTTGCTGCGTATACGGCTGGGCCCCGAACAATGGGCTGGGCTTGCCATTGGTGGGGATATTAAAGGATGTCTGCAGGGCTGGCGGCAGCACGTTTTCGGCCCGTGGCGTGTTCCGGTCACCAAATACGCCATTGGGCAGGGCGAGGGCGCCCTGGTTGGCGGGTGGCGAGGCCCGTAAGGCAGCCGCCGCGGCATCGAGGTCGGCCGGCGGGTTGCTAAACGCCGAGGGGTCCGTCGGGGGTGGCGGGCCGAAATCATCCAGCGGCACGGCGCTTGCCATGGTGGTCAGGGTAAGGAGCATCGCACAGGGCAGGCTTGTCCTGCGTAGAAAGGAGATGGAGCTGCGAAGTGATGTCGTGCGTTTCATTTTTTCACCCCTCGCGACATATCGAGTCTGGCGAAACCCACCGTCGCCAGGAGGTCTGGGACACAGCTATTGCGGGTACAAGAGGACTGCAATTAATGGGCCATCACACCAGAGGGGGAGAAAAAATCCAGGTAAATTAATAAACTATTTTTGAGTGTTTCAAACGCGAGAAGAGTGAGTGGGGAATACCCCTCTAATTAGGTGGAAAACACCCGCTCGTGGGGGTAATGCCCCATTTATGGAGAGGATTGAAACCTTTACTTTTAGCGCAGGTATACGGCGGTCAAGTGCAGTGCAATTTCGCGCCTGACGACCAAACCAGTACTGCCCACGCAAAAACCCCTTCCTGCGCGCCAACACAGGAAGGGGTTTTTCGTTGCGGCCGATCAGTCTTTAGCCTGGCTCAACTTGGTGAACAGCTCGGTCGGTACTTTCTTGCCGTTGGAGATGAACTGGTTAGTGCGGAACTTGTACACCTCCCCCTCGGACAGGAAACCGTCGCCGTTGGTGTCCATCGCCTTGAATTCCCCAGTGCCCTTGGGCGCCACGGCCAGCAGTTCCTTGAGCGACACGCGGCCGTCATCATCGGTGTCGGTGCGCGCGAAAGACGCATCGCCGCATTTGCCCTCACCGCACTTGCCCTCGGCCTGGGTCTTTTGCGCGCTGGCTTCGGCACCGCACTTGCCTTCGCCACACTTGCCTTCGCTGGTCTTTTCCGCGGAAGCCAGTTGATAGCCCTGCGGCAAGGCTTCGGCGGAAAACGCCGAGGACGCGAAGTTGATACCGCCGACCAGTGCAACAGCGATCAGGCCAATACGGGTTTTGTTCGACTGGATACGAGACATGTTGATACTCCGGAACATTTGCGCGGCTGGACCGTTATTGGTCGTACCACAAGGGTTGATAAACCTGGTGGCGAGGTGCGTTGTGCCTCTCGCTTTGGCAGGTCTATTTGGCCCCGGTGGTGTATCCCGGCTGTATCCGTAAAGTGCTGGTTTTGTATGGCTGTATGCGGATGCCGTGCCCTGATACACAGCGATACACGAAAGCCGGTATTGAGCTAGTCAGTCCCGCTTGTGTCCGCTGGGGACGATCGCTCGACATCCCCCAAGAGCGCTTGTTTAAAAAGGTTGTAGGTTATTTCCCGAGGGCTACAGGACCTTGCGTCGTTGCCTACGGTTACGCCAGAATCCGCCGGCTTGTGCGCCCAGGGTCCAGGTTCTATCGTTTCCGCGTCGTTGCCAATTCAGCGACCAGGCTTGGAACCCTGATGAATAAACGGCGCATGACGCCCTTCATAACCTATGCTGCGCACTTTTGAGTGTGTACTCCGTTATGGCGGCTGTGCGTGGGAGACCTTAGGGTCTGCCGGGTTTCCGTTTCCCGGGTTCCAGCCTGCGTACAGCTGCCACCATTCGCTTGGAACCGAATGGTGCAGCTTTAACTCATAGACGGAGAGTTGCCATGTTCAAGGTCACCCCCAACCCGCCGGACACCGATCCGGCATCCCCGTACGAACCCGACTCAAAACAGCTCAACGAGGCCGCCGACCCCGCGCTCGCCTTCCACGTCCCCTCGACCGCAGACATCAAAGCCACTCCACGCACACCCAGCGCCCTGTTTACCGTCGACCCCAAGGTCGATACCGAAACCCTGATGGTGTATCTGGTCGAAACGTTGGCCTCGGTCGATGTGATGGTGCACCAGTTGGTGGATCATCTGGACGGCGGCTCACGCAATGCCCTGCTGGGGATTTCCAACAGCGTGATGTTGGCGGAGATCACGGCGAATCGGGTGCTGGACCAGATTGATCCGCCTGAGTAATCACTGAATCGGTGGCTAACGCTGCCCCTGTGGCGAGGGTGAGGCTCAGTTCGGATCCAGCAACCCGCCGCTCCAGTTTCGCGACACCCGGCTGCCGGTAAACTTCGCCACCCCCATGCCTTGAGGAATCAGGCGATCGCGATAGCGCGTCACCAGCCGCCCCGCTTGCTCGGCGTGCAGCACCACTTCGGAGGACGGGTCGCCCGGTCGCCCGAGAATCCGTGCAAAACGCTGGCCTTCTTCGACAAAATCCCCCAGCTCTTTTTCGAAGATCAGCACCCCGGGTTGCGGCGCGATGATGGTTTCCATGTGGCCCATTTCCACGGCTTCGACGGGCCAGTCAGCCGGTGAAACTTGCTCGTCAATGACACCGCAACCGCACAGCCAGTTGTACAGCCCTTCGGCATCGGACTCGGCAAAACGGTCGCTGACATCGCCCTGCCCGCGCAGCTCCAGGGTCGCCGCCATGCGGTGCTCGGTGACGCCTTCGCGCAGCCATGGGGCAATGATGGTTTCCTCGAAGGAGCCATCGCCGCCGTCATCCCAGATGATCGCCACATCCATCTTCATCGCCGCCGCCAGTTCGCGACCACGGGGCCAGAAACTGCGGTGTACGTAGAGGTATGGCAAGGCCTCGTCATCGGTGTGCAGGTCGAGCATCACATCGGCCGGGGCGGCCAGTTGCACCAGTTTTTTTTGCCATTGCTGAACACAAGTCGAAGGCCGCGCCATGGCCGCCGACTGGTCGAACGCGCGATTGAAGTTATGCCCGGTCGCGTCGTGATAACGGCCGAGGATGCGCCCCTGGCGGAACTGCCCAATGCCCAGCGGATTGGCCTGCGGCACCACGGTCACACTGCCCTTGAGCCGGCCTTGGGATTCGGCGGTTTGCAGTCGTTGCATCAGCAGGTGCAGGACCAGCATCCCGGCGATTTCATCGGCATGCACGCCGGCCTGCAAGTGCACGTTTGGCCCGCTGCCGTCGCCTGCATAGCGCCAGGCACCGACCCGCACGGTATCGCCGTTGTTGTTTCGAACACTGAACGAAATATCCTGCGGCATTGGCTTTCCCTCCCGTCATGAACCTTGAAAAACGTTGTATCGCTGCTGCCGAGGCTGGTGATTGAACAGACGTTCAACTAAGCTCGGCATCGTGGAACCTCACCCAAGGACAGCCTTGTGACAACCGATGCCCCGAAAAACCGCCGCGCCGAACCCGAAGACCGTCGCGAAATGCTGGTGGCCGCCACCCTGCGCTGCCTGGGCCGCGACGGTCACGCCGGGATTTCCGTACGGCGCATTGCCACTGAAGCCGGAGTGTCCGTGGGGTTGCTCAACCATCACTTCGGCAGCATCGAGGCACTGATCGCCGACACCTACCAGCGACTCGCGAGCGAACTGACCACGGCCCTGCTCCAGGAAATCGAACAGGCCCAGACACCTGCGCAAAAGATCGATGCCTTCCTGGAAGGCTCGTTCTCGCCCAGGGTCATGGACCCGCAACTGCTCGGCGTGTGGGTGGTGTTCTGGAGCCTGATCCGTCACTCCGAACACGTCAGCCAGTCCCACGAAAAAAGCTACCGCGCCTACCTTGATCTGATCCGCCAGTTGCTCGACGGGCTGGCCGCCAGCGAAGGCTTCGTGATTCACGACACCCGCCTGGCGGCCATCGGCTTATCGGCGATGCTCGACGGTCTCTGGCTCGAGTGGTGCCTGAACCCCGAGACCTTCAGCGCCGCCAACGGACTGCATATCTGCCGTTGCTGGATAAAGGGGCTGCGTCACGGAGCATTCAGCACCGACGACGCCCTGTGACGAATGCCGGTCGAAGATCATCGCCAGGGTGCCGCTGACGGCGGTCAACCCTTGTCGAACTCATCAGGCCGACCTGCGTACCGGCGTCCCGCGCCGCTCGGCAAAGGCAAACAGCGCCTCGATCAGGAACGTCAGGCAGACGTACACACCGGCTACCAGCAACAAGGGTTCGTACACCTGCAGGGTTTGCGCGCGGACCACGTTGGCGGCACCAAGCAGGTCGATCACGGCGATGGTCGAAGCCAATGCCGTGGACTTGAGCAGCATCACGGTTTCCCCGGCCAGGGTCGGCAGCAACAGGCGCATCGCCCGGGGCAAACGCACCCGCAGCAAGGACTGGCGCGCGGTCATGCCAAACGCCGAGGCCGCCTCCATTTCGCCCTTCGGTACCGCCAGCAGGCCACCGCGAATCACTTCGCCGACATAGGCCCCCACCGACACCACCAGGGCGAACACGATGTACCAGTAACCGTCGCGCAGGTACGGCCAGAGGAAACTGCCGCGAATCAGCGGGAACTGGGCAAACAGGCTGCCCAGGCCGTAGTAGAAAATGTAGATCTGGATCAGCAAGGGTGTACCGCGCGTCACGCTGGTGTAGAACAGGCTGACCTTGGCAATCACCTTGTTTTTCGAGATCCGCGCCAGCGCCACCAATACCGCCAGGACAAAACCGAACACACTGGCGATCAATAGAATCCCGAGGGTGGTTTGCAGCCCCCGACCCAACAGTGCCGCGTATTCAACTATCCACGCTGGAATCATTTCATTCTCTCTGCCGGTTCAGTCAACAAGAGGCATCCAGCGACGAATACGTCGCTCAAGCCGACCCGACACATAGTTCGACACCAACGTCACCGCGTAATACAACGCCGCTGCCGTGAGGTAGAACAACAGATAATGGCGCGTCGACCCCGCGCCTTGCTTGGCGGTGTACAGCAGCTCGTTGGTGCCGACCACGCTGATCAGCGCACTGTCCTTGATCAGGTTGATCCACAGGTTGGCCATCCCGGCCATGGCGTAAGGCGCCATGATCGGCAATGTGACCCGGCGGAACAGACCGAAACCGTTGAGGCCGAACGCCTTGGCCGCTTCGATCTGGCCGAAGGGAATCGCCTGGATCGCCGCGCGGAAAATCTCCGAGGCGTACGCGCCCTGCACCAGCCCCAGCACCACGATGGCCGCCAGCGGACCGCTGACATTCACCACGTCGTAGCCGAGCCGAGTCATCAGCGAATTGAGGAGCATGGAGCCGACGTAGTACAGCAACAGAATCAGCAGCAATTCCGGAACCGCGCGGAACAAGGTGGTGTAGCCGCGCATCAGCGCTGCAATCGGCTTCGGCGCGCCCAGCTTGAGGCACGCCACCACCAGCCCGATGGCCAGCCCGAGCACAAAGGCTCCGGCGGAAATCTGCAGGGTCATCCAGAGCCCCTTCAACAGCGCACTGCCCCATCCCTGCTCGGTGAAATTGATCAGATCGAACATTGCCGGCATATCAGTCTCCCCTGATCCTGTGGGAGCGAGCTTGCTCCGGGCGGCGTTCCGACGATGAGGCCATGCCAGTCAATATCAATGGTGACTGAACCACCGCTATCGCGAGCAAGCTCGCTCCCACAGGTTTTGCATTTGCCACAGGTACTGTGTTCAGGTCAGAACGCAGGCTTCACGCTGGTGCCAAAGTAGCTCTGGGACAGGTCGTCGTAGTCTTTGCTCGCCAGCAACTGCTGGATGGCCTTGTCCAGTTTGGCCTTGAGTTCGGTGTCGTCCTTGCGCAGGCCGGCCCCCACGCCTTTGCCGAAGATCGGGTCGTAAGGCACGGTGCCGAGGTAGGCCAGGTCCTTGGCATCCGGGGTCTTGATGAAGGCGGCCATGGCGGTGCCATCGGCCATCATCAGGTCGATGCGCCCGGCAATCAGGTCGGCGTTGGCCGAGTCCTGGGTGTCGTAGTATTTAACGTCGGCAATTTTTTCGTAGTAGGTCTTCAAGTAACTGGCGCTCACGGTCGAGTTCTGCACGCCGATGATCTTGCCCTTGAGGTCATCCGGGTACTTCTTGACCGACGCCTCTTTCGGGCCGACGACGGCAATCGCCGAGTCGTAGTAGGCGTTGCTGAAGGCGATCTGCTTTTCCCGTTCTTCGGTCACCGACATCGAGGAAAAAATCACGTCGATCTTCTTGGCCAGCAGCGACGGAATGATGCCGTCCCACGCCACTTCCTTGATCTCGCAATCGGCTTTCATTTCGCTGCACAGCTTGTGGATCAGGTCGACTTCGAAGCCCTTCCACTCACCGTTGGCCTGCTTTTCGGTATACGGCGGATAGGGTTCGGCTGCCACCGCGAACCTGATCGGTTGCGCCTGGGCCGCACTCATGCCGGCCAGCAATACGCAGGCCGCACCGGTCAACCAGTTTGCAAAACGTCGATTTCCCATGTTGTTTTCCCGTCTTTTTATGATGAGTTAGCGAGTCTGATGAGCGTTGACGAACTGTCGGCAACGCTCGCTGCGTGGGTGTACGAACACTTCGTCCGGCGAACCGGTTTCCTCGATCAGCCCTTGATGCAGGAAGGCGACCTTGGAAGAGACATCGCGTGCAAAGGCCATTTCATGAGTCACCAGGATCATGGTCCGGCCTTCTTCGGCGAGGGAGCGGATCACCCGCAGCACTTCCCCGACCAGTTCCGGGTCGAGTGCCGAGGTGGGTTCATCGAACAGCATGACCTTGGGCCGCATGGCCAGGGCTCGGGCGATGGCCACCCGTTGTTGCTGTCCCCCGGAGAGAAACGCCGGGTACTCGTTGCGCTTGGCCGCAAGCCCGACGCGCTCCAGCAGCGCTTCGGCCCGTTCAGTGGCCTCCGCCCGGCTTTCACGCAGGACCTGGATCGGCGCTTCGATGAGGTTTTCCAGCACCGTGCGATGGGGCCAGAGGTTGAAGTTCTGGAACACCATGCCCAGGCTGGAGCGGATGCGTACCAGCTGCCTGGCGTCCGACACCAGCGGTGCGCCGGGACGATTCTGGTTAAGGTGAATGCTTTCGCCATCGACCAGGATGCGGCCCTGGTCCGGCACTTCGAGCATGTTGATGCAGCGCAACAAGGTACTTTTGCCCGAGCCGCTGGCGCCGATCAGGGAAATCACTTCGCCCTCGCGGGCGGTCAGGGAAACGCCCTTGAGCACTTCGATATTGCCGAAGCGTTTGTGCAGGCGATCGACTTCGATCATGGTCTTGGCGGCGACCGGTTCGGCGGCTGCGGTACGGGTCAGCGTGCCGATCACCGGCCTCGGCGCTTCGCCCATGAGCACCCCGACAAAATCGCGAATACGCTGACAGGCCTGGGCCAGGCGCTCGTCACTCAGGGTGAACGAAAGCCGTACAAAACCCTGGGCCGGCTCACCGAATGCCGCCGCATCCAGCACCGAGACACCGGCTTCGCGCAGCAGCCGCCAGGCGAACTCGAGCGAGGTCAGGCCGGTGCCACGCACGTCCACCAGCACGAACATGCCGGCATCGGGGTTGAGCACGCTGATGCCCGGGCAACCGGCCAGGCCGGACACCACCAGGTCGCGGCGCCGACAATAGATCTCGCGCATGCCGTGGGTGACTTCGTCGTGTGACTGCACGGCCTTGAGCGCCGCTTCCATGACAAACCCGGGCAAGCCGTACAGCATGCTCAACACCAGGGTTTCGACATGGTTGATCAGGGCTGCATGGGCCACGACCCAGCCGATGCGCCAACCGGTCATGGCATGGGATTTGGACAGGCTGCCGATCACCACGCAGCGCTCGGCCATGCCCGGCAAGGCCGCCAGGCTCAGGTGTTCGCGCTCATAGGCGAGGCTCTCGTAGACCTCGTCCACCACCACCCACAGGTCATGGGCGATGGCGATTTCGGCGATGGCTTGCAGCTCTTCGCGACCCAGCACCACGCCAGTGGGGTTGTTCGGGTTGGAGAAAAAAATCGCCCGGGTGCGCGGGGTGATGGCCTTGGCCAACACGGCGGCATCGAGGCGGAAACCCGAGTCCGCCGCGCAAGGCACCCGCACCAGCGTGGCGCCGGACGCCTTGAGCGTCGCTTCGTAGGTGACGTACATCGGATCGAACGCGATCACCTCGTCACCGGCACCGAGCAGGCACATCGAGGTGGCGAACAAGGCGTTCTGCGCACCTGCCGTGAGAATGACGTTCGACGCCTGCAGTTCGCGGTCGATCAGTTGGCTATAGCGACCGGCAATGGCCTCGCGCAGGGCCTGGCGGCCGGCGATTTCGGTGTAGTGGGTGTCCCCTTCGCGCAGGGCGTGGATGGCGGCGTCGGTGATGAAATCGGGAGTGGGAAAATCCGGGTCGCCGACGCTGAGGATGATCACGTCTTCGCCATTGCGCTGTGCCGCGCTGGCCGCGTAGTGAATATCCCAGGCGGCAACGCCCTGGCCACTGATCCGCTCTACAAAGGGTGAAAACCGCATGCCAGTGCCTCGTTCGAATTGAAGAAACGCAAGCCCGCAACCAGCCGGGGGAAGGTGGCCCCCAACATAGTCGAGACTGAACACTCGTTCAACAGAAAACTCGCGAGGCTTCGCGTTCAGCGCAAACAGGTCGTTTTCACGACAGTCGCGCCGTTTTTCAGCACGGCGCGATCAAGCGACGTGAAACGATTTTGCTGACCGCGCCAATCGCCAGCGCAATGACAATCAACCCGGCGGCGGCGGCAAACGTCAGCCGCATCCCCTGTGCGATGGCCTCAGGTTGCGCCTGCAAAATATCGTCGCTGGCCGAGCCGAAGGCGAACACTGCGCCCATGACCGAGGCGCCCGTGATCAACCCGAGATTGCGCGACAACCCGAGCAAGCCGGAGATTACGCCACGCTGCTGCGACTCGATATCCGCCATGACGGCGGTATTGTTCGCCGCCTGAAACAGCGCGTAACCGCCGGTCATGACAGTCAGCGGCACGATGTAGCCGAGTACACCGACCCCCAAAGGCATGGCGGGAAGGATGCAAGCGCCAATCAACATGGCAATCAATCCAATCGTACTGGCTCGATACGTGCCCAAACGATCGACCCATCGGCCCGCCGGTACACCTGCCAGTGCGGCCACCAGCGGCCCCGTCGACATCGCCAACCCAACGCTCGCCGCATTCAACGCCAGTGCGCCGGTGAGGTAAAACGGCCCGACCACCATGGTCGCCATGACCACGGTGGTCACCAGCATGCTCATGAGGAATCCTGCGCTCATGTGCCAGTTACGGAACATCGTCAATCGAACCAGAGGCGACTCGGCCGTGTGCTCGACGAATACAAACACGCACAGCCCAAGAACTGTCACCAGCAACAGCGTCATGTTCAGGGTGCCACGCCCAATGGTCATCGCCAGTGCATAAGCCAGCAGCGTCAGAATCAGCACCAGCGTGCCGAGCCCATCGAAGCCCTTTCGATCCGCCCTCTTCTCACTGCGATCATTGGGCAAAAAGTAGAGCACGAGCCCAATCGCCAAGACACCCAACGGCACATTGATCAGAAAAATGGCCTGCCACCCAAGATTGGCAATCAAAAAACCTCCAAGGGTCGGGCCGAGTGAGGTGCCAATCGCCGACATCGTGCCGAGCACGCCCATCGCACTGCCCGTTTTTTCTTTGGGAACGGCCCCGCCCACCAGCGCCATGGTCAGCGCCATCATGATGGCCGCACCGACGCCTTGCAGCGCCCGAGCGGCAATCAATAACCAGAGATGAGGGGCCAGCGCGCACAGGATCGAAGCGACGGTAAACACCCAAATCCCGATCAACAACAAACGTCGGCGGCCAATCATGTCGCCAAGTCTTCCGACACTGACGATCAGCGCCGTGATCGCCAGCAGGTAAGCGAGCACCACCCATTGCACTTGCTCAAAGGAGGCCGAGAACGCCTCGGCCAGTGTCGGCAATCCAACGTTGGCAATGCTGGTGCCCAGGGACGACAGCAGCATGGATAACGACAGGCTGGCCAAGGCTCCCCGAATCGATATGGACTTCATTTTCTCGCGACTCCGCAAATAGGTTGTCCCGAGCCTAAGCCCGGCCATAACATGGCGGAAGACGCAGCATTTGCACTTTATACGTGCATATAACGCCACCTACCCACAAACCAGTGTGGGAGCGAACCTGTGGCGAGGGGGCTTGCCCCCGTTGGGTTGCGAAGCAGCCCCAAAATCTCTGATGCACCAAAGATCTTGTGAGTGCTACGCACTCAAACGGGGCGATGCGGCGTTCCGACAAGCCCCCTCGCCACAGGGCCCGCTCCCACAGGTAATTCCGATGCCCGACCTCAATCTGTTGATCACCCTGAACGTGTTGCTCGAAGAAGGCAGCGTGGCCCGCGCTGCACAGCGTTTACACCTGAGCCCGTCAGCCATGAGCCGAGCGCTGGCGCGATTGCGCGAAACCACGGGCGATCCGCTGCTGGTGCGGGCCGGGCGCGGACTGGTGCCCACGCCTCGGGCGCTGGAGTTGCGTGAACGCGTCGGCGTGCTCGTGCAGGACGCCGAAGCCGTCCTGCGCCCTGCCGAGGCACTCGATCTCAAGCAGCTGGTGCGCACTTTCACCCTGCGCACCAGCGACGGCTTCGTGGAAAATTTCGGACCGCCACTGATCGCCCGCATTAACGAAGAAGCGCCCGGCGTGCGCTTGAATTTCGTGCAGAAGCTGAACAAGGACAGCACCCTGCTGCGCGAAGGCTCGGTGGATCTGGAAACCGGTGTGATCGGCGAATCGACCAGCCCGGAAGTGCGGACCCGAATGCTGTTTCGCGATCGGTTCATTGGCGTCGTGCGTGAGGGTCATCCACTGACTCAAGGTGAAATGACACCTGAGCGTTATGCCGCCGCCCGGCACATTCTGGTCTCACGTCGGGGCCACGAAAAAGGCGTCATGGACGACGCCTTGAATGAGCTGGGGCTCAAGCGCGACATCATCACCATCGTCGCCGGTTTCTCTTCGGCGATTGCACTGGCGCGGGCTTCAGACCTGGTCGCCAGCGTACCCGAGCGGCACGTCGGCAACCTGTGCCAGGGGATGCACTGCTTTGCCCTGCCGTTCCCCACGCCGCCGATCACGGTTTCGATGCTGTGGCACCCGCGCATGGACGCCGACCCGGCGCATCGCTGGCTGCGCGGTTGCGTGTGGGAGGTTTGCAGCCGGCAATGACCCTCGCCTACTCCTTCAGGATCAGCAGTGCTTCGCCTTTCTTCACGATGTAGGTTGCCAGTTCCGAGGCTTTGCCCTGACCCACGTTCTTCGCCACATGGGCGACACCTTCGGGGATGTACAACGAGTCACCGGCCTTGAGCGTCACCGGTGCCTGCCCTTCCAGTTGATATTCAAAGGCGCCGCTGATCACGTGTGCCACCTCGACACCGGGGTGAGCATGTCTGGGCGATGTCACGCCCGGATCGAAGTCCACGACCACCTGGAGGACTTCGCGATCGGCGGTGCCCAGGTCTTCGCGTACCAGGTCGGTGCGGTGCAGGCCCTGCTGCCAGCTTTTCATCGCCGGGGCCGGTTGTGTTTCCTGGGCTTGAGCAAGGCTCGCTACCGTGGCGAGCCCTGCGGCGGCCAGAACCAGACCAAGCTTGCCGAGGGTGTGACGGGTGGTGATACGCGACATTGTCTTTCCTCCAGTTGAACCACGCCAGGCCGCGCCGAAAGTGGCGCGATGCCGGTGATTCCATTTGAAGGCCGCCGTGTATCGCCCGGGTGTCGGGAAACACCGGTTTTGTATGCCCGGGTAACGGTGGGCGTTGCGGATACCTGCTGATACAAACCCGTATCGGCGGGTACGGCATCGTGGTCAATGGCGAAGATCAAGTGACCGCGACCCGATCCCACTCAGGTCGCGGCCTTCAGGCCCTCAAAAAACCCTCTTTGGGGTTTGTATGTGCCCACAGGTCATAATTGATCAACTAGCGGCTGTACTCATCACAGATTGGTTGATCCAAATTCATGCACCGTCGAATATCTGTTGACCTGACTGTTTCGTACCAACAAACTTTTCTGTTCTTGTGTATTTCTAAAGGTTTGTCTGATGCGTAAATCATTCACTGTCGTTGCACTAAGCCTCCTTGTATCGCAGTACTCCCTCGCCGGCGAAGCCACCAACACAGCAATCGGTGGCGGTGTCGGTGGCGCCCTTGGAAGCGCGGTCGGTCAGGCTATGGGAGGTAGCACTGGCGCTGCGATCGGAGCCGGCGTAGGTGGCGCAGCTGGGGGCGCAATATCTGCGAAGAGTGGCAACAAGACCGAATCAGCCATTGGCGGGGGGCTCGGTGCAGCGGGTGGCCAGGTAATCGGCAACAGTGTTGGTGGTTCCACCGGTGGCCTGATCGGCGCTGGACTGGGCGGCGCAGCAGGTGGTGCTATCGGCAACAATCTGGCCAACGACAACGACAACGACAACTACGACCACAAGCATAAAAACAAGTACAAGAACAAACATAAACACAAGCATGACGACTGATCTCGGATTCCGAGATCAGGAAGAAGATGACGTCGCCCCCTTCACTCGCGAAGAGCAACTGGCGATATTGGCGGCAGCCAGGGGCGACACGTGGCCGCAATTGCGCCTCCATGATGCTACCTGCTGGCGAGCATCCAATGTGGGGCGCCAAGCAGCTCGGCCACAAAGACTGGACCCTGATCGTCAAGGTTCATGGCCGCTGGCTGCCCTCCGCTGATGCAGGAGCCGGAGGGCGAGTCGAGGCACTTTTTGCCGGTAATGCCAGCGTTATGACAACATCTCCTCTAGGCAGTACGGTTTAAGTCGAAACGATCCAGGTTCATCACTTTGGTCCACGCAGCAACGAAGTCCTTGACGAACTTCTGCTGCGCATCGGCGCAGGCATAGAATTCGGCCAAGGCGCGCAACTGCGCATTGGAACCGAAGACCAGATCGACTCGAGTGCCGGTCCACTTCAGCGCGCCGGTCTTGCGATCGCGCCCTTCATACTCTTGCTGGGCATCCGATACCGGCTTCCACTCCACGCCCATATCCAGCAGGTTGGTGAAGAAGTCGTTGGTCAAGGCTTCCGGACGTGTGGTGAACACACCGTGTCTGCTCTGGCCGACATTGGTGTTCAACACACGCAAGCCGCCCAGCAACACCGTCATTTCCGGCGCGGTGAGCGTCAGCAGTTGCGCCTTGTCGATCAACAATTTTTCGGCCGGCACACGGTACTGTTGCTTCAGGTAATTACGGAAGCCGTCGGCAATCGGTTCAAGGTAACCGAAGGATTCGACATCGGTCTTTTCCTGACTGGCGTCCATACGTCCTGGGCTGAACGGCACTGTCACACTGTGGCCGGCGTTTTTCGCCGCCTGTTCGACACCCGCGCCACCGGCGAGCACGATCAGGTCAGCCAGGGAGATTTTCTTGCCGCCCGATTGCGCGCTATTGAACTCCTTCTGAATGCTTTCGAGTTTTGCCAGCACGCTGGCCAGTTGCTCTGGCTGGTTGACCGGCCAGGACTTCTGCGGCTCCAGACGCAAACGCCCACCGTTGGCACCGCCGCGTTTATCGGAGCCACGGAAAGTCGACGCTGCCGCCCAGGCCGTCGATACCAGCTGCGAGACTGACAGCCCCGAGGCAGCAATCTTGCCCTTGAGCGCAGCCACATCGCTGTCATTGACCAGCGGATGATCGACGGCCGGGATCGGGTCTTGCCACAGCAGCTCTTCGTTCGGCATTTCCGGGCCGAGGTAGCGTGAGAGCGGCCCCATGTCACGGTGAATCAGCTTGTACCAGGCACGGGCGAAGGCATCGGCCAGTTGATCGGGATTGGCCAGGAAGCGCCGCGAAATCGGCTCATAGATCGGGTCGAAGCGTAGCGACAGGTCGGTGGTCAGCATGGTCGGATCACGCCGTTTGGACGGATCATGGGCATCCGGAATGGTGCCGGCGCCAGCGCCGTTTTTCGGCTTCCACTGGTTTGCCCCCGCCGGGCTCTTGGTCAACTCCCATTCGTAACCGAACAGGTTCTCCAGGTAGTTGTTGCTCCACCGGGTTGGCGTGGTCGTCCAGGTCACTTCCAGGCCGCTGGAGATGGTGTCGCCACCTTTACCGGTACCGAACGTGCTCTTCCAGCCCAGGCCCTGCAGTTCGAGGCCGGCGGCTTCGGGCTCAGGTCCGACATGGTCGACGGGACCTGCACCGTGGGTTTTGCCGAAGGCGTGACCGCCCGCGATCAGCGCGACGGTTTCCTCGTCGTTCATGGCCATGCGCGCAAAGGTTTCACGGATGTCCTGCCCGGCGGCGACCGGATCAGAATTGCCTTCCGGGCCTTCGGGGTTTACGTAAATCAGGCCCATCTGCACGGCTGCGAGGGGGGATTCCAGATTGCGTTCTGCGGGATTTTGCCCGGCATCTTTGCCGTACCGCACGTCGCCACCCAGCCACGTTTTTTCCGAGCCCCAGTAGACGTCTTCGTCCGGTTCCCAGACATCCGGGCGGCCAGCGGAAAAACCAAAGGTCTTGAAGCCCATGTCCTCCAGTGCAACGTTGCCGGCGAGGACGATCAGGTCGGCCCAGGAGATTTTGTTGCCGTACTTTTGCTTGATTGGCCAGAGCAGCCGACGGGCCTTGTCGAGGCTGACGTTGTCGGGCCAGCTGTTGAGCGGTGCAAAGCGCTGCTGGCCGGAGCCGGCGCCACCCCGGCCGTCACCGGTGCGATAGGTGCCTGCGGCGTGCCAGGACATGCGGATAAAGAAAGGCCCATAGTGACCGAAGTCTGCCGGCCACCAGTCCTGAGAATCGGTCATCAGCGCAGTCAGGTCTTTTTTCAACGCCTGGAAGTCCAGGCTCTTGAAGGCTTCGGCGTAGTTGAAGTCGCCCCCCAACGGGTCAGATTTGGGCGAGTGTTGACTCAAGATCTTCAGGTTCAGTTGGTTCGGCCACCAGTCGCGGTTCGTCGTGCCACCGCCTGCAGCGGCGTGATTGAACGGGCATTTCGATTCAGTTGACATGGCATCTCCTCTTGATTTTGTTTTCAGCTAATCATCCTTAAGCGTGGATCCGGATCACCGATTGAAGAAATAGCTTTTCGGTATGGGATCCATAGCCTCAAGGCTATGACGGCCCAGTGATCAGTCGCTCCAGAACATCCATTAAAGTACCGGTCCGGGAAACTGTCGCTTCATCTTTGGAGATAGCTGATAAACAGTTCAAATCTGCAAGCAAATGCAAGATCATGAACACCTGCCACAATGGATAGGTAGCCTTTGCTGCAAGGATGCGTGCGATCGTAAGAATTGTTTGCCGCGAGAGGTTTCGCCATGCTCCTCAAAGCCATTGTGATCTGGTCATTGCTGTCGATCATCGTCGCCGCCGTGTTCTGTCGCCTGATGCATAACGCCAAGGTCGCCGACCGGGCGCTCAAGATCGCCAGGCCGGATCATCAGCCTCATGAACGAAACGTTGGCAATGCGTCCACGCCCCGGGACAAAAGTGGCAACGACGATTCGGATTGCCACGCGGCCCGAGCCATTCAGGGCGTTCCTACACTCAAAAAAAACCGGCTGTTCACAGACTGTGTGAAAACCTGCAATTTGCACGGTGCTCAAAGAAAATGCTCCGTATCGAAAGATACGGAGCATTTTTCTTTATGACTTACATCTAGGGAGATGTCCCGCAGATTGCTATGTTTTCACGCAGCCTGTGTAATTTCCCCGTAGGAAATGGGTTGTTTGTTATGGCGAAAATTCCTATTCGTTCATTTTGGCTATGCCATTGGATTGCGTTCAGCACGCGTCCCACCGTCTTATTCGTCGTCGCCCAATATTCCCTCTGCTCAGCGCTTCTGCCGAGATGAGAAGGAAAGGCAATTCAAACCGATGACGATAAGGACGTTGCAAATGAATGCACCTGTGCACCCCTTGTATACCAACGAAGTCTCCGCTGAGTTTCTTCGCAGTTTTGACGCCCCCCATTTCACTGAAGAACGGCTTGCGCACTTTTGCGACGAAGCTCTGGCAGTTGTTCGCCAGGGGCAGGCATACATGGAAGCTCACCCCGCTCACGCCATTTACCGAATCGCAACCGAGGACTTTCTGCCTTCCATCAAGGAGGAAGAACATCAATGAACGACGGACATTTCATTGGCCTGCATGACAAGACCACCTGTGGCGGCAAGGTCCTGGATGGTGACACCCGGATCATGATGTACGGCATTGCCCATGCCCGCGAGGGTGATCGAGTCACCTGTGGCAAGGACGGCAAGACTTACAAAATTGTCGGTGGCATTTCGCACATGATCAGTCATGGCAAAGCCATGGCGGGCACGCTGGACAGCCACAGCGATTGCCCCTGCAAGGCCCGGCTGATCCCTTCTGTGGTCACGGCGACCTATCGCAACGCTAACTCCGCACCGCGAACGGACAGGAGCGTTGTGCAACCCGTATCCAGTGCGGCAACCAGTCAACCGGCCGCGCCACGTCAGCCTGGTTTCGCCCCTTCGTACCCACCGGCGCCTGTCATATTCGCCCGCGCAGACCCTCAAGAACCGGGCTTCCATGTGGTGGCCAAAAGCATGACCCGGGAAGCCCTGGAGGCCACGCTGTTCGCCACGCCCGATGCCGCCGTGATGCGCAAGTTTCGGGCACTCAACCCAGTATCAGACAACATCAAAGCCGGCTCGTTGATCGTACTGAGCGACCCGAACAACACCTCCTGCACCTATCAGGAAGCCCAGCTGATGCAGGCCGCGCAGCAGGTCAGGGCCGCCCTCGATCCCCTGACGCCGGAGGAGGCCGAGTTCATGTTCCGCCACGCGGCGGAAATCGCCAGTTTTACCGGCGAGACTTCGACCTGGCTCGGCGTCAGCGCGGTGGTGATGGAAAAACACCTGACCCGACTGCGTGACACCCTGCAAGCCATGGAGCGCCTGCATCAGGACAGCTATCGTCAGCACGGCCACCTGCGATCGCCGCAGTTCTTCGCCGAACGCCAGCGGCTGCTCGCCCAGCTGGACGCCCACTTGCTGAACTCCACTCGCCTGCGTGGCCAGACCACCCTGGGTGATCACCCCAAGTTGAAGACGGCGCTCGGCATTTCCAGCCGTAGTCTGGTGCACCACTGGGACAAGGCCGGTGCGCCGGGGCAGATACCGGGGTATGCCACTCACGTGAATGCGACCAGTCGGGCGGCGAAGTACATGAGCACCGGCGGTTACATCGGCATTGGTATTGGTGGGGTTTCTTCGCTGTTGGCTATTCAGGAGGTTTGTGTTGGTGACTCTGGAACTGCTTGCGAGAGGATCAGGTTTACTGAAGGGGGGAAATTTGTCGGTTCTACTTTGGGTGGTATTGCAGGTGGGTGGGGAGCGTCTTCGGCAGCTGGCCCTATTTGTCTAGCGCTTGGAGTTTCTACTGGCATTTGGGGAGTTGTCTGCGCTGCGACCATCGTAGGAGTTGGTGCCTGGGAGGGAACCACCATTGGTGGCGAAAAGGGAGAGGCCTATGGCGACACTTTATATAGGGCTATACAGCCGTGATCAGCAGTTGGCCGGTCTGGGCGGTAATTATTGTGGATGGAGGGCCACTTCTGCTGGCGATGATCGCCATTGCATACTCTCTATACCTGGGCCGCCACCTGGACGCCATGATGGAAGCTCTGAAGAACAGTCGTTACATCTGTATTTGGGGGCCTACATTGCGAAATCAGGGTTGGTTTGGGTGCATCGCTCTGGTTTCAAAAATCGCAGGGATGGTGGTTTGGTCTACAGCATATATCCGCATCGGTGATGTGGACCCTGTCGATATTAAAAACTTCCCTCCCCATTTGAGATGGATGCTGACTATCAATCTTTTATTGATATTCGTGAGTCTGATTTGGATGGCAATTGACGTTGCATTGATGAGGATCTAAAAATTTTTGGAGCCAAGGATCCACCATTGGTGGGATTGCGGGTGGGGCAGGAGCTCCTTTGATTAGTGGCTCTATTTGCCTTGCGCTTGGGGTTACCACGGCAATAGGTGGTGTTATCTGCGTTGGGGCCGTGGTAGGGGTTAGCGCGTGGGTGGGGACAGAAGCGGGTGGTATGGGGGGCGAATTCGTAGGTGAGAAAATGTTTGAAATAAGACAGCCATGACCAGCATCGACATTTGGTCCCCATGGATTGCAGTTACTGTTGCTGGCGGTCCAATTCTGCTGGGGGCTATGAACATTGCTTACTGCCTGTACCTGAGCCGTCGTCATCTGGATGCCATGATGGAAGCCTTGAAAAACAGTCGCTACATTTTCATTTGGGGGCCAGGATGGCGGGGGCGGGGCTGGTTTGGGGGATTTGTACTGATCACTAAAATTGCCGGGATGGTAGTGCGACCGAGGGCGTATATACGCCTCGGTGATGTGGACCCTATCGATATCGAAAACTTCCCGCCCCACCTGAAGCGTCTTCTGATGATTAACGTAGTAATGACGATCATTACTCTAAGTTGGATGGCGATTACCTACGCTCTACTGAAGTTCAGATAACTCAATGGACGACTTTCCAAGTTGAAGTAGTCCTCGGCATTTCCAGTCGAAGCCCGGTGCACTGTTGCAACAAGGCGGTTGCATCGGGTTCCTCCGCCACATGAATTTGACCAGTTGTGGTGTCACCTATATAGCAGTCTGGAGGAGGATGGGCCGAAAACGGGACCAATTTATTTTTCATTTTCACGGAGGGAGGAAAATTTGTGTTGTCGACAATCGGTGGCCATAGAGGTGGAGAGTTGGCATATATAGCTAGCGGCCCTGTTTGCTTGGCGCTTGGGGTATCCACAGGGATTGGAGGCGTTATCTGCGTTGCGGCCATAGTAGGGGCTGGTGCATGGGTGGGTTCTGAAGCTGGAGGTGTTGCAGGAGAGTTCTTGGGCGAGAAACTGTATGAGGCCAAGCAACGGTGATCAACGCCTGGAGTCTCTGGGTTGTCATTTTGGTTGTGGGTGGGCCGTTCCTGTTAAGTATTGGTACTTTTGCCTACAGCCTTTACTTGATGCGTCATCTGGATTCCATGTTGAAAGCTCTGGAAAATAGTCGACATATTGTTGTTTGGGGAGCGGGTTTGCGACAACAAGGATGGTTTGGGCGACTCATGTTGGTGGCAAAAATCACAGGAATGGTGATGTGGCCGGGGCCGGGAATTCGCACTGGTGAAATGGATCCTGACGATGTAAAGAATTTTCCGCCTCACCTCAAACAACTTCTCAAAATCAAGATTTTGATATCGGGAATCATTGTTATCTGGGGGGCAATTGCATTCGCGCTGGTGAAATTCAAGTAATTATGTGCATCGATTCCAGATTGAAGACGGCCCTCGGCATTTCCAGTCGAAACCTGGTGCACCACTGATAAAAGGCCGGTGCACCAGGAAAGATAAGAAGCAGGACTGCGAAAAGCAAACGACACCGGAACAGACCATGTGAAAACGCGGTCTGCCAAGATCAAAAACAAATGCCCCGACTTGTCGGGGCATTTGTTGGGTTGGCCTTCAGTGGCTTTCACACTGTCTGCTCAGCCGATTTCTTTATTTCACTCAACAGCACTTCGGTCCGGCTTTACTGCCGTAACGGGCCTCCTGACGTTCGCGGAAGAACGCCTCGTAGTCCATCACCGGTTTGTCCGGGTGCTTGGTCTGCATATGCTCGACGTAGTTGTCGTAGTCGGGCATGCCAACCATCAGGCGTGCGGCCTGACCGAGGTATTTGCCGAGGCGACTCAGGTCATTGAACATGATCAGGCATCCGGCAGCGCGTGGAATGGCGCTTCCTTATCCGTACGCTCCTTGGTGCCCCAGGCGGCAATACCGACCTTGAGTGCGAAGAACAGGATGCTGAACACCACGAACAGGAACAGCGCAGTCAGCGTTGCGTTGGTGTAGGCGTTGAAGATCACGTGCTGCATCTGGTCGATGCTCTTGGCCGGGGCCAGCACCTGACCGTTGGCCAGGGCATCGCTGTACTTCTTCGCCAGGGCGAGGAAGCCGATCGCCGGGTTGGCATCGAACAGCTTGATGAAACCGGCGGTCGTGGTGCAGATCAGCAGCCATACCGCCGGCAGCAAGGTGACCCAGACATAACGCTGGCGCTTCATCTTGATCAGCACCACGGTGCCAAGCATCAGCGCGATACCGGCCAGCATCTGGTTGGAGATGCCGAACAGCGGCCACAAGGTGTTGATGCCACCCAATGGATCGATCACGCCCTGATACAGCAGATAACCCCACATGGCCACGCAACCGGCGGTGGCGATCAGGTTGGCGGTCCAGGATTCGGTGCGGCGCAGGGCTGGCACGAACGAGCCGAGCAAGTCCTGGAGCATGAAACGCCCGGCACGGGTACCGGCGTCGACCGCGGTCAGGATGAACAATGCTTCAAACAGGATCGCGAAGTGGTACCAGAACGCCATGGTGTTCTCACCCGGCAGGACGTGGTGCAGGATCTGCGCGATACCGACTGCCAGGGTCGGCGCGCCGCCGGCACGGGCCAGAATGGTGGTTTCACCGATGTCATGGGCCACGGCTTGCAGGGCTTCCGGAGTAATGGCAAAACCCCAGCTGCTGACAGTTTGCGCAACGGCCACCGCGTCGGCACCGACGACGGCGGCCGGGCTGTTCATGGCGAAGTACACGCCCGGATCGATCACGGAAGCCGCAACCATGGCCATGATCGCCACGAACGATTCCATCAGCATGCCGCCGTAACCGATGTAACGGGCATGCCCTTCGCTGGCGAGCAGCTTCGGCGTGGTGCCGGAAGCGATCAGCGCGTGGAAACCCGAGACCGCGCCACAGGCGATGGTGATGAACAGGAACGGGAACAGGCCGCCCTTCCACACCGGGCCGGTGCCGTCGATGAACTGGGTCAGGGCCGGCATTTTCAGCTCGGGCATGGTCACCAGGATGCCGATGGCCAGGGCGACGATGGTGCCGATTTTCAGGAAGGTCGAGAGGTAGTCACGGGGCGCCAGAATCAGCCACACCGGCAACACCGCCGCGACAAAACCGTAGCCGATCAGCATCCAGGTGATCTGCAGACCGGTAAAGGTAAAGGCCTTGGCCCAGACCGGATCCGCGGCAATCTGCCCGCCCAGCCAGATCGAACCGAGCAGCAACAGCACGCCGATCACCGAGATCTCACCGATGCGACCGGGGCGGATGTAGCGCATGTAGATGCCCATGAACATTGCGATCGGGATGGTCGCCATCACCGTGAAAATGCCCCACGGGCTTTCGGCCAGGGCTTTGACCACGATCAGCGCCAGCACCGCGAGGATGATGATCATGATCAGGAAGCAGCCGAACAGTGCGATGGTGCCGGGGATGCGGCCCATTTCTTCACGGACCATGTCGCCCAGGGATCGACCGTTGCGGCGGGTGGACATGAACAGGACCATGAAGTCCTGCACCGCACCGGCCAGCACCACGCCGGCGATCAGCCACAGCGTGCCGGGCAGGTAGCCCATCTGCGCCGCCAGCACCGGACCGACCAGCGGACCTGCGCCGGCGATGGCCGCGAAGTGGTGACCGAACAGTACGTGTTTGTTGGTCGGCACGTAGTCCAGACCATCGTTGTTGAGCACAGCCGGAGTGGCCCGATTGGGATCGAGCTGCATCACTTTATTGGCGATGAACAGGCTGTAGTAGCGGTAGGCAACCAGGTAGATGGCGACGGCTGCGACTACGATCCACAGGGCGTTGATCGCTTCGCCGCGGCGCAGGGCCACGACACTCAGCGCAATCGCTCCCAGGACAGCCACGGCAAACCAGGCGAGGTGTTTAGCCAGACGGGGCATAGCGTGTCTCCTGCCGACAGCCAGTGACTGCGGCGGTAATTTTTATAATTGTGTCCGCGGTGCGGAGCTGGCCCAATATCTGCGCATGCCGTCCACAAATAAATCCGCGTTACTACGTACGTGGTGTCTACGTAGTTCTACGTAGAACACGCCGATCTCCTGTTGGTTGACCACCGGATCCGGGGCCTCCCCCGATCAACTGTAGGAGCGAGCCTGCTCGCGATAGCGGACAGTCAGGCGCATTAATGCTGAATGTGCCGCCCTCATCGCGAGCAGGCTCGCTCCTACAGGTTTTACAAGCCCCAGCGGGTCATTCCGTCCAGCAACGCTACAGTCCCGGTGCCTCTATGGCATATGATCCCGAGCCTTCGCGCGGGCAGGAGTCAACATGCAGCTCAAACACAAGATCGTCGCCCTCGGGATCCTGCCGCTGGTGCTGGCCATTGCCGTCATCTGCGCGCTGGTGATATCCCTCAACCGCCAATTGGGCGACCAACAGGCGCAACTGATCGAAGACAGCATTCTGGCGAGCAAGCGCGCGGAGCTGAAAAACTACGTGGAAATGGCCCAGAGCCTGATCGAGCCGCTGTACGACGACGGCCACGGCGATGCCCACGCCCAGCAACAAGTGCTGGAAGAACTGCGCAAGCTCAGCTTCGGCATCAACGGCTACTTCTTCGTCTACGACCACGAAGGCCGCAGCCTGATGCATGCGCGTCAGTCGGAACTGGTGGGCCAATACCTGTGGGACATGAAAGACCCCCACGGCCTGCCGGTGATCCAGGCGCTGCTCAAAAGTGCGCAATCGGGCGAAGGTTTTCAACGCTACGCCTGGAACAAACCCTCCTCCGGCCAGGTGACCGACAAGCTTGCCTATGTGGTGATGCTCGATCGCTGGGGCTGGATGCTCGGCACCGGCATCTACCTCGAAGACGTCGAGCGCGCCACCCAGCAGGCCCGTGCCGAAGTGGCCATGGGCATCCGCAAGACCATGATGGCCATCGCCGTGGTCGCCCTGGTCGCGGTACTGTTCGTGTTCGCCACCGGCATGACCCTCAACGTCAGCGAACATCGGCTGGCGGACAAGAAACTGCAACGCCTGACCCAACGCATCGTCAGCCTGCAGGAGGAAGAACGATCCCGGGTATCCCGCGAGTTGCACGATGGCATCAGCCAGGTGCTGGTCTCGATCAAGTTTCAGTTCGAACTGGCCAGCCATCTGCTGGAACGCGGACAAGCCCACGACAAGGGCCTGAACACGTTAAGGGACGCCACCGAGCGCCTGGGCGATGCCATCGGTGAAGTCCGCAGTCTCTCCCACGACCTGCGCTCATCCTTGCTCGACACCCTCGGCCTGCCGGCGGCCATCGGCCAATTGGCCGCCGAATTCGAGCAGCGCAGCGGGCTGACCGTGACCTATGACGAAAATGAATTCGACTGCCAACTGGTCGACGGCGCCGCTGTTGCACTGTTCCGCATTGTCCAGGAAGGCCTGACCAATATTGAACGCCATGCGCAGGCGAAGAACGTGTCCATTACCCTGCGCGGCTGCGAACAATCGGTGCGGCTGACCGTGGTCGATGACGGCATCGGTTTCAACGTCGCCCAGGTCGAACGTCGTCAGGCCGGCATTGGTTTGCGTAACATCCGCGAACGCGTCGAGCATTTTGGCGGACGCTTCGATCTGATCTCGATGCCGGGCAGAAGTGAGCTGGACGTACGGCTGCCGATGAAACCTGGCGCCAAACGCTAAGCCGGCGCACAACTACAAGAGTGAATACTGCGATGAACCTGCCCTCCCCGATCCGCGTCGCCCTGGTCGACGATCACTCCCTGGTCCGCGACGGCATCAAGGCACTGCTGGCCGTGATGTCGCCCCTGGAAATGGTCGGTGAAGCGGAAAACGGCGCCGACGCCATCGAGATGGTCGGACGTTGTCAGCCGGACCTGCTGCTGGTCGACATCAGCCTGCCGGACATGAACGGCCTGGAACTGACCCGCGTGCTGCGCAGCCAATACCCGTCGCTCAAGGTGCTGGTGCTGAGCATGTACGACAACTACGAATACGTCAGTGAGTCGGTGCGCTCCGGCGCCAGCGGCTACGTGCTGAAGAACGCCCCGTCACGGGAAATCATCGCCGCCATCGAGGCCATCAGCAGCGGCGGCACCTTCTACAGCGCCGAAATCGCCCAGCGGCTGATCGCCGACAGGAACACCGACAACGAACTGACCCCGAGGGAAAGCCAGGTGCTGTCGAAGATGGCGCAAGGGTTGAACAATAAGGAAATGGCCCGGGAACTGGACATCAGCGTGCGCACGGTGGAAACCCATCGGCTGAGCATTCGGCGCAAGCTCAACATCGACAAGCCGGCGGCACTGGTCAAGTACGCGATTGATCACGGGCTTATTTCCCGCTAGCCCTCCAGACACCACAGCCCCCTGTAGGAGCGAGCCTGCTCGCGATGGACTTGAAGGCACCACGTGCATTCAGAAAGCACGCGTTATCGTTGACGTCCATCGCGAGCAGGCTCGCTCCTACAGGTTCGTTGTGTCTGAAATTTCTTACTTACCCCACCACCCGACGAGAAACTCATTCAGGGGACTTGTGCTTCAGGTATTATGGTATACCATCAGACGCACAGACACCAAAAACCTCCTACGGAGCAGCCCATGAGTTTCGAAATCCGCAAGATCGTCAGCTATGTCGAAGAAACCTTTATCGAAGGCGGCAAAGCCACCGATAAGCCCGTGACCATGGTCGGTCTGGCCGTGGTGATGAAAAACCCCTGGGTGGGCAACGGTTTCGTCGAAGACCTCAAACCACAGATCCGCGCCAACTGCTCCGACCTCGGCGCACTGATGGTCGAGCGCCTGGTGGGCATCATCGGCGGAGCCGAGAAAATCGAGGCCTATGGCAAGGCTGCGGTGGTCGGTGCCGACGGCGAGATCGAACACGCTTCGGCGGTGATCCACACCCTGCGCTTCGGCAACCATTACCGCGAAGCGGTCAAGGCCAAGAGCTACCTGAGCTTCACCAACAAGCGCGGCGGCCCGGGCACCTCGATCCAGATCCCGATGATGCACAAGGACGACGAAGGCCTGCGTTCGCACTACATCACCCTGGAAATGCAGATCGAAGACGCCCCGCGTGCCGACGAAATCGTTGTGGTCCTGGGTTGCGCCGACGGCGGCCGCCTGCACCCGCGCATCGGCAACCGCTACATCGACCTGGAAGAACTGGCCGCTGAAAACGCCCAGTAACCGGCCAGCAGAACGACAACAAAAAGGCATTGCAGGAGCGCTCCATGATTCGGCTCACCGCTGAACTCACCCCGGCTGGCACCAGTTACCTGGCGACCGGCCAAGGCCAGCCCGTGGTCTTGATCCACGGCGTGGGCCTGAACAAAGAAATGTGGGGAGGCCAGATCGTTGGCCTGGCCACGAAGTACCGTGTCATCGCCTACGACATGCTCGGCCATGGCGCCAGTCCGCGCCCTTCGATCGGCACGCCGCTGCTCGGCTATGCCGACCAGTTGCTGGAGCTGCTCGACCACCTGCAATTGCCCAAGGCCACGGTGATCGGTTTTTCCATGGGCGGGCTGGTGGCGCGGGCGTTTGCCTTGCACTACCCGCAACGCCTGGAAGGCCTGGTGGTGCTCAACAGCGTGTTCAACCGCAGCGCTGAACAACGCGCCGGGGTCATCGCCCGCACCAGTCAGGCTGCCGAACACGGACCGGACGCGAATGCCGAAGCGGCGCTGTCGCGCTGGTTCAGTCGCGAATACCAGGCCGCGAACCCGGCGCAGATCGCTGCGATTCGCCAGACCCTGGCCGGCAATGACCCCCAGGGCTACCTGACCACTTATGAACTGTTCGCCACCCAGGACATGTACCGCGCCGACGACCTGGCCAGCATCCAGGTGCCGACGCTGATCGCCACCGGCGAGCTGGACCCCGGTTCGACCCCGGAAATGGCCCGGCAACTGGCCGAACGCATTCCCGGTGCGACCGTTGCCGTGCTCGCCGAGCAACGGCATATGATGCCCGTAGAGTCTCCGCGCCTGGTCAACCAGCTGTTGCTGGAGTTTCTGCAGGCCGCGCACTCCCAACAAAACCAGATCAAGGGGATCGTTGCATGACACTCGCACGCTTCCAGATGTGCATCGGCGGTGAATGGGTCGATGCCCTGTCCGGCAAGACCTTCAAAAGCCTCAACCCGGCGCTGGCCGAGCCTTGGGCGGAACTGCCCGACGCCGACGAAGCCGACGTCGAGCGCGCTGTGCAAGCAGCGCAGACGGCTTTCGACAGCCCGGCGTGGCGCGGCTTGACCGCCACTGCGCGCGGCAAATTGCTGCGACGCCTGGGCGACCTGATCGCCGAGAACAAAGAACAACTGGCGCAGCTGGAAAGTCGCGACAACGGCAAGCTGATCCGCGAAACCCGTGGCCAGGTCGGCTATCTGCCGGAGTTCTTCCACTACACCGCAGGCCTGGCGGACAAGCTCGAAGGCGGCACCCTGCCGCTGGACAAGCCGGACCTGTTTGCCTACACCGTGCACGAAGCCATGGGCGTGGTCGCGGCGATCATTCCGTGGAACAGCCCGCTGTACCTGACGGCGATCAAACTGGCCCCGGCCCTTGCCGCGGGCAACACCATCGTGATCAAGCCGTCGGAACACGCCTCGGCGACCATCCTCGAACTGGCGCGCCTGGCGCTGGAAGCCGGGATCCCGCCGGGCGTGGTCAACGTCGTCACCGGTTATGGCCCAAGCACCGGCGCCGCCCTCACCCGCCATCCGCTGATCCGCAAGATCGCCTTCACCGGCGGCGCGGCCACGGCCCGGCATGTGGTGCGCAGCAGCGCGGAGAATTTCGCCAAGCTGTCGCTGGAACTGGGTGGCAAATCGCCGAACATCATCTTCGCCGACGCCGACCTCGACAGCGCGATCAACGGTGCCATCGCCGGGATCTATGCCGCCTCCGGGCAGAGCTGCGTCTCCGGTTCGCGCTTGCTGGTGCAGGACGAGATCTACGACGAGTTCGTCGGCCGTCTGGTGGAACGCGCCCGGCGCATCCGCATTGGCAACCCGCAGGACGACAGCAGCGAAATGGGCCCGATGGCCACCGCGCAGCAACTGGCCGTGGTCGAAGGCCTGGTGGCCGATGCGATTGCCGAAGGCGCGCGCCTGCGTCTGGGCGGCAAGCGTCCGGCCAATCTGGGCGACGGCTGGTTCTATGAGCCGACGCTGTTCGAGTGCGACCGCAACTCGATGAAGATCATGCAGGAAGAAGTCTTTGGCCCGGTGGCTTCGGTCATCCGTTTCAAGGACGAAGCCGAGGCCCTGGCGATTGCCAACGACTCACAGTTCGGCCTCGCCGCCGGCATCTGGACCCGCGACCTGGGCCGCGCCCATCGCCTGGCCCGGGACGTGCGTTCGGGGATCATCTGGGTCAACACCTATCGCGCGGTCTCGGCCATGGCGCCGATCGGCGGCTTCAAGAACAGTGGCTATGGACGCGAAAGCGGCATCGATTCGGTGCTGGCCTACACCGAGCTGAAAACGGTGTGGATCAACCTGTCCCAGGCACCGATGCCTGATCCCTTCGTGATGCGCTAGGAGTCCTGGAAAATGATCGAACCCGGCATTTACAAAGACGTCATGAGCTCGTTCCCGTCCGGGGTCACGGTGGTCACCACCCTGGACCCGGACGGCGGCATCGTCGGCATCACCGCCAGCGCCTTCAGTGCGCTGTCGATCGACCCGGCACTGGTGCTGTTCTGCCCCAACTACGGCTCCGACACCTACCCGGTGCTGCGCGACAGCAAGCAGTTCGCGATTCACCTGCTGTCCGCCGACCAGACCGCCGAAGCCTATGCCTTCGCCGGTAAAGGCAAAGACAAGGCCAAAGGCATCGAGTGGCACTTGAGCGAACTGGGCAACCCGATTCTTGCCAAGGCCACGGCGATCATCGAGTGCGAGCTGTGGCGCGAATACGACGGCGGCGATCACGCGATCATCGTCGGCGCGGTGAAGAACCTGATCCTGCCCGCGCAACCGGTCACGCCGATGATCTACCACAAAGGCAAGCTGGGCCCGTTGCCCACCCTGGCCTGATGCCTACACACAAAACCCTGTGGGAGCCAATCCCTTGTGGGAGCGAGCTTGCTCGCGATGACGGACTGACATTCAACATGTATGTCGACTGATACACCGCTATCGCGAGCAAGCTCGCTCCCACAGGTAAAGCAGAGCAGCCACTTTCAATTTTCTCAGGAGCCGGCATGAGCCCAGCAGCCTCGTTACTGTTCCGCCAACAGGCCTACATCAACGGCCAATGGCTGGACGCGCCGGATGGCGCCTGTCAGGACATCTTCAATCCGGCCACCGGTGAACTCATCGGCCAGGTGCCGAACCTGGGTGCCGAGCAAGCGCGCCTGGCCATCGAGGCCGCCAACAAGGCCTGGCCGGCCTGGCGCGCACTGACCGCCAAGGAACGCAGCAATACCCTCAAGCGCTGGCATGCCTTGATGCTGGAAAACGCCGACGCCCTGGCCGAGATCCTCACCCTCGAACAAGGCAAGCCACTGACTGAAGCCAAAGGCGAAATCCTCTACGCCGCGAGCTTCATCGAGTGGTTCGCCGAGGAAGCCAAACGGATCTATGGCGACACCATTCCCAGCCACAAGGGCGACGCGCGCATCGTGGTCAGCAAGGAGCCGATTGGCGTGGTCGCGGCCATCACGCCGTGGAACTTCCCGGCGGCGATGATCACCCGCAAAGCCGGCCCGGCACTGGCCGCCGGTTGCCCGTGCATCGTCAAACCGGCCCCGGAAACGCCATTCTCCGCACTGGCCATGGCCGCACTGGCGGAACAGGCCGGGATTCCAGCGGGCATTTTCAACGTGATCACCGGCGACGCCATCGCTATCGGCGCCGAGCTGACCGCCAGCCCGAAGGTGCGCAAACTGTCGTTCACCGGTTCCACTGCCATCGGCAAATTGCTGATGGCCCAGTGCGCGCCGACGCTGAAAAAAGTCTCGCTGGAACTGGGCGGCAACGCGCCGTTCATTGTCTTCGACGATGCCGACCTGGAGCGTGCCGTTGACGGCGCACTGATCGCCAAATTCCGCAACGCCGGGCAGACCTGCGTCTGCGTCAATCGCTTCCTGGTCCAGGCCGGTATCCACGACGCCTTTGTGGCGCGCCTGACCGAGCGGGTTTCGCAACTCAAGGTCGGCAGCGGCTTTGACGCGGGTGTCACCCAAGGACCGCTGATCAACGAGCGTGCCGTGGCCAAGGTCGAAGACCATGTGCAAGACGCGCTGGCCCACGGCGCACAACTGCTGTGCGGCGGTGAACGCCATGCATTGGGCAACGGCTTCTTCCAGCCAACCGTTCTGGCGGGCGTTACCACGCAAATGAAAGTCGCCCAAGAAGAAACCTTCGGCCCACTGGCAGCGGTGTTCCGTTTCGACACCGAGGCCCAGGCCGTCGAGATGGCCAACGACACCGAATTCGGCCTGGCCGCCTACTGCTATACCCGCGACCTGGGCCGCGCCTGGCGCATGAGCGAAGCATTGGAGTACGGCATGGTCGGGATCAACGAAGGGCTGATTTCCACCGAAGTCGCGCCGTTTGGCGGCATCAAGTCCTCGGGGCTGGGCCGCGAAGGGTCGAAGTACGGCATCGAGGATTACCTGGAACTCAAATACACCTTGATGGGCGGCCTCTGAGCCCACGGGAGCTACGCAAATGAGCAACGAAAAATACGAAAAAGGCCTGAAGATCCGCACCCAGGTGCTGGGCGAGGCCTACGTCAATCGTTCCATCGAGAACGCCGACGACTTCACCCGGCCATTGCAGGAAATGGTCACCGAATATTGTTGGGGTCATGTCTGGGGCCGTGAGGGTTTGTCGCTCAAGGAGCGCAGCATGATCAACCTGGCGATGATCTCGGCCCTCAACCGGCCCCACGAACTCAAGCTGCATGTGCGCGGCGCCTTGCGTAACGGCCTGAGTCGTGAGCAAATACGCGAAATATTGCTTCAGGTCGGCATTTATTGCGGTGTCCCCGCTGCCGTAGACAGTTTCCGGCTCGCCCGTGAAGCCTTCGCCGAAGCCGATGCCGAGGCCTCCAGTTAACCCTTGGCTGTTTGATGACAGAGCACATGGATTCCCGTAATCGAAGTGCTCTTTTTGCATGGACAGCCACACTCAGAGCGGACCCCATGAAACGCCTGCCACTCGACGACAGCTTCAAGGTCAATCGCAACCCCGTTACCCTGCGCGAAATCGTGCTGGATAAACTGCGAAGCGCCATCATGAACTTCCAGCTCTTGCCGGGAGATCGTCTAGTCGAACGCGATCTGTGCGATCGCCTGGGCGTCAGCCGCACGTCCGTCCGCGAAGCCTTGCGTCACCTGGAATCCGAAGGCCTGGTGGAATTCGCCGACGCCAAGGGCCCACGGGTTGCCATTATTACGCTGGCCGATGCCGTGGATATCTACGAGCTGCGTTGCGTGCTCGAAGGCCTGATCGTGCAACTGTTCACCCTGCGCGCCAAGGCCAAGGACATCAAGGCCCTGGAAAAAGCCCTGGAAGAAAACCGCAAGGCGCTCAAAGACGGCGAACTGCAACAGGTCATCGACTCGGTCCAGGGTTTCTACGACGTGTTGCTCGAAGGCTCGGGCAACCATGTCGCGGCCACTCAGCTGCGCCAGTTGCAGGCACGCATCAGCTACCTGCGCGCGACCTCGGTGTCCCAGGAAAACCGTCGCGGTGCCAGTAACCAGGAAATGGAACGCATGGTCGAAGCGATCAAGAGCGGTGACCCGCTGGCCGCCCACCAGGCGTGCGTCGACCACGTGCGTGCGGCCGCTGCCGTGGCCTTGGACTACCTCAAGCGCAAACAGGAAGAAACCGGCGCGATCCCCGAGATCACCCTGCCCATCGCGCTGAAAGAACCGCGCATAGGTCGCTGAAATGTTCAGCCCGAGCTTTTGCCCCAAGTGCGGCAGCGCAGACCTTAGGTCACAGTTGCCGCCGGGCGATACGCACGAGCGCCTGATGTGCCGCGGCTGCGGCTACATCCATTACGTCAATCCGAAAATCATTGCCGGCTGCATCATCGAGCAGGACGGCAAGTACCTGTTGTGCCAGCGCGCGATTCCACCGCGCCCCGGCACCTGGACGCTGCCGGCGGGCTTCATGGAAAGCGGCGAGACCACCGAGCAGGCGGCCTTGCGCGAAGTCTGGGAAGAAAGCGGCGTGCGCGCGGAAATCGTCTCGCCCTATTCGATCTTCAGCGTGCCCAGGATCAGCGAGGTGTACATCATCTTCCGCGCCATCGCGCTGGAGATCACCGGCCAGTACGGCCCGGAAACCCTCGACTGTAAATTCTTCGCGCCCGAGGAGATTCCCTGGGACAGCATCTACTACCCGGCGATCCGGCAGATCCTCGAACGCTATATCGAGGAACGCCAGGCCGGGGTGTATGGCATCTACATGGGCAATGACGACAGCGGGAAGATTCATTTCATCCGCTGAAAAATCCCCCATTTCCCTGTAGGAGCGAGCCTGCTCGCGATGGTCGTCAACGATGACGCGTGCTGACTGACCGAACGCGTTGCTCTGACGTTTTTCGCGAGCAAGCTCGCGCCTACAGGGTCAAGCGGTGTTGGTTAGAGCGGCGCCATGCCCTCGACAATAATCACCTCTGCCTTCGCCACACCCTCACGGTGCCCCCTCGCCTCCTGATACAGCGCCGAGTGATAGCACGCCACCGCCTGCTCATAAGAATCGAACTCGATCACCACACTGCGTTGCGGCGTCGTCCGACCTTCCATCGCCTCACTACGCCCACCCCGCGCCAGAACCCGACCGCCATACAGGGCAAACGCCTGCGGCGCCCGCCGGGTGTATTGGCTGTATTGATCAGGGTCAGTGACATCCACATGAGCAATCCAGTACGCCTTCATAGTGACCTCTCGGTTTATTTTGTATTATGGTATACCACAATACCAATCCAACAAACACCGAGACTCCAGCATGGCCTTCAACAGCATCGAAGAAATCATCGAAGATTACCGCCTCGGCAAAATGGTCCTGCTGGTGGACGATGAAGACCGGGAAAACGAAGGCGACCTGTTGCTCGCCGCCGATTGCTGCACACCCGAGGCGATCAGTTTCATGGCCCGTGAAGCCCGCGGCCTGATCTGCCTGACCCTGACCGACGAGCATTGCAAACGCCTGGGCCTGGAGCAGATGGTGCCAAGCAACGGCAGCGTGTTCAGCACCGCCTTCACCGTGTCCATCGAGGCCGCCGTCGGTGTGACCACCGGCATTTCCGCTGCGGATCGTGCCTGCACTGTGGCCGCTGCCGTCGCCGCCCATGCCGGCCCTGCCGACATCGTGCAACCCGGCCATATCTTCCCGCTGCGCGCCCGGGAAGGTGGTGTGCTGACCCGTGCCGGCCATACCGAAGCCGGCTGCGACCTGGCCCGCCTGGCCGGCCATACGCCCGCCTCGGTGATCGTCGAAGTGATGAACGACGACGGCACCATGGCCCGCCGCCCCGACCTGGAAGTGTTCGCGCGCAAGCACGGGATCAAGATCGGCACCATCGCCGACCTGATCCACTATCGCCTGAGCACCGAACACACCATCGTGCGCATCGGTGAACGTGATCTGCCGACCGTGCACGGCACCTTTCGTCTGATCACCTTTGAGGATCGCATCGAAGGCGGTGTCCACATGGCCATGGTCATGGGCGATCTGCACCGCGAAGAGCCGACGCTGGTGCGCGTGCATGTGATCGATCCGTTGCGCGACCTGGTCGGCGCCGAATACAGCGGGCCGACCAACTGGACGTTGTGGGCCGCCTTGCAGCGTGTCGCCGCCGAAGGCCACGGCGTGGTGGTGGTGCTGGCCAACCACGAATCCTCCCAGGCGTTGCTCGAACGCGTGCCGCAATTGACCCAGCCGCCACGGCAGTTCAGCCGATCGCAATCGCGGATTTATTCGGAAGTCGGCACCGGTGCGCAGATCCTGCAGAACCTGGGTGTCGGCAAGCTGCGCCACCTCGGCCCGCCGCTGAAATATGCGGGCTTGACCGGATATGACCTGGAAGTGGTGGAGAGTATTGCCTTCACCGACTGATCCTCGGTTTAGCGCAATTCCCTGTGGGAGCGAGCTTGCTCGCGATAGCGGTATGACAGCCAACACTTGTATCGACTGACACACCCTCATCGCGAGCAAGCTCGCTCCCACAAGGGATTGCATTGCCTGACAGGTTCCGGCCAATCCCCACAGCCAAAAAATCCACTTTCGGCTGATAGCCGGTACGGCAAAATGCTTGCACAAAGTTTGGAATACCATAATATGATATTCCATAGACCGGACAGTCAGCACTGACTCGATGGACTTACTGCTCCCGATAGGCGGGCACTCGAAAGCCCCGCTCATAAACACAACAATGAGGGCGTGAAAATGGTGTTGAACAAACGTGCGACCGCGGTTCTTTTTGCGGGACTGCTGAGCGTGACCAGCCAGGCATTGCTGGCGGCTGAAAGCGTCAACTTCGTGAGTTGGGGCGGCAGCACCCAGGATGCGCAGAAGCAGGCCTGGGCCGATCCGTTCAGCAAGGCCAGCGGCATCACCGTGGTGCAGGATGGCCCGACCGACTACGGCAAGCTCAAGGCCATGGTCGAGAGCGGCAACGTGCAATGGGACGTGGTCGACGTCGAAGCCGACTTCGCTCTGCGCGCCGCCTCCGAAGGCTTGCTCGAACCCCTCGATTTCAAAGTCATTGAACGCGACAAGATCGACCCGCGCTTCGTCAGCGATCACGGCGTCGGTTCGTTCTTCTTCTCTTTCGTCCTCGGCTACAACGAAGGCAAGCTCGGCGCCAGCAAGCCTCAGGACTGGTCCGCGCTGTTCGACACCAAGACCTACCCCGGCAAACGCGCCCTGTACAAATGGCCAAGCCCTGGCGTGCTCGAACTGGCGCTGCTGGCCGACGGCGTGCCTGCCGACAAGCTTTACCCGCTGGACCTGGACCGCGCCTTCAAAAAGCTCGACACCATCAAGAAAGACATCGTCTGGTGGGGGGGCGGCGCGCAGTCGCAGCAGTTGCTGGCCTCCGGTGAAGCGAGCATGGGCCAGTTCTGGAACGGCCGGATTCACGCCCTGCAGGAAGACGGCGCGCCGGTTGGCGTAAGCTGGAAGCAGAACCTGGTCATGGCCGACATCCTGGTCATTCCCAAGGGTTCGAAAAACAAGGACGCGGCGATGAAGTTCCTGGCCAACGCCAGCAGTGCCAAAGGCCAGGCGGACTTCTCCAACCTGACCGCCTACGCCCCGGTCAACGTCGACAGCGTGCAGCGCCTGGACTCGGTGCTGGCCCCGAATCTGCCGACCGCTTACGCCAAGGATCAGATCACTCTTGATTTCGCGTACTGGGCCAAGAACGGTCCGGCCATCGCGACACGGTGGAACGAATGGCTGGTCAAATGAAAATGACGGCAACCGCACCCCGTCCTTCCACGTCAGTCGGGAGCGCCCCTGGCGCTGCCGGCTCGGCGGTTGCGATGACGCAATCGCCAAGCCTGGCCCAGCGCTGGCGTGGATCGGGCAACCTGATCCCCGCCCTGCTGTTCCTCGGCCTGTTCTTCCTCGCGCCGTTGATTGGCCTGCTGTTGCGCGGCGTGCTGGAACCGGTGCCGGGCCTGGGCAACTACGAGCAACTGTTCGCCAACTCGGCCTATGCCCGGGTCTTGCTCAACACCTTCTCGGTGGCCGGTCTGGTGACGCTGTTCAGCCTGTTGCTGGGCTTCCCGCTGGCCTGGGCGATCACCCTGGTGCCCCGTGGCTGGGGGCGCTGGATCCTGAACATCGTGCTGCTGTCGATGTGGACCAGCCTGCTCGCCCGCACCTACTCCTGGCTGGTGTTGCTGCAAGCCTCCGGGGTGATCAACAAGGCGTTGATGGCCATGGGCATCATCGATCAGCCGCTGGAGATGGTGCACAACCTCACCGGCGTGGTGATCGGCATGAGCTACATCATGATCCCGTTCATCGTGCTGCCGTTGCAGGCGACCATGCAGGCCATCGACCCGATGATCCTGCAGGCAGGTTCCATCTGCGGCGCCAGCCCCTGGACCAACTTCTTCCGGGTGTTCCTGCCGCTGTGCCGGCCGGGGCTGTTCTCCGGCGGGCTGATGGTGTTCGTGATGTCACTCGGTTACTACGTGACCCCCGCACTGCTGGGCGGTGCGCAGAACATGATGCTGCCCGAGTTCATCATTCAGCAGGTGCAGTCGTTCCTCAACTGGGGCCTGGCGAGTGCCGGCGCCGCGTTGCTGATCGTGATCACGCTGGTGTTGTTCTACTTCTACCTGAAGCTCCAGCCGGAATCCCCGGTTGGCGCCAGCAACGCGAGGTAAGCCGTCATGCTCCTGACCCCCAATGCCATGAGCCGGCGCATGCGCTTCGGCCTGTATGCCACCACCGGGCTGATCGGGCTGTTCCTGCTGCTGCCGATCGTGTTCATCGTGCTGTTGTCGTTCGGCTCGTCGCAATGGCTGGTGTTCCCGCCACCGGGCTGGACGCTGAAATGGTACGGCCAGTTCTTCTCCAATGCCGACTGGATGAACGCGGCGATGGCCAGCCTGAAAGTCGCGGTGCTGACCACCTTCTTCGCCGTCGCGCTGGGCCTGCCCACCGCGTTCGCCCTGGTGCGTGGCCGCTTCCCCGGCCGCGAGATGCTCTATGGCCTGTTCACCCTGCCGATGATCGTGCCCCTGGTGATCATCGCCGTGGCGGTGTACGCGCTGTTCCTGAAACTGGGTTACACCGGGACCATGTTCGCGTTCGTGGTCAGCCACGTCATCGTCGCGTTGCCGTTCACCATCATCTCGATCATCAACTCGCTGAAGCTGTTCGATCAGTCGATCGAGGATGCGGCGGTGATCTGCGGCGCCTCGCGCCTGCAAGCGGTGTTCAAGGTGACCTTCCCGGCGATCCGTCCGGGCATGGTGGCCGGCGCCCTCTTCGCCTTCCTCGTCTCGTGGGATGAAGTGGTGCTGAGCGTGATGATGGCCAGCCCGACCCTGCAAACCCTTCCCGTGAAAATGTGGACCACCCTGCGCCAGGACCTGACGCCCGTGATCGCCGTCGCTTCGACGCTGCTGATCGGCCTCTCGGTCTTGGTCATGGTGATCGCCGCCGCTCTGCGCCGGCGCAACGAAATCAGCGCTTGAGCGCCAGGAGTACGACATGAGTGCAGTGATCAAAGATTCCGCGCAGCAAAATGACAAACCCCTGGTCAGCCTGCGTAACCTGAACAAGCACTACGGCGACTTCGCCGCCGTGGACAACATCTCGCTGGACATCAAGGACGGTGAATTCCTCACCTTCCTCGGCTCCAGCGGATCGGGCAAAAGCACCACGCTGTCGATGCTGGCCGGCTTCGAAACCCCGAGCAGCGGCGAGATCCTGGTCAACGGCCAGTCGCTGGTCAACGTGCCGCCGCACAAACGCGACATCGGCATGGTGTTCCAGCGCTACTCACTGTTCCCGCATCTGTCGGTACGCGACAACATTGCCTTCCCGTTGGCCATCCGCAAACTGGCCGCCGCCGAACGCGAGCGTCGGGTCGATGCGATGCTCAAGCTGGTGCAGCTTGAGCAATTTGCCCATCGTCGCCCTTCGCAACTGTCCGGTGGCCAGCAGCAACGCGTCGCTATCGCCCGCGCGTTGGTTTACGAACCACGCATCCTGCTGATGGACGAACCCCTCGGTGCACTGGACAAGAAACTGCGTGAAGACTTGCAGGATGAACTGCGTCAGCTGCATCGACGCCTGGGCATCACCATCGTCTACGTGACCCACGACCAGGAAGAAGCCATGCGTTTGTCCCAGCGCATCGCGATTTTCAGCCACGGCAAAATCGTCGGCCTGGGCAGCGGCTATGACCTGTACCAGAATCCGCCGAACGCCTTTGTCGCCTCGTTCCTCGGCAACTCGAACTTCCTCAAGCTCAAGGCCCAGGGCAATGCGGTGGCGACCTTTGAAGGCCAGGCGCTGTCGATCCGACTCACGGCCGGCCTGCAAACCGACCAGGACGTGCTGCTGATGGTGCGTCCGGAAAAAGCCTTGGCCTTGAGTGTCGAGCAAGCTGCGCAGGAACCGTTGGCCGCCGGCTGGAACGAAGTCTCGGCCAAGGTCGTGGAAGTGCTGTTTCTCGGCGAAAGCCAGACCTGCAGCGTGGTCACCTCGGGTGGCACCTCGATGACGGTCAAGGCACTGTCCGCCGCCGGCATGCCGCTCAAGGCGGGCGACCCGGTGCGGGTGCGCTGGGCCACCGCCGATGCCTGCGTCTACACCGAATGGGCCGAAAGCGACCTGAACAAGGCCGCCGGCGCTCACTGATCCATTGGCCTGCGCGCGCGGGCCACTATAATGAGTCACCCTCGGGCCACCACAACGTCGGGTTGTGGTGGCCTTTTTTCTGTCGCCTGTAAGATAAATTGGACAACGGATTCCTAAAATCCCGGTTTAATGCTAAATAGTGCTCAGTATTTTTAACACCCGACCCTGTCGTGCCACACAGTGCAACGAGAATAACGATATGAAAGTCCATTTCGAGAAAAGTGAAGTGTTTGGGACCCTCCACCTGCAAGCGGCGGTGGCAGCATGATCGAAGTCACCGAAGTTTCCATTGCCGAGCTGCGCGCCGCGCTCGAATCCGGCCAGACCACCTCGGTTGAACTGGTCCAGGCTTATCTCGCGCGGATCGACGCCTACGACGGCCCCGAAACGCCAACCGCGTTGAACGCGGTCGTGGTGCGCAACCCCGAGGCGCTCGCCGAAGCGCAGGCGTCCGACGCCCGTCGCGCCAAGGGCCAGACGCTGGGCCCGCTGGACGGCATCCCTTACACCGCCAAGGACAGCTATCTGGTCAAGGGCCTCACCGCCGCTTCCGGCAGCCCGGCCTTCAAGGACCTGGTCGCCTATCGCGACGCGTTCACCATCGAACGCCTGCGCGCTGGCGGGGCGATCTGCCTGGGCAAGACCAACATGCCGCCGATGGCCAACGGCGGGATGCAGCGCGGCGTCTACGGCCGTGCCGAGAGCCCGTACAACGCTGACTACCTCACCGCCCCATTCGCCTCCGGTTCGTCGAACGGCGCGGGTACTGCCACTGCCGCGAGTTTCGCGGCCTTCGGCCTGGCGGAAGAAACCTGGTCGAGCGGTCGCGGACCGGCCTCGAACAATGGTTTGTGCGCCTACACCCCTTCGCGCGGGGTGATCTCGGTGCGCGGCAACTGGCCGTTGACCCCGACCATGGACGTGGTCGTGCCGTTTGCCCGGACCATGGCCGACCTGCTCGAAGTGCTCGACGTGGTGGTGGCCGATGACCCGGACACCCGTGGCGATCTGTGGCGCCTGCAACCCTGGGTGCCGATCCCGAGCTCGTCCCTGGTGCGCCCCAAATCCTACGCGGCGCTGGCCGCCAACGGCGAGGCGCTCAAAGGCAAGAAGTTCGGTATCCCGCGCATGTACATCAACGCCGACCCTGAAGCCGGCACCTCTGAAGCACCGGGCATCGGTGGCCCGACCGGCCAACGCATCCACACCCGTCCTTCGGTGATCGGCCTCTGGGAACAGGCACGCAAGGCCCTCGAAGACGCGGGTGCCGAAGTGATCGACGTGGATTTCCCGCTGGTTTCCAATTGCGAAGGCGATCGTCCTGGCGCGCCGACCGTGTTCAATCGCGGCATCGTCTCCAAGGAATTTTTACACCATGAACTCTGGGACCTGTCCGCCTGGGCGTTCGATGATTTCCTGCAGGCCAACGGCGACCCGAAACTCAACCGTCTGGTCGATGTCGACGGTCCGCAGATCTTCCCTCACGATCCGGGCACTCTGCCCAACCGCGAGGGCGACCTGGCCGCCGGCATGGACGAATACGTGCGCATGGCCGAACGCGGCATCACCCCGTGGGACCAGATCAGCACGGTGCCGGACGGCCTGCGCGGACTGGAACAGACCCGCAAGATCGATCTGGAAGACTGGATGGATCGCCTGGGCCTGGACGCGGTGCTGTTCCCGACCGTCGCTGACGTGGGCCCGGCGAATGCCGATGTCGATCCGCAATCGGCGGATATCGCCTGGAGCAACGGCGTATGGGTCGCCAACGGCAACCTCGCCATCCGCCACCTCGGCGTGCCAACGGTTACCGTGCCGATAGGGGTGATGCCGGACATCGGCATGCCGGTCGGCCTGACGTTTGCCGGGCGCGCCTATGACGACTCGTCGCTACTGCACCTGGCGTCGGCGTTCGAATCGACCGGGAACAAACGCATGATCCCGCCGCGTACCCCGCCATTGGTCGCTGACAAGCGGTAATGTAGGAGCTGGCTTGTCGGGTCGCCGCATCGCAGCGATGGTCGTCAACGATAACGCGTGTGATCTGGATAAACGCGGTGCACTTGAGTCCATCGCCGGCAAGCCGGCTCCTACAGTTTCCCGGGATTATCAAGGATCTACCTGGGCCATCAGTTCCGGAATCGATTCCGGCCGTTTGGCATAACGCTGCGCCAGCACCGCACAGACCATCAGTTGAATCTGGTGGAACAGCATCAACGGCAGGATCAGCACGCCAATGGTGCTACCGGCAAACAACACCTGGGCCATCGGCACACCGGTTGCCAGGCTTTTCTTCGAACCGCAGAAGAGAATGGTGATGCGGTCTTCCTGGTTGAAGCCGAAGGCTTTGCCGAGCACCGTCGACGCCAGTAACACCAGCGCCAGAACGATGCAGCAGACCAGCACCAGCCCGACCAGATCCCGCATTGGAATCTGCTGCCAGAGCCCCTCGATCACCGCCTCGCTGAACGCGCCGTAGACCACCAGCAAAATCGAACCCTGATCGACGACCTTCAACCAGCTCTTGTTGCGCGCCACCCAGTTGCCGATCCAGCGCCGCGCGATTTGCCCGGCCATGAACGGCAGCAGCAACTGCACGCTGATCTTGAAGATGGCGTCCAGGGTCGAGGCGCCTTCGCCGTGCACATTCAGCAGCAAGGCCACCAGCAATGGCGTGAGGAAAATCCCGAACAGGCTGGACGCCGCCGCGCTGCAAATCGCCGCCGGGATGTTGCCCCGTGCCAGCGAAGTGAAGGCAATCGCCGATTGCACCGTAGCGGGCAGCGCACACAGGTAAAGCATGCCCATGTACAGGTCGTTGCCGATCAGCGGCGACAACAGCGGTTTTAGCGCCAGGCCGAGCAACGGAAACAGCACGAAGGTCAGGCTGAACACCAGCAGATGCAGGCGCCAGTGCCCGGCACCGGCAACGATCGACTCGCGAGACAGCTTGGCGCCATGCAGGAAAAACAGCAGCGCGATGGCGATGTTGGTCAACCAGCCAAAACCGACCGCGACCTGGCCGCTGGCAGGCAGCAGGCTGGCGAGCGTGACCACGCCGATCAGGGTCAGGGTGAAGTTGTCGGGTAACAGACGGGGGCGGGTCATGGGTTTGGTCATCCGGGGGTTGCCAGTACGTGGAAGCGACTCTAACGTGACTGGGTATTACCGACTAACGCCGATGAGCCAGCAGATGCCGCCTAAAGGACATGACAAAAGTATCCGGCGCAGTATTCCCGGGCTGTCCAGCCTGCCACGGCCGCTCTACGGTCGTACCGAATCGCTGCCCAATCGCGCCCTGACCCGGCGCCACAGTCATCCGTGGGTGCAGCTTTCCTATGCGATTGCGGGCGTGCTCGAAATTCAGACCGGCGTCGGGCGCTTCGTGGCCCCGCCGGAGCGTGCGGTGTGGATTCCGGCGGGCATGCCGCACCGGGTGTTCAGCTCGCCGCGCACGGAAATGCGCAGCCTGTACATCGATTGCAGCGTCTCGGCATGGGCGCCGCCGGGCTGTCATGTGTTGGGGGTCAGTGATTTGTTGCGCGAGTTGATCCGCGCCTTCAGCCAGGTTCCGGTGGAATACGATCAGAACGGCCCGCATGGTCGGTTGGCCCAGGTGATTCTGGATCAGTTGGCTGAGGCGCCACAGATCGACTTGATGCTGCCCCTGCCCCAGGACAGCCGATTGCGGCAGATCGCTCAAAGCCTGGAGTCGCACCCCGAGCAACAAACCACGCTCAGTCACTGGAGCGACAAATTTGGGGTCACCGAGAAAACCCTCAGTCGCCTGTTCCTGCGCGACACCGGCCTGACCTTTCGCGCCTGGCGTCAGCGTCTGCGCCTGCTCGGCGCCCTGACGCCACTGGAACAGGGCGAACGAGTGACCGACGTCGCGCTGGCCTGTGGTTACGACTCGACGTCGGCGTTTATCGCTGCCTTCCGCCAGCAGTTCGGCGAAACACCGGGGGAGTTTTTTCGCTGAGACTTGCACCGTACATCTCTGTTGCCTGTCAGTCCGCCATCGCGAGCAAGCTCGCTCCCACAGTTTTTTGTGTCGAGCACAGGTTTTGTGTACACCACATCCCCCTGTGGGAGCGAGCTTGCTCGCGATGGCGGTGGATCAGTCGACACATGCATTGACTGTCAGGTCGCTATCGCGAGCAAGCTCGCTCCCACAGGGTCATGGGTGTACATAAAGTCTGTGTTTACACAGAGATCTCATACAATTTCCCGGGGTTACTGATCCGACTTGATGCTGGTCCACACGCGCGTGCGCACCCGCTCGAGCTTTTGCGGCAATGGCTGCACGACATACAGCGTCTTCAGCGCCTCGCTGGTCGGCGTCAGGTTCGGGTTGCCGGTGATGTCCTTGTTGATCAGCGCCAGCGAGTCCTTGTTCGCGTTCGGGTAACCGAGGAAGTCGCTGATCGGCGCGATGACTTTCGGGTCCAGCAGGTTGTTGAGGAATTCGTGGGCCTCGGCGACGTTCTTCGCGCTTTTCGGGATGGCGAAGGTGTCGAACCAGATCGGCGCGCCTTCCTTCGGCAGTCGCCAGTCGACGACCACGCCGTTGCCCGCCTCTTTGGCGCGATTGCCGAATTGATAGAAGCTGCCGGAGTAGCCGATGGCCACGCAGATATCGCCGTTGGCGATGTCGGTCATGTACTTGGCGGAGTTGAAGTAGGTGACGTAAGGGCGAACCTTGAGCATCAGCGCCTTGGCTTTTTCGTAGTCATCCGGGTTCTGGCTGTTCGGATCCAGCCCCAGGTAATGCAGGGCCAGCGGCAGAATCTCCGACGGCGAGTCGAGCATGGCGACGCCACAGGCCTTGAGCTTCTCCATGTTCTCGGGCTTGAACACCAGGTCCCAGCTGTCCACCGGTGCATTCTCGCCCAGCGCCGCCTTGACCTTGGCCGGGTTGAAGCCAATCAGCACGGTGCCGTACATGTAGGGCATGCCGTACTGGTTGCCGGGGTCGTTCTTGTCCAGCAGCTTGAGCAGTGCCGGGTCCTGGCGTGACCAGTTCGGCAGCTTGGACTTGTCGAGTTTCTGGAACACGCCCGCCTTGATCTGGGTTTCGATGAACTGGTTCGAAGGCACCACCAGGTCGTAGCCCGAGTTGCCGGTCAGCAGCTTGGCTTCCAGGGATTCGTTGGTGTCGAAGGTGTCCCAGGTCACCTTGATCCCGGTGTCCCTGGCGAAATCCTTGGGCACGGACGGCAGGATGTAGTCCGCCCAGTTGTACACCCGCAATTCGTGCTGTTCGGCGTGTACCGCGCTGGCCAGCAGCGACAGTCCGCAAACGCTGGCGCCCAGTATGCGTTTCATTGAGTCCATGGATCATTTCCCCAAGTGTGGCGTGAGTTGGATGGTTTTTATGTTCTGTACACGGCAGCAATCTTGAAAATAGCCAAGGGTAAGGAAGGGAAGCTTCTGGTTGTGATTTGACCTTGGGTTGCCGACTCGGCAACCCGCGTCTGATTCTTGCTGACGGCAGCGCCGGTTCACAGCGTGAGGCAGGCCAAAAGGAGATCGATGCGGCCAAAATACGTGTCCGCTTTGATCGGTGCAGTGGGGCAATCAATCCCCGGTAAGTCCAGACTGCCGATGCCTGCGCAGTCTGTTGACTGCCTATTACGCGTTACACCAATAACAAGATCGCGAGGCTTCGATGAATGGCTTGTGAAACGCTTAAAGCATTTCGAGTGGCTATTATCAAACGCAGTGAAAGCAGTTTTCGTGGAGGGATAAGGCTTGTCGCGCTGGGGTATGGACGATCACTGTTTTTGCATATCGGTGCGGCGGTTTTTCATCAGACTGACATGATTGGCAGTGTTCGGTGGCTGCCTGTGTCCCGACAAGAGCGATGACCCATGAACGATCAAATCGAACTGTACGGCGCCAGCACCGGCAACAGTCTGCGGGCCGCAATTGCCCTGGAAGAATCCGGCATCGCCTACACGGCACGCAGGCTCGACCTGTATGCGCAGGAACACCGTGGCCCGGCCTTCCTGGCGCTGAACCCGGCCGGGAAAGTCCCGACCCTGATCGACCACGGGACCACGCCGGCGCTGGTCATCAATCAGTCCAACGCCATCATCCAGTACGCCGATGCCAAGGCGCCAGGACGACTGGCGCCGGCGCAGCCCGGACTTGAGCGTATCCGGGTGATTGACCGCTATTTCTTTTTCGTGACCGATGTCATCGCCCCCAGCCATGCCGCGTTTTTTCTGCACCAGGCGGGACAGGACAAAGCGGCGGCGATCATCGATCTGCGGGTGATCGAGCAACTGACCTACGCGGAAAGTTTTTTGACGGACGAATTCATGGCCGGAGCGCAGTTCTCCATGGCCGACATTTCGGCGTTCACCATCGCCACAGCGTTCCGAGATCGACTGGAATGGAAAGAGCTTGCGCAGCTATCGCGCTGGTTCGATACCGTCGAAGCCAGGCCGGCGGTACAACGCGGCCTGAATGTGTTCAAGCATTCCTGAGTGGTCGATGTGCTGACGCTTATGTGGGAGCGAGCCCTGCTCGCGATGGACGTCAACGATAACGCGTGCTTACAGGTTAAACGCGCCGCACTTGAGTCTTTCGCGAGCAGGGCTCGCTCCTACAAAGTGCGGCATTCCAATAGATCAGTCGGTGTAGCCGAACTTTACCGAACGGCTTTCCTGCGCCTGGCTTCGCGTAGCGAGGCAATAATACAACGGACACGTCACCACCAGCCCCACCAGCCATGACAGGTCCGCGCCGTCCACCAGATTGGCGTACGGTCCGACATACAGCGACGTATTGGCGAATGGCAGCTGCACGATGATGCCGATGAAGTAAGCAATGATCGCGTGCAGGTTGAAGCGACCGTAGATGCCGCCGTCAGCGCGGAAGATCGAAGCGATGTCATAGCGACGACGCTTGATCAGGTAAAAGTCGATCAGGTTGATCGAGGCCCACGGCACCAACACCAGCAACAGCGCGAGAATCAGGCCGATGAACTGCGAAATGAAATTCGCCGAAGCGCCCAGCGCCACCACACAGCAACCCGCCAGTACGATGCCCGACAACACCACGCGCACCTTGATGCTCGGCGTCCACTGGCTGGCGAAGGTCTGGATCGAGGTGATGATCGACAGCACCGCGCCATACAGATTCAAAGCGTTGTGGCTGATGATGTTGAGCAGGAACAGCACCATCAGGATCGGCCCCAGCCAACCGGTAGACTGCTTGACCGCCGCCATCGCCTCGGTGCCCTCCGGGGTTGCCAGTACCGCCACGGCGCCGAAGGTAAAGGACAGGATCGTGCCCAGGGTCGCCCCCAGGTAGGTGGCGAAGAACGGCCGGGTGATGCCGATATCCGCCGGCAGGTAGCGCGAGTAGTCCGACACGTACGGCGAGAAGCTGATCTGCCAGATGATGCCCAGCGACACCGTGGCCAGCCAGCCGGACAGGTTGAAGCCGCCGCGGGTGAAGAAGTCCGCCGGCAGGTCATGGGCAAAGATGTAGAGGAAGCCGGCGAGCAACGCGCTGCCCATGACCCAGGTGCCGATGCGGTTGAGGGTATGGATGAAGCGATAACCGATCACCCCGATGGCCGTGGCACTGAGGGCACCGATGAGAATGCTGGCCGGCACCGGAACCGACGGCGCAATGCCGACAATCGATTTACCCGCCAACACGATGTTGGAAATGAAGAAACCGATGTAGATCAGCGCCGCGAAGAACACGATCAGCAGCGCGCCATAGCGGCCGAACTGCCCACGGCTCTGCACCATCTGCGGAATGCCCATGCACGGTCCCTGGGCGGACGCCAGCGCAATCACCACACCGCCGACCATGTGCCCGAGGGCAATCGCCAGCAGGCCCCAGAACAGGTTGAGGTGGAACACCTGGACCACCATGGCGCCGGTGACGATGGGCAGTGGCGCAATGTTGGTGCTGAACCACAGGGTGAAAAGATCGCGGGCCTTCCCGTGGCGCTCTGCGAGTGGAACATAGTCGACCGTGTGGTTCTCGATCAACGGATCTTGCCGGGACATCTGGGACATATGCATGAACTCGAGTTTGTCTGTTCTTATCTTTGTATGAAGCCAAACCGGGGGGACTCTCTGGCCACCCCTCAGATGCGAACCATATTATGGTATTCCAAACTTTAAACAAGACTGATCCGGTCTTTGAACGAGCATCTGAGCCGGCATCCTGCCCGATTCACGCCTGCACTGGCCAGCTGAAAGCCCCGCAATCATTGGGCTAAAGACGAAAGCCTTACGTTTATCGGTTCACCTAAAAAGACCTTGCAATCGATGTATTACGGTATACCATCAGACCTACAAATATATAAAAGCGCGTCACACCATCCGAGGACCGTCCAATGATCGATGCCGCCATCTACAAACAAGTCATGGGTTCGTTCCCGTCCGGAGTGACCGTGATCACCACCCTGGATGACGACGGGCAAATCGTCGGCCTGACCGCCAGCGCCTTCAGCTCGCTGTCGATGGACCCGGCCCTGGTGCTGTTCTGCCCGAACTACAGCTCCGATTCCTACCCGGTCCTGATCAAGAACAAACGTTTTGCCATCCACGTGCTGTCCGGCGGCCAGCAGAACGAAGCCTATGCTTTCGCGCGCAAAGGCAAGGACAAGGCCCAGGGGATCGAGTGGACGCTCAGCGAGTTGGGCAACCCGATTCTGGCCAACGCCACGGCGGTCATCGAATGTGAGCTGTGGCGCGAATATGAAGGTGGTGACCACGCGATCATGGTCGGTGCCGTGAAAAACCTGATCGTGCCGCAGCACACCGCCGGTCCGCTGGTGTACTGCCACGGCAAAATGGGCGCCCTGCCCGTCGTCGCCTGAACCGACAGTCAATAACAAAGATCCGAGGTAAGCGTCATGAAGTTTTCCCTGTTCGTACACATGGAACGTTGGGACGAAAGCGTCAGCCACCGCCAGTTGTTCGAAGACCTGACCGAACTGACCCTGATGGCCGAAGCCGGTGGTTTCAGCACCGTGTGGATCGGCGAACACCACGCCATGGAATACACCATCTCGCCAAGCCCGATGCCGCTGCTGGCTTATCTGGCGGGCAAGACCACCACCATTCACCTCGGTGCCGGCACCATCATCGCGCCGTTCTGGCATCCGTTGCGGGTAGCTGGCGAATGCGCGTTGCTCGACGTGATCAGTAACGGGCGCATGGAAGTCGGTCTGGCCCGTGGTGCCTACCAAGTGGAATTCGACCGCATGGCCGGTGGCATGCCTGCCTCCTCAGGCGGTCAAGCCCTGCGGGAAATGGTTCCGGTGGTGCGCGCCCTGTGGCAAGGCGACTACGCCCACGACGGCGACATCTGGAAATTCCCGACCTCCACCAGCGTGCCCAAGCCGATCCAGAAGCCGAACCCGCCGATGTGGATCGCCGCCCGCGACCCGGACTCGCACAACTTCGCCGTGGCCAACGGCTGCAACGTCATGGTCACGCCGCTGATGAAAGGCGACGAGGAAGTCCTCGACCTGAAGAACAAATTCCAGACTGCCCTGGACAACAACCCTGGCGTGCCGCGCCCACAATTGATGGTGCTGCGTCACACCCACGTGCACACCGCCGACGATCCGCAGGGCTGGCAAGTCGGGGCCAAGGCGATCTCGAAGTTCTACCGCACCTTCGATGCCTGGTTCGGCAACAAGACCACCCCGGTCAACGGCTTCCTGGCGCCGAGCCCGGAAGAGAAATTCGCCGGTCGCCCCGAGTTCGAACTGGAAAGCCTGCACAAGACCGCCATGATCGGCACCCCGGAAGAAATCATTCCGCGCATCAAGTACTACCAGGAACTGGGTGTCGACGAATTCAGCTTCTGGTGCGATAACAGCCTGCCCCACGCGGAGAAGAAAAAATCCCTGGAGCTGTTCATCAAGCATGTGGTGCCAGCGTTCCGCTGATTGTGCCACTCTGCTCCCCGGACGCGAAGCCGGGGCGCAGCACACCTCAACTGTGGGAGCCTGCTCGCGATTGCGGAGTGTCAGTCAACATCAATGCTGGATGTGCTGGCCTCATCGCGAGCAAGCTCGCTCCCACAATGTTCGAGGGTGTACACAGGTTTCGTGTTCGACACAGATCAACTGTGGGAGCGAGCTTGCTCGCGATAGCGGTGGGTCAGTCAACATCAATGCTGGATGTGCCGGCTTCATCGCGAGCGAGCTCGCGCCTACAGGGGTCGATTCCAATGATGACTGGTCGTCTCCCATCACTCGCCCTTCCCTGTGGCGCCGCGCGGGCTTACCTGCGCGGTGAATGGACCGCTTCGCACCTGCATTTCAAGCGCCTGCGCGCCAGCGTTTCGGCCAAGCAGAACGGCTTCTGGCAAATAGTTCACTGAGCCCACCCGAACAGCCAATCACGCACCTCGCGTCCCGCCATTGCATGGCGCGTACGGTGCATCGTGTTTCGCCTTGATCAGGTTTGCCCAATGAACAATAACAACGCGCTGTTGATCATCGACATGCAGCAGGAGGACGGCTTCGTCCTGGAAAACCTCGACCAGGTGGTCGCCCATACCGCCGCCCTGCTCGATACCGCCCGCCATCAGCGGATGCCTGTCATCTATACCCGCCACATCAATCAGGCCGACGGCAGTGACCTGCCCCACGGCGAACCTCTGGCCGCCGACGGTGGCCCCGGCAGTTACCGCGCCGGCACCCGGCAAATGGAAATCATCGAGTCGCTGACGCCGCAGCCCGGTGAATTGATCATCGACAAGGGCCGTTACAGTGCCTTTCACCGCACCGACCTCGACGCCCGACTCAAGGCAATGGAGGTCGACACGCTGATCGTCTGTGGCGTGTTGACCGACGTCTGCGTGCTCACCAGCGTGTTCGATGCCTTCGCCCTGGGCTATCGCGTGCGCCTGGTCAGCGATGCCTGCACCACGACCTCCGAGGCCGGGCATTACTCGGCCCTGCTGATCATGGCCAACTGGGTCTATTCGCTGGAAATCCTCACCACGGCCGAGTGCCTGCGCGCCCTGCAACAACTCGATTACGTCAGCCTGATCCCCGAGCGCCCGGACCTGTTTGCCCACCAGCTCCATGAGCTGCCCGGCACTATCGCCCGTCTGCAATCCCGTCTCGTCCGGACTCAGGAGTGATCGCCATGCAAGTCGAAAAAAGAAGCATCGATTTCATCCCCGAAACCGAACGTCACGGCAAACCGGGTTCGCTGTTCTATATCTGGTTCGGCGCCAACATGAACATCACCACCATCGCCTCCGGCGTGTTGCCGGTGGTGATGGGGCTCAACCTGTTCTGGAGTGCGCTGGCAGTCATCATCGGCTCGTTGCTGGGGGCGATTTTCATGGCCTCGCATTCGGCACAGGGACCGAAGCTGGGCATTCCGCAAATGATCCAGAGCCGGGCGCAATTCGGTGTGTTGGGGGCGGTGTTGCCGCTGCTGTTCGTGATGCTGATCTACCTGGGCTTCTTCGTCAGCAACACCTTGCTCGCGGCCCAGGCACTGGAGTCGGTCAGCCCGCTGCCGATGTCCGGCAATATCTACCTGATCGGCGCGTTGTGCTTCGTCGTCGCGCTCTATGGCTATCGGTTGATTCACCGCTTGCAGAAGCTGCTGTCGATTCTGTCGCTGGTGGTGTTCGTGGCGGCCACGGTGCTCGCCTTGCAGTTGCCGATCCCGGCCGAACAATGGCTGCCAATCGGCTTCTCGTTGTCGAAGTTTCTGGTGGCGGTGAGCATTGCCGTGACCTGGCAACTGTCCTACGCGCCTTATGTCGCCGACTATTCACGCTATCTGCCGAGCAGCACGCCGACCGCCCAGGTGTTCTGGTACAGCTACGCCGGCACGGTCAGCGGCGGCGCGTGGATGATGATTCTCGGGGCGATCCTGAGCGTCGGCATCAGCGACTTTTCCAGCAACGTTGGCGGGCATGTCGCCGGTCTGTTCGGCGCTGGCGCGGTGCTGTTGTTCGCCTTCATCGTCTACGGCCAGGTGTCGATCAACGTGTTCAACCTGTACGGCGCGTTCATGTCGACCATCACCGTGATCGAGCCTTTTGCCCGGCTCAAGGTGACCCCGCGGGTACGCGGTGTGTTCATGCTGCTGATCAGCCTGGTGGCCACGGCCCTGTGCACCATCAGTCAGGACGACTTCATCAACTTCTTCCTCAACTTCATCTTCTTCATGAGCTACTTCCTGATCCCGTGGACGGCGATCAATCTGGTGGACTACTACTGCCTGCGCAAAGGTCAGTACCGGATTGACGACATCTTCGACCTGAACGGGATCTACGGGCGCATCAACCGGATTGCCTGCGGCAGTTTCCTGCTGGCGATTGCCCTGGAAATCCCGTTCATGAACACCACGTTGTACGTCGGCCCGATGGCCACGGCGCTGGACGGGGTGGATCTGGCGTGGGTAGTCGGGTTGCTGGTGCCAGCGTTGAGTTATTACTGGCTGATGAAGCTCGGCAAGCGTGCGCCGGTGGCAGAGTCCGCATAACGAAGATCTCCTGTAGGAGCTGCGGTGCGGCGATCCGACTTGCCAGCGAATGCGCCCTGCTTGACACACCGCGTCGTCCGGTTCGCCAGCAAGCCGGCTCCTACAGCCTTCGCCCCGCGTACGGAATTTCAGGCAAAAAAAATCCCAGGCAGCTGATGGACGCCCGGGATTTAAAAATGCATAAACCGTGGTGGTGAACGCGGCGCGGATATTACGGAATATTTCGGCCTGTAACAAGATATTTTTATTCACTATCCAGTTACTAATCCTTCTAACCCCTTCAATATCCACATGTTTTTTAAGGACGACTAGAGGAACCAGCGATACTCCCGTGCGCTGATATCATGCAGAAATGCCAGATGATCCTGACGCTTGTTTTCGCAGTAGACGTCCACAAACTCCGCCCCCAAGCCTTCGCGCAGCGGTGAATGACTTTGCAGGGCCTGCACCGCTTCGAGCATTTCCAACGGAAAGTCGATGCCACTGCTGCGGTCTTCGTTGAGCGGCGCAATCGGCTCGCGCTCCCCTTCCAGGCCTTGCTCCAGCCCCACCAGAATCGCCGCCAACGCCAGATACGGGTTGGCATCGGCGCCCGCCAGGCGATGTTCGATGCGCAGGTTTTTGACGTCCGACTCCGGTATGCGCAAGCACGCATCGCGATCCTCGAAGCCCCAGCTGGCGCGGGACGCGACGTTCACCGTGGCGCTCAAGCGGCGCATGGCATTGTGGTTCGGGGCAAAGATCGGCATGCAGTGCGGCAACACTTCCAGGCAACCGGCCACCGCATGACGTAGCGCCCGCTGGCCGTTCGCCGCCAGCAGATTGTTGCCGGCCTGGTCATACAGGCTGACATGCACGTGCATGCCGCTGCCGGGGTGCTGCAAATAGGGTTTGGCCATGAAGCTGGCGCGGTAGTTGTGCTTGAGCGCCACACCCCGGGTGCTGCGGCAGAACAGCGCGGCCCAGTCGGCGGCACGCAGGCCGTCATCGCAATGGCCGAAATTGATTTCGAACTGGCCCGGGCCGAGTTCGGCGGTGATCACCGTGGCATCGACGCCCTGGGCTCGCGCGGTCTCGACCATTTCATCGAGCACCGGGGCGAAGCGCGACAAGCGTTCGATGTGCATGTTCGGCTGATCGTCGGCATCGCCGGTCAGCTCATCACGGGGGAACTGCGGCAAGCCGTCCTTCAGGTGGCTGTCGAACAGGTAAAACTCCAGCTCGAAGGCCACCACCGGGAAAATGCCCTTGCGCTTGAGTCGCTCCAGCACCCGCGCCAGCACTTCACGAGGTTCGAATTCGATGGGTTTTTCGGTGCCGTCGGAGGTGATCAACATCTGGCCCAAGGGCTGCTTTTCCCAGCTCACCAGCTTCAAGGTGCCGGGCACCAAACGGCGCAGCGCATCCGGGTCACCATCGTTGAAGCAGTAATCGCCGATCTTGAACAGCCCGCCCTGGGTGCCGAGCAGCACGCAGTTCTGCGGCAGTTTCAGTGCGCTGCCGGCAGCGACTTTTTCCAGCATCTCGATCGGGTAGCGCTTGCCGTAGAAATGCCCCGGAATATCCAGGGAGATCAGGTCGACATAACGCACTTCGGGGTTGCAGTGGCGGAAGTTGCGAACCTCGGCCAGCAGTTCAGAGCACACAGCATCCATCGATTTATTCCTTGTTGTTCTCAGGTGTAAACCCAAAGCACACGGGTCAGTTGATCGGACAGGTTGCCGTAGCGGCAGTGCGCATGGCTGGCCAGTTGAAAGCTGTCGCCGGGACGCAGGGTCACCGGTTCGTTGTCATCGAGCCACAGGGTCAGCTCCCCTTCGAGGACGTAACCGCCCTGCTCCGAGCTGTCCTTCATGTGCCGGTCGCCGCTGCTGGCGCCGGGCTCGAGCTGGCTTTCGAGCATCGAAAAGGACGCACGCATTTTTGGCGAAACGAGGATGTCGGTGATGCCGTCGGCGTAGTACAGCGTGCGGCGCTCGTCCGGGCGGGTGACCCAGGACAAGGCCATGGGTTTGGGCAGGCTGTAGAAATAGGTGGTCGGCACCCCCAGGGTTTCGCTGATGGCGGTCAGGTCAGCCACCGTCGGGCGAGACAGGCCGCGCTCGACCTGGGACAGAAAACCCACGGAGCGACCGATTTTGTCCGCCAGTTCCTTCAGGGTGTACTTTTTGTGTTTGCGCAGGTCCTGGATCAGGATTGCCAGCGCCGAGATTTCTTCTTGCATGTCCATCCAGAGGCTTCCAGAAAGTGTCGCTTCAAATGCTGTCGCGCAGTCGATACCAGGCCTTGCCGATGGCTTCCAGCGGCGCGGCCAGGTATTTGCCGCCGGGAAAACTGCCGTTGTTCAGGCCCTGATACAGGGACAGCTCGTCGGGCTGACCGAGTATCGCCTCGGACACCGCCCGTGCCGCGGCCAGTGTCGGCAGCACGCCATGCCCGGAATACCCTTGCATCCAGTACAGATCGCCCCGCCGTCCGATATCCGGCGTGCGCTTGAGGGTCAGGTCGATGTGGCCGCCCCAGGCAAACTCCAGCCCGACGCCGGTGAGTTGCGGGAACACGCGCTCCAGGAACGGCCGGGTCGCCGCGGCGATGTCCTTGGGCATCCCGCCCAGGTAAGTGCAACCGCCGCCGAACAGCAGGCGGTTATCCGGGGTGCGCCGGAAATAGTCGAGCACGAACTGGTTGTCGGTCACGCACACGTTGCTCGGTAGCAGCGCCGTGGCCTGGTCCTTGGTGAGCGGCGCAGTCGCGACCTGATAGGTCCCGACCGGCAACACGCAACTGGCCAATTGCGGGTCGAGCCGGTCGAGGTAGGCGTTGCACGCCAGCACCAGCACATCGGCGCGAATACGCCCGCGCTCGGTCGTCACCACAAACCCGTCGCCCTCCTCGCCATAACTCAGCGCCTTGCTTTGCTCGTGAATGCGGCCGCCGGCCCGCTCAATCGCATCGGCAAGGCCGAGGGCCAGTTTCAGCGGATTCAGATGCCCGCCCTCGGGGTCGAACAAGCCGGCCTGATAACGCTCGCTGGCCACCCATTCCGGCAACTGTTGCCGTGGAATGAATTGCAGTTTGTGGTGACCCCACTTGTGACTGGCCTCGTGTTGCCACTCGGTCAGCAGTCCAACCCGACGCGACATCACCGAAGTCCAGAGATGGCCGGCGCGGTAGTCGCAATCGAACCCATGGCGGCCGGGCAAATCACGCAGTTCGCGCGCAGCCCAGCGCATGCCGTCCCACAGTCGCCGTGCCCGTTCGTAACCCAGCGCCGCTTCCAGCGGTGGCATGTCGCACGACCAACCGAGAATCGCCTGCCCGCCATTACGCCCGGACGCAGCCCAGGCCACCCGGCTGGCTTCGAGCAAGGTCACGCGCTTGCCGGCCAGCGCCAGGCGCAAAGCCGTGTGCAAACCACTGAAACCGGCTCCGATGATCAGCACTTCGGTGTCGTGCTCACCTTCCAGTGCAGCTCGATCGACCAGACGATCGGCGCAGGTGTGGGCGTAGTAACTGGCGACATGCCGGGTGGATTGCTGAAACATACGGCCTCGTGAAATTTTGTATTTTTAATTTCATGAAAAAATACACGGTAAATTTCACATAGGCAAATGACGCGCAAAAAAAAACCGGATGCACGCCAGGCATCCGGTTTTTTCTCGATTCGGGCGAAAATACGGTCGGCGACCGATTTTCACTCATCTGCGCTTACAAGCAGTCGTGCACGATTTTGCGCAGGTCGCCGGATTTGGCCCAGGGTGGCCCCTGATACAGCGAAATCCGGCTGCCGTCCTTGTACTTCACGATATCCAGCACTTCGTCGGCCGTGATCACGCTGGGCGCGGTGATCCTGAATCCATTGGATATCGAAACCTGGGTGGTATTCGATACTTCCTTTTGCCAGGCAGGCAACACGCACGCCGCATACACTTTTGGCGTCTTCGCGCTGTGCTTGCTGACATTCGGCTCGCCCGGTACCAGCGACGCCGGCAATGAACACCCGGCCAGCAATGCCAGTGCGACTCCCCCCATCAACATCCGCATGCTGCTTCCTTTAATGTTAAATAAGAAAATGTAGCCTGCCGTCGTCCCTACAGCCATCCCCAACGATTCAGCGACTGTCATTGATATCGCTTGCCCCGGTTAGTTCCTTGAATTCAGATAATCCATCCATCTTTCGTAGGCTTCATGCTGGCGTTGTTTGACCTGCTCCCATTGCGGCCCACTGAGTTGACGGGCCGATACCAATTGCATCATCTCATTGGTCGCCTCCTCCAGGTCAGCGATCAACTCCCGGGCCTTGGCCCTGAAATCATCAGTTGCGGTCATTTGACGTCACCCCCGCAGGAAAAACCGACTCTTGAGTAGGACAGCTTATTTTCTCGTTCGCTGTAGTTTTCCCGACCAAAGGAAACCCCGCGGATTCAGACGAATACAACATCCGGCGCGGCAAACAGGTCTAAAATTTCGGTGTGCAGAGTTCAGGAGGTCATCATGTGGCTTAACGAATCGGAACAGGAACTTCGGCGTGATCTGCAAGGGCTTGCGTCAGATTTGCGCTGGTCGGCCGTGGAGCTGTTGCGCATCGAGCAGCAATTGCGTCTGCTCGGGAGTGAGGCCGACGCGCAAGCCGTGCAAAGACTGTGTTCTTTATTTCAGGGTGATGAAGAAAAACTGTCCGGCTATGCCGAGGAAGTGAAAGCCAAGGTCATTAGCCGCAACAAGGCTCAATAGCGGGAGCGCTGCCATGAACAGGCCTCTATTCACGCTGGTTGTCGCACTGACCGCGTTGGCAGGCTGCAGCACCAACTCGATCTACCAGGACCAGCCGCTGGTTGCGAAAGTCGACACCGGCATGAGCCAGGAGCAAGTCCGGCAAATCGGTGGCCAGCCCTTGTCGGTCACTGATCGTACCGTCGAACCCGGTACGTGCTTTGACTACAAACTGACTCAGGCCGGCCATCAACAAGCTTACAATGTCAGCTTTGACGGCCGGGGCATGGTCGACCACAAAAGCTTTATGACGTGCGCGGAATGGAGCCACGTGCAACAAAAGGCCCGAGAACCCTCCCGCCCCAGCGGAGGCGGTGGCTACTAGCGCCCTCGAGGACTTTGTAGGAGCGAGCTTGCTCCGGGCGGCGTTCCGACGATGGACTCCAGCGCGCCGAGTTTAGCCAGGAAACACGCGTCATCGTTAGCGACCATCGCGAGCTCGCTCCTACAGGAGATTACCGGAGCACCGGGGCTTCGGGCCTGGACTTCACTTTGCTTGATGGCTTTGCGCAGGCCTGCCGGCACGAGCCCTGTAGCCGGGCAGCGACGCGGCAAACGCCAGTGCTTCTTCCCGACTGTCAAATGAACCCAGTCGGTCACCCTGGGTACATACCCGCCAGGGCCCATTGCTCACTCTGAGTACGTCATAGCCGTTCATGTGCATTTTGTTCAGCATTGGAACGCTCATAGTCACCTCCTCCTGGGCAGCGATATCAAGTTGGCTTGCTTACCTTACACCCGCCCTTCTCCAAAATACCGACCAGATATCGCCACGAAGATTCCCGAATCCGGATGCGCTTGGCCCCTACCCCTTGGCCAACGCCGTCGCTGCCCTGTCGATCAATGCCGCCACTTCGGCGGGCATCGACGCCAGGGACGCATGGCTGGCAGTCAAGGTCAGAATCTCCCGGGCATTCAGCCGCTCGGCCATCCATTGCTGGTTTTGTGGAGCGATCATCCGGTCCCCGGTCGAAATCTGATACCACGATGGTTTTGTCTTCCAGGCCACCGTGCCAATCGTGTCACCGAAGGTACTCGCCAGCGGCGCTTTCTGGGTGAGGCCCATGACCAACCCTTCGGTCGCCGGCAGATCCTGACAGAAGCTTTCGTGATAGAGCTCTGGCTTGACCCACAGGTAACCGTCGCTATCGGGCGCCAGGTTGGCCGCCGCCGCGGGCAGATGCCGTTGCGTGATGCCACCGGGGCTTTCACCGGCGTCCGGCGCGAACGCGGCGATATACACCAGGCCAACCACATTCGGCAAATCACCCGCTTCAGTGATCACCGCACCGCCATAGGAATGCCCCACCAGCAGCACCGGCCCCGGCACCTGGGCGACCATCTTGCGCGTACGCTCGGCATCATCGGCCAGCGAAGTCAGCGGTAACTCGACGGCACGAATGTTCGTGTCACCCCGGCTGAGCAATTTGACGATGACCTTGTTCCAGTGGGCAGCGCCGCCCCAAAAACCATGGACCAGCACGATCGTGGGTTTGTCACTCATCACCATGACTCCGTTGTTTGCCGATGGAGTTGTCTGTCGCTCGCCTCAGCCCTGATCGCCGCCGCCCACGGGCATGACCATGCCGGTGATATAGGACGCTTCGTCGCTGGCCAGAAACAGAATAGCCCCCGCCTGCTCATCCAGGGTGCCGTAGCGTTTCATCAAACTGCTGTCGAGGGTCTGGTCGACGATCTGCTGGTACCAGAGCTTTTCCTGCTCGCTCTGCTCGGCACCGTTGCGGGGTATGCGTCGCGGCGGTGCTTCGGTGCCGCCCGGTGCAGTGGCGTTGACCCGCACGCCACGACCGGCGGTTTCGAATGCCAGACAAGCGGTCAATGCATTGACCCCACCCTTTGCCGCACCGTAGGGCACGCGGTTGAGGCTACGGGTGGCGATGGAGGATACGTTGACGATCGCCCCGCTGCCCTGCTCCAGCATGAATGGCAGCGCCGCATGGCAACACCACAAGGTCGGGAACAGCGAACGGCGAACCTCGGCCTCGATCTGCGACGCTTCATAGTGCTCGAACGGCTTGGCCCAGATCGTCCCGCCGACGTTATTGACCAACACGTCGAGGCGATCGAAGCGCTCGACGGCGGTTTGCATCACCCGGCTGCATTCCTCGTATTGTTCAAGATCAGCGGTCAGGGCCAGCACCTGGGTGGTCGAGGCCAGTTGTTGCTGGACTTCGAACACCAGGTCGGAGCGGTCCACCAGGATCAGCTTTGCCCCTTCGGCGGCCATGCGCTCAGCCACCCGCCGCCCGATGCCTTGGGCTGCGCCGGTGATCAGTGCGACTTTTTCGTGAAATCTGTTCATGTGTACCTCGAAGGATGCCAACAACCCCTGTGGGAGCGAGCTTGCTCGCGATAACTGCCTCACAGGCGACATCAATGTTGAATGTTCCGGCCTCATCGCGAGCAAGCTCGCTCCCACATTGGATCTTTGCCAAGCAGACTATTTGTGCGCGACTCAAGCCGCGCTGGCAGCAAACTTTTCGTAGTAGAAATTCGCAGGCGCGATGCCTTGCTCGCGGATGAACTGGCTGACGGCCTCGACCATCGGCGGCGGGCCGCACAGGTAGACGTCGATGTCGCCATCGTTCAAATGCCTGGGCTCGATGTGCTGGGTCACGTAGCCCTTGAGCGGGTGCTGGCTCTCGGGGCTGGCGACGCAGGCGCTGAAGGTGAAGTTGGGAATGCGCGCGGCGAAGGCTTCGAGGCGGTCGATTTCCACCAGGTCGAAATCGTGGGTCACGCCGTAGATCAGATGCAGCGGATAATCGCTGCCCTGCTCGGCGATCTTCTCCAGCATCGCGGTGAACGGTGCCAGCCCGGTACCTCCGGCCAGCAGCAACAGCGGCCGACGGATGTCCCGCAGGTAAAAGCTGCCCAAGGGACCTGCCAGGCTCATGCTGTCACCGGCCTTGGCCATGCCGGTCAGGAAACTGCTCATCAGGCCGCCGGGCACGTTGCGGATCAGGAAACTGACCTCGCCATCGCGCTGCAACGAACTGAAGGAATAGGCGCGGGTTTGCTCGCTGCCGGGAATCCCCAGGTTCACGTACTGCCCCGGCAGAAACGCCAGTTTGCTCAAGGCCTCGCCCTTGATCGACAGCGCGATGGTGCTGTCGGACAACTGGCGCACGGCGCTGATGGTGGCCTCAAAGCTGGCCTGACGGGTGCGGCAGACTTCGGAGGATGTCGGTACGCGTACCACGCAATCGCTTTGGGCGCGCATCTGGCAGGTCAGGACAAAACCCTGCTCGGCCTCTTCAGGGCTGAGGGCGTCTTCGATGTACTCCTCGCCCAAGTCGTAGGTGCCGGCTTCGGCAAAACACTTGCAGGTGCCGCAGGCACCGTCGCGGCAGTCCAGCGGAATATTGATACCCTGGCGGTACGCGGCATCGGCCACGGTTTCGCCGACGTTGGCATCGATGAACCGGGTGACGCCGTCTTCAAAATTGAATGCAATGGAATGGGTCATGACGGCCGCCTCACAGGTGGTAAACATCGATGACCTGACGAACGTAGTCGTTCTTCAGGATCACTTTCTTGGCCTTGATCAACGGGTTTTCACCGCGCACGTCGAGGGTGTAGAAACTGCTGCCGAAATAGCTGTCGACGGTCTTGTAGCGAAAACTCAGGGTGTGCCAGTTGAAGCGCACCTTGCACAGTCCGTCGGCCTGTTCGAGCAGCTCGATGTTGCTGATGTTGTGGGAGGTGCGGGTGTCCGGCACGCTGGCGCTGGAGCGCTCGGTCTTGATGCGAAAGATGCGGTCTTCAAGGCCGGTGCGGTTGCCGTACCAGATCAGCGAGATTTCCCGCTGCGGGTCCTCGGTCAGTTCGTCGTTGTCGTCCCAGGACGGCATCCAGTACGTCGCGTCCGGGGCGTACAGTTCCAGCCATTCGTCCCACTGCCGGTCGTCGAGGTAGCGCGCTTCGCGGTAGAGGAAATCGCGCACGCTGTCGTAGGTGATGGTCATTGCACGTCCTCCACGGCGATCAGTTTCGACTGCTCATCAGCCAGGGCCTTGAGCATGGTCTGCTGCCAATACTTGTGTTGCAGCACGAACAGGCCTTCGTCTTCGGTGCGTACGCCACTGAGCAGCGGATGCAGGTCGATTTCTTTGGCCGCCTCGTCGGCGCCTTCGATCCAGTGCTCGGCACCACGGGACATGTCGTTCCAGGTGGTGACGCTGCCCTGATAGCTGGTCTGGCAGGAGCGGAATTCCTCCAGGTCGTCCGGCGTGGCCATGCCACTGACGTTGAAAAAATCTTCGTACTGACGAATCCGGCTGGAACGGGCATGGTCGCTCTCGCCCTTGGGGGCGATGCAGTAAATGGTGATTTCCGTGCGGTTGACCGAGATCGGCCGGGCGATGCGGATCTGCGAGCTGAACTGGTCCATCAGGTACACGTTGGGGTACAGGCACAGGTTGCGCGAATTCTCGATCATCCAGTCGGCGCGGGCCTTGCCGAAGTCTTGCGCCAGCTCATCGCGACGCTCGTACAGCGGACGGTCCTCGGGGTTGGCCCAACGGGTCCAGAGCAGCATGTGGCCCTTGTCGAAGGAATAGAAACCACCGCCTTGCTTGGCCCAGCTGCCGGCGCTCATGGTCGGATTGCTGTCGCCGGCCTCGCGCTGCTTGCGCTGGTTCTGGGTGGCCGCGTAGTTCCAGTGCACGGAGCTGACGTGGTAGCCGTCGGCGCCGTTTTCGGCGGTGAGCTTCCAGTTGCCTTCGTAGATGTAGCTCGAAGAACCCCGCAGCACTTCCAGGCCATCAGGCGACTGGTCGACGATCATGTCGATGATCTTCGCCGACTCGCCCAGGTGCTCGACCAGTGGCAGCACATCGGCCTTGAGGCTGCCGAACAGGAAGCCGCGATAGGACTCGAAACGTGCGACGCGGGTCAGGTCGTGGGAGCCTTCGCAGTTGAAGCTCGCCGGGTAGCCGGCGTTGGCCGGATCCTTGACCTTGAGCAGCTTGCCGGAGTTATTGAAGGTCCAGCCGTGGAACGGGCAGGTGTAGGAGCTCTTGTTGCCGGACTTGTGCCGGCACAGGGTCGCGCCGCGATGGCTGCACGCGTTGATGAAGGCGTTGAGTACACCGTCCTTGTTGCGCGCAATGAAGACCGACTGGCGCCCCATGGTGGTGGTGTAGAAATCGTTGATATTGGGGACCTGGCTTTCGTGTGCCAGATAGAGCCAGTTGCCCTCGAAGATGTGCTGCATCTCCAGGTCGAACAACCGGGGGTCGGTGAACATTTCGCGCTTGCAGCGATAGAGGCCCTGCTCGGGATCGTCTTCAAGCAGGGAAAGCAAATATTCGGGTCGCAGGGACATGGCCGCCGCCTCCATTGTTATTGTTCAGGCAGGGGTCATGCTAGGACGGGGGGGCAGGCTGGAATATCCGCGGTGTGCAGACCTCTATCCGTTTTGTGCAGTCACTGGCGGTGTGTCAGGCGCCATCAATAGTGAATGTGCCGGCCCCATCGCGAGCAAGCTCGCTCCCACAGGGGCGAAGCAATCCAATGTGGGAGCGAGCTTGCTCGCGATGGGGCCAGACCAGACGACATCAAACCTGAAGGCATCAATGGCGGCGTTTGAGGGTATCGGACGGCAACTCGCCGAACTGCTTGCGGTAGCTGTCGGAGAACCGGCCCAGGTGCAGGAAGCCATAGTCCATGGCCACTTCCGTGATGTTGCGCACGTTGCAGGTCGGGTCGCTCAGGCAGGCGTTGATGCGTTCCAGGCGTTTCTGGCGCAGGTAGTTTTTCGGCGTAAGGCCGGCATTGCGTTCGAACAGTCCGTACAACGAACGCAAGCTCATGTGCGCCTGGCGCGCCAGTTCCTCGCTGTCGATGTCCCGCTTGAGATTGCTCGCGATATAGTCGGCAATCGCTTCGAACGTGGCCGTCTGCGAGCCCAGTTCGAGGCGACAGACATTGGTTTTCATCAGGCTGAGCATCTTGCTGACGATGATCTGCGTGTAATGCTCCTGCACCCTGGGGATCTGCTCGGTGGATTCGGCCTCCTGGCAGATCATCGCCAACAGGTTGACGAAACCTTCCAGTTCATTGAGCTGATAACGGTTTTCCAGAAACCGCACACCCTGCCCCGGATAGCGCCAACGCTGCTCATCGCAGACCGATTCAAACAAGCGGGTCGGGACTTTGAGGATGAATTTTTCGCAATCGGCGGAGTACGTCAGGTCCACCGGATCGTCGGGATTGATCAACAGCAGTTCGCCAGGAGCGAAGTAATGTTCCTGGCCGTGGCCGCGCCACAGGCAATTGCCGCGCAGCAGCACTTGCAGGTGATAAATGCTGTCCAGCGCACCGGACGTCACCCGCACACTGGCACCGTAGCTGATGCGGCACAGGTCGAGGCTGGCGAATTTGCGATGATCAAGGCTGGCCAGCGGACTGCCGGCGCGGGGCATGAGAATGCAGTGATTGCCGACGTGCTGATTGACGTAGCCCGACACCGCATAAGGGTCGGCATGGTCGAATACTCTGCTGCGCTGACTCAACAGTTGCGCTTGCATCATCGGGTCACTCTGATTGTTGTTATGAGTTACTTCAGTTCATTCTAGAACCGAACCCACTGTAGGAGCGAGCCAGCTCGCGATGGTCGTCAACGATAACGCGTACTTTCTGGCTAAACGCGGCGTTTTCAAGTCCATCGCGAGCAGGCTCGCTCCTACAGTGTGGTGATCCCACAGGGTTGTGCTATCAGTCCTCGAGTGCGCGAACCCGCTCGTGGCGCTGTTGCTCTTCAGGCTGTGCCGACGACTGCAGGGTGAAATCGAACTCGATTTCGGCAAAGCGCCCGCTCACACCATGGGCCGCCGCGCGCTGCTGATCATCGCTGAAGGTGATTTTGGCGATCAGCTCGTCACGGGTGGCGTAGGCAAAATCGTCGTGCAGGTACTGATCACCATCAAGGTTGATCTGGGTGGTCAGGTGGCGATGATCCGGCGCGGAAATGAAGAAGTGAATGTGCGCCGGGCGCTGGCCATGACGGCCCAGTTGATCGAGCAGTTGCTGGGTCGGACCGTCCGGTGGGCAGCCATAACCCGACGGCACGATGCTACGCAAACGATAGCGGCCTTCGGCATCGGTCACGATGCGGCGACGCAGGTTGAATTCCGACTGCGTGGTATCGAAGTACGAGTAGGTGCCACCGGTATTGGCGTGCCAGACGTCGACCACGGCGCCAGCCAGGGGTTCGCCAGCGGTGTTGAACACGCGGCCTTGCATGAACAGGGTCACGCCCGGATCGACGCCATCGTCGAGACGCGCTTCGCCTTGCGACAGCGGCGCACCGGCCACGTACAACGGGCCTTCGATGGTGCGCGGGGTGCCGCCGGACTTGCCGGCCTGTTCGTCTTCGGCATCCATCAACAGGTCGAGGTAATGCTCCAGACCGACACCGGCCACCAGCAGCCCGGCCTCCTGGCGCGCACCCAGCACGTTGAGGTAGTTGACGGCTTTCCAGAATTCTTCCGGGGTCACGGCCAGGTCTTCGATGATGTTCACCGAATCACGCAGGATGCGGTACACCAGCGCCTTGGTCCGTGGATTGCCGGCGTCGTTGAGCAGGCCGCTGGCTTCTTCGAGAAATTTCTGGACTTCGGCAGTGTGGGAAATCTTGACGTTCATTCTGGGTTCCTCATCTTGTAATTATTAGCGTAGCGCGCTGAACAGGCTCGGCTCAGCGGTCATCGTCATGGATGGAAGAAGGATGACGGCACATCGCGTCGATCTCGATGGCCATGTACGGAAACAGTGGCAATTGCATCAGCAGGTCATGCAGTTCCTGAACGCTGTCGACATCGAACACGCTGTAGTTGGCGTAGTGCCCGGCGATGCGCCACAGGTGGCGCCACTTGCCCTGCTCCTGCAGGCGCTGGGCCAGGGCTTTTTCGTCAGCCTTGAGGCTGGCGGCTGCCTGCGGGTTCATGTCGACCGGCAGGTTCACGGTCATTTTTACGTGGAACAGCATAATGCTCTCCTCAGGCTTGATGAATGGTCTTGTCGCGGCGCAAGAACGCCAGGCGCTCTTCATCCAGGCTCAGGCCCAGACCCGGTGTTTTCGGTACGTGCAGTTCAAAATCGCGATACACCAGCGGTTCGCTGAGAATGTCTTCGGTCAGCAGCAACGGGCCGAACAGCTCGGTGTCCCACGCCAGTTTGTTCAGCGTGACGAAGGCATGGGCCGACGCCATGGTGCCCAAGCCACCTTCAAGCATGGTGCCGCCGTACAGGGCGATGCCCGCTGCTTCGGCGATGGCGGCAGTACGCAATACAGCGCGTGGGCCACCGTTCTTGGCGATTTTCAGGGCGAACACCGAGGCCGCACCTTCGCGGGCCAGGTTGAACGCATCTTCCACGCATTCGATGGATTCGTCGGCCATGATCGGCGCCGGGCTCATGGCGTTGAGGCGGGCCATGCCGGCGCGGTTGTTGCGCGAGATCGGTTGTTCAATCAGGTCGATGCCGTTGGTACCGAGGATTCGGCAGGCACGTATTGCCACGGCTTCGTCCCACGCCTGATTGACGTCGACCCGAACACTGGCGCGGTCACCCAGGGCTTTTTTGATGGCGATGACGTGGGCCAGGTCGCGATTGACCTCACCGGCACCGATCTTCAATTTGAAAATGCGGTGGCGACGCAGGTCGAGCATTTTTTCCGCTTCGGCGATGTCTTTTGCGGTGTCGCCGCTGGCCAGGGTCCAGGCCACGGGCAGCGCGTCACGCACCCGGCCGCCGAGCAACTCGCTGACCGGCAGGCCGAGGCGTTTGCCCTGGGCGTCGAGCAGCGCAGTTTCGATACCGGATTTGGCGAAGGTGTTGCCACGGATGCTGCGCTCCAGGCGCAACATGGCGGCATTGATGTTGCCGCTGTCCTGGCCGATCAACAACGGTGCGAAGTGCGTGTCGATGTTGGTCTTGATGCTGTCCGGGCTTTCATTGCCGTAGGCCAGGCCACCGATGGTGGTGGATTCGCCGATGCCTTCGATGCCGTCGGCGCAACGCACACGAATGATCACCAGGGTCTGGTTCTGCATGGTGTGCATCGCCAGCTTGTGCGGGCGGATGGTCGGCAGATCGACGATGATCGTCTCGATCGACTCAATGGCGGTTGCAAGCATTTCGATACCCGTCAGGTTCTTGAAGTTCTGGAATCGATTCTCGTACGGCTTTTTTCGCGATGCCAATATAGAATTGGTCTGACTTGATACCTTAAAGGTATGCAACTGATCCGCATCTGGAGGCTCCATGGAACTGCGTCACCTGCGTTATTTCCAGGTACTGGCTCAAACCCTCAACTTCACCCGCGCCGCAGAGCTGTTGCACATCGCCCAACCACCCCTGAGCCGGCAGATCCAGCAACTGGAGGACGAACTGGGGGTGATGCTGCTGGAGCGCGGCCGACCGCTGAAGCTGACCGACGCCGGGCGGTTTTTCCATGAACACTCCACCGCCCTGCTCGAACAGCTGAACAAGGTCTGCGACAACACCCGGCGTATCGGGTTGGGTGAGAAAACCTGGCTGGGGATCGGCTTTGCCCCGTCGACGCTGTACGGCGTGCTGCCGGAACTGATCCGGCGGTTACGCAGTGGCGAGCCGCTGGAGCTGGAACTGGGGCTGTCGGAAATGACCACGTTGCAACAGGTGCAGGCGCTCAAGGCCGGGCGCATCGACATCGGTTTCGGCCGGATCCGCATCGACGACCCGGCCATCGTCCAGACTGTGCTCACCGAAGATCGCCTGGTCGCCGCCCTGCCCGCCGGGCATCCGTTGCTCGCCGGCCCCATCAGCCTGCGGGAGCTGGCCAAGGAACCCTTTGTGCTGTACCCCGGCAATCCGCGACCGAGTTACGCCGACCATGTGATTGCGCTGTTCGAGTCCTATGGCGTGCGCATCCACGTCGCGCAATGGACCAACGAGCTGCAAACGGCGATCGGTCTGGTGGGGGCAGGCATCGGGGTCACGCTGGTGCCGGCCTCGGTACAGTTGCTGCACCGCGACGACATCGGTTTCACGCCATTGCTGGAAGACAACGCGACCTCGCCGATCATTCTCAGCCGACGGGTGGGCGATGTGTCGCCGGGGTTGAACCATTGTTTGCGGATGATTGATGAGCTATTGCCACAAGATTAAACGGTGATTACCTTTAGGAGCTGCCGCAGGCTGCGATCTTTTGATTTTGATTTTCAAAAGCAAGATCAAAAGATCGCAGCCTGCGGCAGCTCCTACCGGGAATTGCTGTTCCAGATCCAGTTCCAGAACCCCGGCAACTCGACCGGCTGCGAATCGTCGTGCACGGTTCGCGCCATGGCTGCCCGCAACAACGCGGCCTGATCCTCGTAAAACGGCTTGTCCGCGGTTTTCACCCCGGTCTCCCGGGCGCTGTCGAGCAGAATCTGCAGGTATTCGCGGGTATGCCGGGCGGTATAACGGTTGAGGTCGTGGAAGGTCACCACCACCGGAATCACCCCATCGACCACCGGCAGTTCGCCGCGGGCAATGCGTTCGCGGACTTCGGACATCGAACGCAGCATATGCGACCGGCGCCGGGGGCTGGCGTTGAAGCCCCAGATCTTGCCGTCATTGGCGCTCAAGTCCGTCAACAGTACATGCAGGCCATGTCGCTGATAAGCGGCGAAGGTGCGTTTGTCGTAGTTCCAGAATGGCGGGCGCAGCAAGATTGGGGGAGCGCCGGTGATCGCCGCGATGTCAGCGCTGCCATCGGTCAGGGCCTGTTCCAGCTCTTGCGGTTCCAGCGAGCGATGATTGGTGTGCCAGGGCGTGGCGGTGTGGAAGCCCAGGATATGCCCTTCGGCGTGTTCGCGGCGCATGATGTCCCGGCCCAGCTCGCTGCCGCCAGCCCGCGGTGCGCGGGTTTGCACGAAGAACACGGCTTTGATGCCCGGTTGCAGCGGGTTTTGCGCCAGGCTCTCGAGCACCGTCACGGTCGGATTCCACCAGCTCGATGCACTGGGACCGTCATCGAAGGTCAGCAGAAAGCGGATGGGGGGTTGCTCGTGCAAACGCTGCTCGGTCTGCGCAGTCATTTCGATCGGTGCTGCGATGCACCCCAGCAGACCCACTGCCAAGGCGCACACCGTTAAACACTTGAACAACTGTTTCATCTTTTGCCTTGGGCCAGACCATCACGGTCGATACTTCAACTGGCAGCAATCCTTCGCCCGTTCATCCGTCGTTGGCCCGCATCGAGACGGCGGGCCGAGGTTGGATAAGGTACACAGAGTTTGGTTCCAGTGCTTGCCAAGCCCGTTTCGTCGCCACCAACTAAACTGAAAAAAATGCTCAACCAGAGTGTCAGGCCATGTGCGGACGACTGTCGCAATACCGCGGAATCCACGACTTCGTGGCGGTGCTGAGCATCCCCGACGCGCTGATCAACCGCGTCGGTAACGAACCCCTGGCGCACTACAACGCCGCACCCACCACGCCACTCGCCCTGCTGCATCTGGAGAATGAGCGGCTTCACGCCGACCTGGTGCGCTGGGGTTGGCGACCGCACTGGGCGACGGATCGCACGGAGCCGGTCAATGCCCGGGTCGAAAAAGTCGCCCACGGTCCGTACTTCCGGGCGATCTGGCCGCATCGCGCGATCTGCCCGATTGATAACTGGTTCGAATGGGTCGACGCCGGTGACGGTAACAAACAACCGTGGTTGATCCGACGACGGAACCGGGCGCCGGCTTTCTGTGCGGCGATCGGCCAGTACCCCATCGGCGGGGCCCCTCACAGGGAGCACGACGGTTTCGTCATCCTGACGGCCGACAGCGCCGGTGGCATGCTCGATGTGCATGACCGGCGACCGGTGGTGTTCTCTCCCGAACTGGCGCGGGAATGGCTGGACCCGGCCACGCCCAAGGAACGAGCCGAGGAAATGGCCTTATCCCAGGGCGAGGTCAGTAACGTATTCGAGTGGTACAAGGTCGACAAGGCCGTTGGCAATGTCAGGAACCAAGGCGCCGCGCTCATCAAAGAAATCCCATGAACCTGTCAATAACGACAAAGCCCCACTCAATGGCGTAATGCTGATTCTTTTTTGTAGGAGCGAGCTTGCTCGCGATGGTCGTTAACGATAACGCGTATTTACTGGCTAAACGCGGCGCTCTTGAGTCCATCGCGAGCAAGCTCGCTCCTACAGAGAATCAGCATTGCGTCATTGCGAGGGGCTTTGTCGTATTCGCGCGCCGGTCAGAACTTGCGGTCAGGCTCTGACAGCTCCTTACCGTCGTCAGGATGCTTCCAGTCCGGTACCGAACGCTTCTGCTGTTCAATCTCTTCTTCCGTGGGTTCGTCCTCGTCTTCTTCCGGGTCCGGTTGCTTGGGTTCATTGGCCATGTTCACCTCGCTTCCTGAAGGGATCGGTCATCAATTTCAAGTTTAGATCAGTTCCCTTGCCCCGCTCAAAACCACCAGCGCAACAAAAAGAAGAAGCCCATGCTCAACAGCATGCTGAGCAACGTATTGCGCGTGTAAAGCACCAGAGCGACCGCCACCAGTGAGCTGATCAGATAGGGATTGTCCCAGTGCAGGTTCAGCTGTTTTTCCGGCATGAACACAATCGGCCCACAGATCGCAGTCAACATGCCCGGCACGGCAAATCCGAGGAATTGCCGGGCGTTGCTGCTCAAGCGCACCGGCAGCCGCGGTTCCAGAAAAACATAGCGGTTGAGGAACACCAACACGCCCATCCCGACAATCACTGCCCAGACCATCATGTGCGTCCACCGTAGAATTTATTGCAGACAAACCCGGCGGTCATGCCCGCCAGCCCTGACAGTACCAGCGCCGAGCCCCATTGCCAGTAACTGGACAACACAGAGCAGAACAGCGACACCGCCACGCACACCACCGTCGGCACGTTGCGGACCACCGGGGTGATCAGGGCAATGAAGGTGGCCGCGATGGAGAAGTCCAGGCCCAGGTGTTCCAGGCCCGGAATGCTGCTGCCGAGCACAATCCCCGCCAGGGTGAACAGGTTCCAGGCGATGTAGAACGTCAGGCCCACGCCCAGGGCGTACCAGCGGTTGAACTGCTGTTTGTCGTGCCGGCTGGTCAAGGCGAACAGTTCATCGGTGAGCAAGAACCCCAGCCCTGCACGCCAGCGCCCCGGCAATGGCGAAATCACCGAGCGCATGCTCATCCCGTAGAGCAGATGCTGGGAGGTGAGCAGCAACGTGGTGAGCAAGATCGAAAAAATCCCGGCTCCCCCCTTGAGCATGCCAATGGCCACCAGTTGTGCGGCGCCGGCAAACACAATGCTCGACAAACCCTGGCCTTGCAGAGGCGTGAGGTTGGCTTCGATAGCCATGGAACCGGCCAGCAAGCCCCAGGGCGCGGTGGCCAGGGACAACGGCATGATCGCCGCAGCGCCGCGCAAAAAGGCACTGCGCGGCATGATTGAGTTGGACATAACGCTCTACAGACAGGGAAAGACCCCAGACTTTGCCAGCTGTCGCGGCCGAAGGCTTGAACAATCTTGCTCACTCATACGACAACGTGCCATTCATCGGCTACCCGCTTGATTCGCTAAAGTGGTAACAACATGATGGCGCTGCATTTTCATCGAGGCGGGCCCTTCATGAGTTCAGTCGAAACCGACAGCGACGTTTATAAAACCCTGCTTGAGTCGACCCGGGCGATTCCCTGGCGCATCGACTGGAAAACCATGACCTTCAGCTACATCGGGCCGCAGATCGAGCAATTGCTCGGCTGGAAACAGGACAGCTGGCTTTCGGTCAATGACTGGGTCGAGCGCATGCACCCGGATGATCGCAACTACGTAATGGACTTCTGCGTCTCGCAATCGCGCGCCGGTATCGATCACGAAGCCGACTATCGCGCACTCACCGAAAGCGGCGGGTACGTGTGGATCCGTGATGTGGTGCACGTGGTGCGCACGAACGGCGAAGTCGAGGCGCTGGTGGGTTTCATGTTCGACATCAGCGAGCGCAAGAAAACCGAAGAACACCTGATCCGCCTGCAAAAACAGCTCGAAGAGTATTCCTTCCAGGACGGCCTCACCGGCATCGCCAACCGGCGCATGTTCGACACCGTGCTGGAGCGCGAGTGGAACCACGCCCAGCGCACCGGTTTGCCATTGTCGGTGATCGTGCTGGATATCGATTACTTCAAGCAGTACAACGACCATTACGGCCACATCAAGGGCGATGAATGCCTGCGCCGCGTCGCGCAAACCCTGGCGCTGGCGGCCAATCGGCCACGGGATTTCATCGCGCGGATCGGTGGTGAAGAATTCGTCTGGCTACTCCCGGAAACCGATGCCGAATCCGCCCGGCTGGTGGCGCACAAATGCCTGCACCTGATTCGCCAGCAGCAGATTCCCCATGAATTCTCCGGGGTGTCGAACCTGCTGAGCGTCAGCCTCGGTGTCGGCACCACCGGCGTTTCAGTGCATGCGACGGCGCTGGAGTTCGTCGAACAGATCGATCTGTTGCTCTACAAGGCCAAGCACAATGGCCGGATGCGCGCCGAGTTCGCTGATTTTCGTGATTGACAAACGGCGCTCCGGGTTTTAAAACTGGGCGCCTCACTCAGGGTGTAAACAAGTATGTCCGCAACCTTCAACCTCAACACTTCCGTCATTGGCTTGATTGCCAAGGCGCAAGGTTGCGTTGCGCACGCCCTCAAATCGAAGAAACAGTCGCTCATGTGACCGGGGCGCGCTGTCCCGTCAGATGAGCTGACAGGACATTGAGCGCGACGGACCACCCTCCCCTTGCTTACTCTCCTTCCATGCCCCTGACGGTGACGAAATCGGTCAACCATCAGGAGAAAGTGCATGTCTGCGTTTCAAGGTATCTGGGTTCCACTGGTCACACCGTTCCACAACGGTGCCATCGATTTCGTCGGCTTGCGCCGGCTGGTCAGCCATCTGCTGGAAAAAGGCGTCGACGGCCTCATCGTTTGCGGCACCACCGGCGAACCGGCGGCAATGGGCAAACAGGAGCAACTGGCGGTGCTCGATGCGGTGCTGGAGCTGGTGCCGGCGCAGCGGGTGGTCATGGGCCTGGCCGGGAATAATCTGACCGAGTTGTTGCAGTTCCAGAGCGAGATCCTCAAGCGCCCGGTGGCTGGCCTGCTGGTGCCGGCGCCGTATTACATCCGCCCGTCCCAGGCCGGCCTCGAAGCGTTTTTCCGCACGGTCGCCGATGCCTCCAGCGTTCCGCTGATTCTCTACGACATCCCTTACCGGACCGGCGTGGCCTTCGAACAGGCGACCCTGCTCAACATCGTCACCCATGAGCGGATCGTCGCCATCAAGGATTGCGGCGGTAACTTTTCGAACACCCTCGCCTTGCTCAACAGCGGCCAGGTCGACGTGCTGTGCGGCGAAGACAACCAGATCTTCAACGCCCTGTGCCTGGGCGCCAAAGGCGCGATTGCCGCGTCGGCGCATGTCCATCCCGAACTGTTCGTGCAATTGCACCGGCAGATCCGCGACAACCAATTGGCGGACGGCCGCGCCACGTTTTTCCGGTTGCTGGCGCTGATCAACAGTCTGTTCCTGGAGCCCAACCCGGCCCCGGTGAAAACCGCGCTGGCCCTGCAAGGCTTGATCGGTGACGAACTGCGCGCACCGATGCAACGCAGCAGTGACTCGATGACCGAGCGTTTGAAAGGCGTGCTCAGCGCATTGGGCCGCGACAATCGATAGAGCGCCCGTCACCGGCCCGAGTACCATGGACCGATTCGTTCAGCCTTCAGGGGCACCGACATGCTGTACCGAATCGCCGCCGACGGGCTGATGCTGTTTCACTTGCTGTTCATTGTGTTTGTGTTATTCGGCGGGTTGCTGGTACTCAAATGGCGCCACCTGATCTGGTGGCATCCGCCCGCTGCGTTGTGGGGTATGGCGGTGGAATTCTTCCACTTGCCCTGCCCGCTGACCGACTGGGAAAACCACATGCGTCATGGGGCCGGGCAATCTGGCTATGGCGGTGGATTCATCGAGCATTACATTTGGCCGGTGATTTACCCGGCGGGGCTGACACCCGGTATTCAGCTGGGATTGGGCGCCGTGGTGTTGGTGATCAACGTGCTGGTTTATCTTCGAGTGATCCGGCAATGGGCCGCCTGAATCTTCAACAGCCAGACGGTCGCGCCCTGGGCGCGTGGCTGGTTCAGGGAACGGGACGGTTTGCCTGACGCCCGACGCTCAGTTGGCAATCACACTCATGTTCCGCCCACTGGCCTTGGCCACGTACAGCGCCTTGTCTGCCGCACCGATCAGGTCTTCGGGGCGGAGCTGGGAATCGGCATTGCTGGCACACACGCCGACGCTGACGGTCACGGTACCTTCCGGGCTGTCACTATGAGCAATGTCGGCCTGTAGCACCGCGCGGCGGATTTTCTCCGCCACCAGAAATGCCCCCACGTAGTCGGAGCCAGGCAGCACCACGGCGAACTCTTCGCCACCATAACGGGCGGCCAGGTCACCGGGGCGCTTGATGTTGTCCGTGATGATCGCGCTGACCTTGCGCAAACACTCATCACCGGCCAGGTGGCCGTAGCGGTCGTTGAACGGTTTGAAATGATCGACGTCGATCATCAACAGCGCCAACTCGGCCTGGCTGCGTCGGGCGCGCCCCATTTCGGCATCGATGAAAGCGTCGAGCTGGCGCCGGTTGGCCAGCCCCGTCAGCGCGTCCTTGAGGGCCAGGCCCTCGAGGTTGCGATTGACCTCCAGGAGCTTGTCCTGGGTGTCCAGCAACTCGACCTGCACCAGATTCTGTTGCTTCATCAGTTTGATAAGCCGCAACCCCAGTACCCCGAGAAAACTCAGCAACAGCGTGACGATGCAGACGCTGAGCAGCGTTTCCTTGCGCCAGCTGGCAAGCACTTCATCCTTGTTCAGCGCGGTAAACACGATCAGCGGATAGCCCTCGACCCGGCGGTACCCTATCACCCGCTCGACACCATCGACAATCGACCTGATCGTGGCCGTACCCGTGTCGCCCTTGGGCAACAACTGAGTGAACAATGGGCTCTTGGCGAGGCTGGAGCCGATATCCGTCTCCTTGAAGGGTCTGCGGATGACAATGCTGGCATTGTCGGCGATCAGGTTGATCACGCCATTACTGCCCAGGTCGATGCTGTCGTAGAGTTGCAGGAAATGGCTGAGGTAAATCGTCGCCAGCGCCACGCCGGCAAAGCTGCCATCGGGATGATTGACCCGGCGCGAAACCGTCATGATCCATTCACCGGTTGAACGGCTCTTGATCGACGGCCCGATGTGCGGCCCACGGCCGGGATTATCGCGATGGAAGATGAAGTATTCGCGGTCGGAATTGTTGACGCCGGTCTGGCCGGCGCCATTGGAGTTGGCGATCCACTGCCCTTTTTCGTCGTAAACGAACAGGCCGTGGAGCTGGCTCAACTCGCGGCGCTGGACGTTGAGCAGTTGTGGCAGCCGGGATTGATCCACACCTTCGTGCTCCAGCCGATCGACCAGGGTGAACAGCAGCGTGTCGGCCTGCTTGATCGTTGCCTGCGCTTGCGAGGCCAGTGTCTGTGCAAGGTTGGACATCGCCACTTCCTTGTCATGCAGCAGGTACTGGCGCGAACTCCAGACCTCCCAGATCACGATCGCCATCATCGACAGGCACACCGCCGCCAGCAGGATCACCGCCGAACGGAGTTTGAGTCGGGGCACGGCTGGCCGGAGCATTTCAATAGGATCGTTGATCGACGGATGTCGCATGGTGCTCCCTGATTGTCTCTGACAGGGCGACTCTTCCTGATCGCCGCTTTTGCTCACTATGCCTGCTACAGGCTCGCAATGATGTTAGCGCGTCCCCTGCTTTACCGCCTCCAGCCACGCCGGATCCAGGCGCGTCTGCCCGATATCGATGCCCAGCGCTTGCATCCGTTCCTTGTGCTGATCCATTTCGCGAATCAACTGGTCATGGTCGCTTGAATTACCATCGAGCTGATGCATCTGGTTCAACCCCAGATGGTAGAAACGCAACAGCTTCATGGCAACCGGATCACCGCGCTCACCGGCCGCCGTTACATGATGCATGACATTGGTGATGCTCATCAGGCTGCGCTTGAGCTGCCAACTGTAGACCGCCGGCGCCATCCATGCCTGGCGCCAGAACACTTTGTGCATCAGCGCCGCCATCGCCAGCACGGCCACAAACACGCCACCGACGTTGAAGCGCAGATTGTCGCCCCCCGGCGTGCCGAACAGAGCCACCGCCGCCGTGGATAGAATCATCGCCAGCGCCAGAAAGATCAGGGCAATGATGACCGTGCTGCGCCGCGTCTGTTGCCGGTAGGTGTCGGCGTTCATCGGCTGGATTTCGAACATTGCGTCGGGTTTCCTGAGCTTCAATGGTAAAAAGGGGTCTGAGGCAAAAAGACAGCGGGACATTATCGCCTCTGCGAAGGATTTAGCTATGCTGGGGCTACTTTTCATCTTTTCATCGTCAAGCGGGGGACATGGCGAGACCATGCAGTTCGTGCCATCTTCTTTCATGAATACACATTATTCGGATGCCATTCGTGGTTGCTGTGTGAATGACATCGTTTTAAGGATCATTGAATGACCCAACGCCAAGTTATCGACGCCTCCGTCAGCCCCAAAGGCAGCCTGGAAACGCTCTCGCAACGGGAAGTCCAGCAATTGAGCGAAGCCGGTTCCGGCAGTACCTACAACATCTTCCGCCAGTGCGCCCTGGCCATCCTCAACACTGGCGCCCATGTCGACAACGCCAAGACCATTCTTGAAGCCTATAAAGATTTTGAGATCCGCATTCACCAGCAGGACCGCGGCGTACGCCTGGAACTGCTGAACGCTCCGGCCGACGCCTTCGTTGACGGCGAAATGATCGCCAGCACCCGGGAAATGCTGTTCAGCGCCCTGCGTGACATCGTCTACACCGAAAACGAACTCGACAGCCAACGCATCGACCTGAGCAGCTCCCAGGGCATCAGCGACTACGTGTTCCACCTGTTGCGCAACGCCCGCACCCTGCGTCCCGGCGTCGAGCCGAAGATCGTGGTGTGCTGGGGCGGGCACTCGATCAACACCGAAGAATACAAATACACCAAGAAAGTCGGCCACGAACTGGGCCTGCGTAGCCTGGATGTCTGCACCGGGTGCGGCCCCGGCGTGATGAAAGGCCCGATGAAAGGCGCGACCATCGCCCACGCCAAACAGCGCATCCACGGCGGCCGCTACCTGGGCCTTACCGAACCCGGAATCATCGCCGCCGAAGCGCCGAACCCGATCGTCAACGAACTGGTGATCCTGCCGGACATCGAAAAACGCCTGGAAGCCTTCGTCCGCGTCGGCCACGGCATCATCATCTTCCCGGGCGGCGCCGGGACGGCCGAAGAGTTCCTGTACCTGCTGGGCATCCTGATGCACCCGGACAATGCAGGCCTGCCTTTCCCGGTCATCCTCACCGGGCCGAAACATGCCGCGCCGTACCTGGAACAACTGGACGCGTTCGTCGGTGCCACCCTGGGCGACGCCGCCAAGCAGCACTACCAGATCATCATCGATGACCCGGCCGAAGTGGCGCGCCAGATGACCCAGGGCCTCAAAGCGGTCAAGCAGTTCCGTCGCGAGCGCAACGATGCGTTTCACTTCAACTGGCTGTTGAAAATCGACGAAGGCTTCCAGCGCCCGTTCGACCCGACCCACGAAAACATGGCCAACCTGAAGCTGAGCCTCGACCTGCCGTCCCACGAACTGGCGGCCAACCTGCGCCGCGCGTTCTCCGGCATCGTCGCCGGCAACGTCAAGGACAAGGGCATCCGCCTGATCGAAGAGCACGGGCCGTACCAGATCCGTGGCGACGCGGCGATCATGCACCCGCTGGACCTGCTGCTCAAAGCCTTCGTCGCCCAGCACCGCATGAAACTGCCGGGTGGGGCGGCGTATGTGCCGTGTTATCGGGTGGTGGCGTAGCCCTTTCGGTGTAACGACACCGATGTGAGCTTTACCGTCGCGAACCGCAGCGAACGCTGCGGTTCGTGGCACTCTGTTGGCTGGCAGGCCGCCTTCGCAGGCAAGCCCGCTCCTACAGTGGATCAGCGTATGTCTGTGCATGCAGGTCGAAGCGAAGCCGACCGGTGGGCAATGCCCCCGGATGAATACCGCAGCGAAGGAACGCCGAGCCTCAGCGAGGGGCCGTACATAAGGGCGTGAAGGTCACCCTCCTAGGAAACATCCAAAGCCAAAGACATGAACTCACCGATCCGCGACCGCAACCACCGCTCCGCCGGATCATTGTCATGCACCCCGCTCCAGGCCATCGACAACTGCGCCGCCTCAATCTCGAACGGCGGGTCCTCAGCGCGCAAGCCACAGCCCTCGACCAACGCACAGGCCGCATAATCCGGCACGGTGGCAATCATCTCGGTCCCCGCGAGCAACGCCCGCAACCCACTGAACTGCGGCACCCCCAGCACCACTCGACGACTACGCCCGACCTTCGCCAGATCCAGGTCGATATTGCCGCTCAAGTCCCCCGAGAACGACACCATCGCATGGGGCCGCTCGCAGTACTCGTCCAGGGTCAGCGTCCCGGGCCGGGTGTCGCCGCGCAGCACTTTGCAGGGAATATCGCGCAGCTTCTTGCGCTTGGCATTGGCCGGCAGATCCGTGGTGTAACTCACACCCACCGAGATTTCCCCCGAGGCCAACAGCGCCGGCATCAACAGGTAATTGGCCCGCCGCACGACCACGACGATGCCCGGTGCTTCCTCTTGCAACTGACGCAGCAACGGTGGAAACAAACCGAACTCGGCATCGTCCGAAAGACCGATGCGGAACACATCGCAACTGGTCGCCGGATCGAACTCCCTGGCCCGGCTGACCGCGCCGGAAATGGTGTCCATCGCCGGCTGCAACTCCTTGAGAATCGCCAGCGCACGCGCCGTCGGTTCCATGCCGCGACCGTTGCGCAACAGCAACGGGTCGTCGAACAGATCGCGCAAACGCCCCAACGCGGCGCTCACCGCCGGCTGACCCATGAACAGTTTTTCGGCGACGCGGGTCAGGTTCTTTTCGAACATCAGGGCTTCGAAAATCACCAGCAGGTTCATGTCGACGCGACGCAGATCGTTACGGTTCATAGGCTCGGGTTCCTTGTATGGTCGGCCAGGCGCGAGAGCTGCCGACTTTACTCGATCAACGGCACGTTCGCCGCTCGTTTGTACGGCCCGTACTCCACCGGCACCCACTGGAAATGCTTGTCTTCGGCGGTAATGTGACCAATGCCGGGGAATGGCAGGTGCGCCGCCGTCACCCAGGTCTTGCTGGCGGCAGCGGCACTGAACACCAGGTTGCGGCTTTTGATCGCACGCTGGCTGTCGACGTCGAAACTGATCGATACCTCTGGGTGCAGGAATTGCACAGCCAGGTTGTGCACCAGGTCGCCCATGAACAGGATGCTTTGCCCTTGCGAGGTGAAACGGTACGTGGTGCTGCCCGGCGTGTGCCCTTCTTCCAGTTGCGCCTCGACCACGCCCGGCAGCGGTGACTGGCCGGGGGTGAAGGTCTTGAATCGGCCGGCGGCCACGTAAGGTGCGGTGGAATCCTGGGCGATCTTGAAGTAGCCCTTGGCCGCTTCCGGCGCCTTGGCCAACGCCTGCGGGTCAAGCCAGTAGTCGGCTTCGGCCTTGGCCGCGTACACCGTGGCGTTGGCGAACACCGGTTGCTGCTGGCCGTCCACCAGACCGCAGACGTGATCCAGGTGCAGGTGAGTGATCAGGATGGCGTCCACCTGCTCCGGTTTGTAGCCGGCCGCTTGCAGGTTGGCCGGGAGCTGGCCGGCGGTAGGGCCGATGCACTGCCCTGCCCCGGTATCAATCAGGACAAGCTGTTTACCGGTGTTGACCAGAAAGGCGTTGAAGGCAGTCTGCACACCCGGGGTTTCAATCGAACGACGGGCCAACAGTGCGCGGATCTGGCTCTGGCTCATGCCTTGTAACAGCTTCGGCGACAGGTCGTTATAGCCGTCGAACAGCGCCGTCACTTCGTAATCCCCCAACGCCAGGCGGAAGTAACCGGGTACTTGCGTGCCAACCTGCGCCGGCGCCTGGGCCAGTGTGTTGGCCGATATCAAAACCAGGCCGATGGCGCCCAGCGTTCCCTGCCATGTCCGTTTCATCTGTTCACCTTTTCAAACCAACCGACGGTCCGTTGTGGCCCGCTCCATATTGCGCATCTTGTGCCCATCGACGGCGCCCGCACTTGCAACGATGTGCTGTATTCACAGCCTCGGGCATGGAATTAACAACGTTTAACTCGTCAGCCACAGCGGGCGCCGCCAACAATGAAGCCCTCAGCGCAGAACTGTTTTTCCAGAGTAATGGTGCTGATCGCTCAAACCGGGCGCCAGCGCTTTTCCTCCCCGACCGGACAATGGCCATGGCTTACCCACAGCACACCACCGCCCGCGCACCTGCCAGCGAACCACGCAAGACCCACACCGGCGGCCTCAGCCCGCAACGCGAACGGCTGGTCAAACAACTGATCCTCGAGCGTCTGGGCGACAGCCTGGAAGTCAGCGAACTGGCACAGGCCTGCGCCCTCTCGCGCAGTCACTTCTCCCGCGCGTTCAAGTGCAGCACCGGCCTCTCGCCCCAGGACTGGATCCGCCAGCAGCGCATTGCCCTGGCCAAGCAATTGATCCGGTACACCGACATGAGCCTTACGCAGATCAGCCTTGAATGCGGCTTCTGCGATCAGGCGCACTTCAGCCACATCTTCACCCGCAGCGAAGGCATCAATCCGTTTGCGTGGCGCTGTCAGTTTGTCCGCGGCACCGCCCTCAACGGCAAAAGATCGCTGCCTTCGCCAACTCCTACGGGCATGCACGCAACCCTGTAGGAGCTGGCGAAGCCTGCGATCTTTTGATCCGGCTTTTTAACCTTTCAAGAACGCCAGCAGGTCCGCGTTGAGCTGGTCCTTATGGGTGTCCGTCAAACCGTGAGGGGCGCCCGGGTAAATCTTCAGGGTCGAGCCCTTCACCAGCCTGGCGGAGGAGACGCCCGCCGCTTCGTAGGGCACGACCTGATCCGCGTCGCCATGCACCACCAGGGTCGGCACGTCGAACTTCTTCAAGTCTTCGGTGAAGTCGGTTTCCGAGAACGCCTTGATGCAGTCATAGGCGTTCTTGTGGCCGGCCATCATGCCCTGCATCCAGAACCAGTCGATCATGCCCTGGGACGGTTTCGCGCCGGGTTTGTTGAAGCCGAAGAACGGGCCGCTGGCGAGGTCGATGTACAGCTGCGAACGGTCGGCCAGCGAGGCCTGGCGAATACCGTCGAACACCTCCAGCGGCAGGCCGCCGGGGTTGGCTTCGGTCTTGAGCATCTGCGGCGGCACAGCGGATATCAGCCCGGCCTTGGCCACGCGGCCGGTGCCGTGGCGACCGATGTAACGCGCCACCTCGCCACCACCGGTGGAGAAACCGAACAGCACGGCGTTTTGCAGATCCAGCAGCTCGATCAACTGCGCCAGATCGTCGGCGTAATGGTCCATGTCATTGCCCGACCACGGCTGGCTGGAACGCCCATGACCGCGACGGTCGTGGGCGATGACCCGGTAGCCCTTTGAAGCCAGGAAGATCATCTGCGACTCCCAACTGTCGGCGTTCAATGGCCAGCCGTGGCTGAAGACAATCGGCTGACCGGTGCCCCAGTCCTTGTAGTAAATCTCGACGCCGTCGCGGGTAGTGAAGGTGCTCATGGGTAATGCCTCCTTAACGAGGGTTGGGGGTGTGAATCAAACCGGTAGCGGGTTCATGCGATCCGCCAGGCGCGCCACACGCTCGCCCAGGTGCGCGGCGGTGCAGCGATCTTCGGGCGGAGGGGCATCGTCGGGGGATTGTTCGACATTCGACTGGGCCATGGCGCCCAGTGAGCTGCCCAGGCGATTGAGTTGGCCGTTGAACGCGCCGGTGCTGGAACGCGCCGGCAGCAGGTCGAGGCCGACCCAGATCATCGAGTGCTGGGCGGCGAACACGGCCATTTGCAACAAGGTGCTGAGTTTGTCGCCGCACAGGCAGCCGGAATTGGTGAAACCGGCTGCCAGTTTGTCGCGCCAGGGCTGGGCCAGGTAGAACGCCGCCGTGGCCTCCATGAAGCCCTTGAAGGCCGCCGAGGCGCTGCCCATGTAGGTCGGCGCGCCAAAGATGATGGCGTCGGCGTTGTGCAGCCGCTCCCAGTGCTCGTCCACCTCCTGGACCGGAATCAACTGGCAGGTGCTGCCCAGGTGCCGTTCCACGCCTCCGGCCACGGCTTCGGCCATGACCCGGGTGTGCCCGTAGCCACTGTGATAGACCACCACCACGTTGCTCATTACTCTGTCCTTTGTGGGAGCGAGCCTGCTCGCGAAAGCGCTGTGTCAGTCACCGCATAGGCTGAATGTGACACCGCCTTCGCGAGCAGGCTCGCTCCCACATTGAGCTGCTCGCGGCTGACTGACATTTCATCCCTGCTTTCAGTGGAAGTTGAAGAAGGAGAGTTTTGGCGCAGACCGGACGCGCGACGAGTTAAACGTTGTTAAATTTCCATGGCGCGCAAAAAGCCCCGGCAGCTGCTGTCCGTCTGTCGCGCCCAATGATCACGGGGCCGACAGCCATTGGCCGATACGCTAGAGTCAATGCCTGCCCCTTCAGTCACCCGGGTGGCGCATTGCGCTGAGTAAAAAACCTGAGGAATATGCTCGAAAACCGCGTATTAGACGGATGCAGCAGGAGCGACTCGTTGACCCTTTCCCCCGAACAGGCTGTGCATTTCGGCCCCTACCGGGTCTACCCCGGACAACGCCTGGTGATGGAGGCCGACCAGCCCTTGCGCCTGGGCCGGCGCGCCATGGACATCCTGTTGATCCTGCTGGAACACGCCGGCAACGTGGTCAGCAAGCAGCAGCTGATCGCCCGGGTCTGGCCCAGCAGCGTGGTCGAAGACATCAACCTGCGGGTGCACATGGCCGCGTTGCGCAAGGCGCTTGGCGACGGTCAGGCCGGCCAGCGCTACATCGTCACCGTGGCCCAGCGCGGGTACAGTTTCGTCGCACCGCATTCACTGGAACAGGCCGAGCAAGCGCCGGGGCCCGCACGTACCGCGTCGAGCCGGCATAACCTGCCGGTGCGCCGCACGCGCATGATTGGCCGGCAGGCCCTGGTCGACAACCTGATGGAGCAACTGCCCCGCCAGCGCTTCATCACCCTCCTCGGCCCCGGCGGCATCGGCAAGACCACCGTAGCCCTGCGGGTCGCCGAACAAATGATCGGTCGCTACCGGGACGGCATACACCTGCTGGACCTGGCCCCGATCAACTGCCCGCTGATGATTGACGGTCATCTGGCGACGCTACTCGGACTGGCCCTGCACGACGACACCCCCCTGAGCGGACTTGCAGACTCTCTGCGCGATCGCCACATGCTGCTGATCATCGACAACTGCGAACACTTGGTCGACGCCATTGCCCAGCTCAGCGAAGACATTCTGCGCAGTGCGCCGCACGTGCACATCCTCGCCACCAGCCGCGAGAGCCTGCGGGCCGAAGGGGAATTCGTCCAGCGCCTGGAGTCACTCGACTGCCCGCCGCCCATCGCCGTCCTCGACCGCGCCCAGGCCATGACCTTTTCCGCCCTGCAACTGTTTGTCGAGCGGGCCATGGCCAGTCAGGACAGCTTTGAACTGACTGATGATGAACTGCCGCTGCTGATAGACATTTGCCATCGACTGGACGGCATACCGCTGGCCATCGAACTTGCAGCGGCGCAAGTGGGTAACTTCGGATTGCACGGCTTGCTGGCACAGTTGCAAAGCAGCTTCCGGTTGCTGAACCAGTCCTGCCATACGCCCCTGGCACGCCATCAGACCCTGCGTGCAACATTGGACTGGAGCTTCGAACTGCTCACTGCCTGCGAAAAGACCTGCCTGCGCCGACTGAGTGTGTTTTGCGCTGGCTTCACCCTGGAGTCGGCAGCGGCAGTGATCGTCGGCGAACACATGGAACCGCGCGAGGTGTTCGGCTCAATCACACAACTGGTCGCCAAGTCGTTACTGAACGTGGAAGTGGGCGACGAAGACGTGTACTACCGTCTGCTCGACACCACCCGCGGCTACGCCCTGGAAAAGCTTGCGCAAACCGCCGACCTGCCCGGCACGCGGGAACGCCATGCCGAGCGCTGCCTGGTGCTGATGCAACAGGCGCAGGACGACTGGGAGAAAACGTCGACCGGCCTGTGGATCGAGCGCTATGGCCGGGCTCTGGAGGACATCCGTGCAACCCTCGATTGGGGTTTGCACGCTCAAGGGCCGCAGGCACTGGCGATACGCCTGGCCGCGAAGTCCACTCCCCTGTGGCAGGAGTTGTCACTGCTCAAGGAACACGGCGGTTATGTGCGCAAGGCCCTGGCCTTGCTCGAGCAGTCACCCGAGCCTTGCCCGCGCTTGAAAATGGCCCTCATGCTGGCCCTGGGCAGCGCCTGTTATCACACGCAGGGGGGTACCGACGAAACCGTCGGCGCTTTCGTCAGCGCCCACAGCCTGGCCCGACAGTGCAACGATGTGGCTGGCCAGTTACTGGCGATTTCCGGTCACGTGGCGGTCAATCTCTGTTGCGGTCATTACCGGATGGCCCAGGAGCAGAGCCGGCAATTCGATCGACTGGGGCTGCAGGACGACGCCCTGATGTCCCTGAGCATGCATCGATTGCGGGTACTGGCCCTGCACTTCTGCGGCGACCAGCATCAGGCTCGGGAGCATGCCGAACAGGTGCTGCAACGCATGGCCCACAGCGGTCATCTCAACCGTTTCACCCATGCTTTCGGCGTGCAATACGACCAGAGCGTTGCGGCGCTGACCATCCACGCGCGCATCCTCTGGCTGCAAGGCCAACCGGAGCAGGCCTGGCGCGCAGCCCGGCAGGCACTGGACATCGCCTTGCAGATCAACCACGGCACATCGATCTGCTACACCCTGGCGCTCTCCGGCTGCCTGATCGCTTACTACAACGGCGACACCCGCAGCGCCCGCGAACTCCTGCGCCTGCTGCTGGAACAGGCGCAGAAACACTCGGTTCTGCTGTTCTACAACTGGGCGCAACACTACGCGCAGGTGATCGGCGGCACCGATGTTCAGCCGACCGGCCGCCAAAGCGTCGGTTTGATCAAAGACATCATGGTCACGCTGGATTCGACATACGTCGACGATGGTTTGCTCGAACGCGCGCAAAACGGTGTGTCGGGCTGGAGCACCGCAGAAATTCTGCGGGCCAGGGCCAAGACGTTGCTGGCAACGGATTGCCCGGTCAACGCCGCGACGGCCGAAACCGTGCTGCTCAAGGCACTTAACGTGGCAAAGGCCCAGGGTGCCCTGGCCTGGGAGCTGCGCAGCGCCACCTCGCTGGCGCAACTGTGGCAGCGTCAAGGCCACCGCCAAAGGGCGTATGACCTGCTGGCACCGATCTACGAGCGCTTCACCGAAGGTTTTGCCACGCCTGACCTGATGACGGTTCGCCGGCTACTCGACGAGTTGCAATGCCACCTGTCGGCCTGAAGACCAGCACGTTTGACTGATGTAAGCCGCATAACGCATTTCAAGGGTTCGCAATTGACCACTGAGTTCGAGTTTTTCCAGTGCGTAGGTGCGGGTGGTGTTGAGGAAGCGGTAACGGGTCACACCGCCGCCCTGCTCCTGGGACAGCAATGACTTGAGAGCGAGGTTCTCCATCACCTTGATCAGCTCGGCCACCGGCAGCACGTCGCAGTTGATCACGCCAATCGCTGCGTCCTGGGTAAACGCCATTTTGAACACCGCCAGACGCTGCAACACGGTTTGCTCCACGGCAGTCAACCGTTCGTAGCTCCAGTCCAGAGCGGCTTTGAGGGTCTGATGTCGGGGAACGGCTGTACGGCGGCCCTGAGTCAGCAGCTGAAAACAGTTGTCGAGTTGCGCTTGCAACCCCACCAGCGCCAACGCATCGATGTGCGCCGCGGCCAGTTCAATCGCCAGCGGCAGGCCGTCGAGGCGTCGGCAGATATCCCGTACGGTCCTGAGGTCTTGTTCGCGCAGGTTGAACCCGTGCAGACGAGCCCGGGCACGGCTGACGAACAACTGCACCGCCGAATAGCCCATGACCTCGGCGACGCTGCGCAGCCCTGATGCCGGCGGCACGGCCAGCGGTGGCAGACGCAATACGGTTTCGCCAGACGCCTTGAGTGGCTCACGGCTGGTGGCGAGGATCGACAGCCGGGGCATCGAGTGCAACAGTGTCTCGATCAACGTCTGGCAGCGTTCGAGCAGGTGCTCGCAGTTGTCCAGAACCAACAGGGCGTGCCGTTGCGACAGCGCCTCCAACGTGGTGCCGACCTTCAGTTCAAGAGTTCGTGTGAGGTGATCGGTCACTTGCGCCGGGTCATCGATCGTCGCCAGGTCCACCAGCCACACGCCATGCCGATAGTGCTGCAGTAACAGTTCGGCCACGCGCAGCGCCACGGTGGTCTTGCCGATCCCGCAAGGCCCGACCAGGGTCATGAATCGGCGCACCGGCAACTGCCGCACCAGGCTGCCGACAACCGCATCGCGCCCGGTAATCGGCGTGAGCCGCGCCGGCAGGTTGTGCAGGAGCTTTTGTACGGTCCCGCTCGGGAACGCTACAGGCTCTGGCGAATGCTGCACCGGGGCGACAAAACTGTAGCCGCGCTGGGGAATGTTGACGATGTAGCACTGGCCGTTCTGCCCATCGCCCAGGGCACGACGCAGGGCGGCAATGTGCACCCGCAGGTTGATCTCTTCGACCACGGAGCGCGGCCAGACCTGCGCAATCAACTCTTCCTTGCTGACCACTGAACCTGCGTGCTCGACCAGCACCTGCAACACGTCAAGAGCGCGGCCGCCCAGGCGCAGCGGTCGATCGCCCTCCAGCACCAGTCGCTGACTGAGGTGGAAAGCGTAGGGTCCGAATTGCAGCACCGCTTCGCTGTTTATATCTCTGAGGCTGTTCATGGGCAGTCACCCGCTGGAAACCTGGCTTCCAGCCCAGGCTCCGCACCGTCCTTGCAATGAGTTCAGCGGTATCTTGGCAGGCCACGGTGACGGTACAACTGCCACGGGGGGAGCGTCACGGCCATTGCGGTGCGCAGGACGGACACGCGTGCTAGCTGAACTGCTCGCGGTATTGGGTCGGGGTCAGGCCAAGCTTTTCACTGAACAGAAAACGCATGTGCCGCACACTGCCAAAGCCACTTTTGAACGCCACGGTCTTGAGCGGCAACTCGGTGGTTTCCAGCAGGTTCCTGGCGCAATCGACGCGCGCGCTTTGCAGAAACTCCATCGGCGTCATGTTCACTTCCCGGGCGAACACCCTGGCGAAGTGACGCGGGCTCATGTTGGCCAGACTCGCCATGTGCTCGATGCTATAGGTTTCATCGAGATGTTCAAGCACATGGTTCTGCACCCGGGTAATCGCCGTTTCGTGAGGGGCCACCGCCGCCATCAACGGGCTGAACTGCGCCTGCCCGCCCTGGCGTTTCATGACCACCAGCAATACCTTGGCCACGTCCTGGGCGACTTTTTTGCCATGGTCCCGGGCCACCACCGACAAGGCCAGGTCGATCCCGGCGGTGACGCCACCGGAAGTGATCAGGTTGCGGTCCTGAACGAAGATTTGATCGGTCTCGACGGTCGCCTTCGGAAAGCCCTTGATCAGCCGCTCGGTATAGTGCCAGTGGGTGGTGACGCGATACCCGTCGAGCAAACCCGCATTCCCCAGCACGAACGCCCCGGTGCAGATGGAACCATAACCAGCGGACCGGCTGACGTTGTGCCTGAGCCAGTCGAGCAACGGTGGATGCCTTTCGTTGTAGGCACCGGGACCACCGGGCACCAGCAGCAAATCAAAACCCTCGCAGGCCTGGTCGATGTGCCGGTCGGCATGCACGCTCACCCCGTTGGACGCCCGCAGTGCGCCGTGCTCAGTGCCGATGGTCGACAGCACATAGTGATCGTCGGGTTTCAGATAACGATTGGCGATGGAAAACACTTCCATGGGCCCGGCCATATCGAGCAGGAGAAAGTCGGGAAACAGCACCATTGCCACGGTTTTCATGGATTGGAATTCACTGGGATCAAATAAGGTCGGTCCGCCGAACACGGCCCCCCTGTAGGAGCGAGCCTGCTCGCGATGGACTCAACAGCGCCGCGTTCATTCAGCCAGAACGCGTCACCGTTAACGACCATCGCGAGCAGGCTCGCTCCTACAAAGTCTGCGCCCGGCATCAGGGGTGGTGTGCATTATGGCTAAATGTGGCGCTTGCATCGAAAAAAGAATGCGTGACACAGCCCACATAACTGTCAACCACATAGAGACAGTATTTCAATTTTCATCTACTTATTGCATCCAACAGTAAACATTAACCTTCTCCTCACTCGGACGAATTCACGTCCTGAAAGGAGATTTGATCATGCTGACTCTTCGCAAAGCCTCGGATCGTGGCCTGGCCAATCACGGCTGGTTGAAGTCCTTCCATACCTTTTCCTTTGCCAGCTATCGCAACCCGAAAGAGCAGGGATTTTCTGACCTGTTGGTGATCAACGACGACCGCGTCGCCGCCGGTAAAGGCTTCGGCCAGCACCCGCACCGCGACATGGAGATTTTCTCCTATGTGCTTGAAGGTGCCCTGGAACACAAGGACACCCTGGGCACAGGTTCGGTGATCCGCCCCGGCGACGTGCAACTGATGAGCGCAGGCAGCGGCGTGGCCCACAGTGAGTTCAACCACTCCAGCACCCGGCCGGTGCACTTTCTCCAGATCTGGATCGTGCCCGACGTCAGTGGCGCCAAACCGCGTTATCAGCAAGAGCACTTCAGCACCCAGAAAAAACGTGGCCGCCTGCAATTGATCATCTCGCCGGACGGCGCCAAGGGTTCATTGAAGGTGCGTCAGGATGCACGGGTGTATGCCGGCCTGATCGACGGCAAGGAAAGCGCCACCCTGGAACTCGCCGCCAACCGCTACGCCTATGTGCACGTGGCCCGGGGCAGCGTCGAACTCAACGGTGTGTTGTTGCAGGAAGGCGACGGTGTGCGGGTTCGTGATGAACAGGCGCTGACCTTGAGCAACGGCGTGGATGCCGAAGTGCTGGTGTTCGACCTGCGCCCACAGGAACTGCCGCAAATGCCATGACCCATCCCCTGTGCTAGTCCTCTGTGGGAGCGAGCTTGCTCGCGATTGCTGAGTGCCAGACGACATCATTGTTGAATGACACGACGCTATCGCGAGCAAGCTCGCTCCCACAGGATTTGTGCCACCTGGAATTATTCGCCAGTCCCGGCAAACCCCGCGACAATCTCATCGATCACCGCCCGCACCCTCGCCGTATGCCGCAGGTCCGCGTGGGTCACCAGCCAGATGTCATAGGGCAACGGCCGCGAGCGCTCCGGCCACAACCTGACCAGCCCCTCCTTCTCCCCGATGTACACCGGAATTTCCCCGACCCCTATCCCCGCCGCAATCGAACGGCGCACCAGCAGACTGGAACTGAGGCTGGCGACAATCCGCCCGCGCACCACCGGCTCCGAGACCAGTGTCAGGTCCTTGTTGCCCTGCAAGTACGGTTGATACACCACCAGATCATGCCCGGCGAACGCCGACCCCGGCGCCGGCACGCCGTGGGCATCGACATAGGCTTGCGAGGCAAACAGCCCCACCGGCCAGCGGGCGATGCGCCGGGCGATCAGGTCCGGGTTGTCCGGTCGGGTGTTGCGCACGGCGATGTCCGCCTCGCGTTTTGCCAGGCTGAGAATCTGCGTGGTGGCGTCCAGTTGCACCCGTACATCCGGGTGTTGTCGATGCAGGCGGGCAATCGCCGGGATCAGGAAATCGATCGCCAGAGAGTCGGTGGTGCTGACCCGCACCGTGCCGGTCAGGCGATCGTCCAGGCCCTGGATCTGGCGCTCCAGCTCTAACGCCGAATGCTCCATTTTCTCCACCGCCTTGAGCGCCGCTTCGCCGACAGCCGTCAGCGCGTAACCTTCGGAGGTACGCAGGAACAAGGTCGCACTCAATGACTTTTCCAGCGCCGTGATGCGCCGGCCGACCGTGGCCTGGTCGACCCCCAACACCCGCGCCGCACCACGCAACGTCGATTCACGGCAAACCGCGAGAAATACCCGGGCGTCATCCCAATTCACAGCGTTCTCCTGATGATGCATTTACGCATCAGCATAGCGCGTAATCGCTGCATTAATGCTTCGAAGAATCTCGATATGCTGAAGGCCTGAGTTCCCCACAGGACAATGCACATGCACAGCTCATCTGCGACCCTTAACCCTGCACCCAGCGCAATCTGGCTGCCGATCTTCGCCGGCCTCTGCGCCAGCCTGGTCAGCATCGGCCTGGCGCGTTTCGCCTACACACCATTAATTCCTTCACTGATCCAGGCTCACTGGTTTTCCGCCAGCGACGTGGTGTACCTCGGCGCCGCCAATCTGGTGGGTTACCTGATCGGCGCACTGATCGGCCATCCACTGGCACGCCGGACCTCGAACAAAACCGCCCTGCGCCTGATGATGCTGGCGGTGACGCTGGCGTTTTTCGCCTGTGGTTTTCCGTTGTCGATGAGCTGGTTCTTCGGCTGGCGCCTGCTGTCGGGGATCGCCGGTGGCGCGATCATGGTGTTGGTGGCGGGAACCGTATTGCCTCACGTACCGGCGACCCGCAGGGGCCTGGCCAGCGGTGCGATATTCCTTGGCATCGGCTTGGGCATTGCCGGCTCGGGGACGCTCGTGCCGCCGCTGCTGAGCCTCGGCTTGCAGCAAACCTGGTTCGGTCTTGGCTTGCTGGCCCTGGTTCTCACCGCCGCCAGTTGGTTTGGCTGGCCAACCGCTGCGCACCCGGTCGCCGCTGCGCCGTCGGATACCTCGCCGCCTGCCCCCACCGACCCGAACGTCTACCTGCTGTTCGCCCAATACGCGTTCATGGCCGCCGGACTGGTGCCGGCCATGGTGTTCCTGGTGGATTACGTCGCCCGCGGGCTCAATGCCGGAGCGCATGTCGGCGCGCTGATCTGGGTGATGTATGGCCTTGGCGCGATTGTCGGGCCAGTGAGCTACGGTTTTCTGGCCGACCAACTGGGCGCGAAAACGGGGATCCGCATCGTGCTGGTCATACAGGCGTTGGCGGTTGGCCTTTTATCGATCAGCAGTTCGGTCGCGGCACTGGCTTTACTGGCGGTGATCCTCGGCTCCTTCCCGCCCGGCATCGTGCCGCTGGCGTTGGCCCGGGTGCATGAATTAATCCCCAACCATCACCAGCAGCAGATCGCCTGGAGCCGCGCCACCGTGTCGTTCGCGACGTTCCAGGCCCTCTCGGGGTTCGCTTATTCGGCGCTGTTCAACGCCAATGGTGGCCATCATGCCTTGATGTTCGTGATTGCCGCCGGGGCCATTGTGGTAGCGCTATTGCTGGAACTCGGCAGCCGATTGCTCAGTCGTTCGAGCGAATCATTGACACTCGATACAGGTATTTGAAATGACACTGCCCCAGACCATGACCCTGATCGAAATCACCGAACCCGGTGGCCCTGAAGTCCTGCAACCGCGCCAGGTGCCTGTGCCCGTTGCAGGGGCCGGGGAAATACTGATTCGCCTGCGCGCCGCCGGGGTCAATCGCCCGGACGCGCTGCAACGGGCCGGCAAGTACCCGATGAAACCCGGCATGAACCCGAACCCGGGACTGGAAGTGGCCGGTGAAGTGATGGCGATTGGCGCGGGCGTCCGCGAATTTGCCCTGGGCGACAAGGTCTGTGCCCTGACCAATGGCGGCGGATACGCGCAATACTGCGTGGTCCCGGCCAGTCAGGCGCTGCCGATCCCCACAGGCATGGACTGGCTGCAGGCGGCGGCCATCCCGGAAACCTTTTTCACCGTGTGGGCCAATCTGTTCGGCCTTGGCGATGCCCGTCGGGGTCAGCGCGCCTTGATCCACGGTGGCACCAGCGGCATCGGCACTACCGCGTTGATGCTGTGCCGCGAGCTCGGCATCGAAGCGTTCGCCACCGCCGGCAGCGAAGAAAAATGCGCCGCGATCCGCGAATTGGGCGCCGAGGCGATCAACTATCGCGACCAGGATTTTGTGCAGGTCATCGCTGAAAAAACCGCAGGCCAGGGTGTCAACGTGATACTCGACATCATGGGTGGCGCGTACCTCAACAACAATGTGGCCGCCCTGGCCATGGAAGGTCGCCTGGTGATGCTCGGTTTCCTCGGTGGAGCTCACGCCAGGGATGTCGATTTATTGGCGATCATGGCCAAACGCGCCGTTGTCACCGGCTCCCTGCTGCGCTCGAGGACCCGGGAAGAAAAAGCCGCCATCGCCTGCCAATTGCGCGAACACGTATGGCCCGTGCTGAGTGCCGGTCGCTGCCTGCCGATAATCGATCGGGTTTACCCGCTCAGCGAAGCGGCACAGGCCCACGCCCGGATGGAAGCGGGAGAGCATATCGGCAAGATTGTCCTGCAGGTGGATAGTTGATTGCTCAGGGCTCGCAGGACTCCTGAAGGGCTGCGCCCCCTGCGCCCTGCTCCCCCTGATAGCGGGCCCGATAACGCCCAGGGCTTTCCCCGGTCCACTTCTTGAACGCCCGATGGAAGGCGCTGGGCTCCTGGAATCCCAACTGCTCGGCGACATCGCTGATGCTCGCATCGCTCTGACGCAGTTGCTCAAAGGCCACACCACGCCGTACTTCGTCCTTGATTTCCTGGTAGGAACAGCCTTCACGCTCCAGTTTGCGGCGGAAGGTGCTGGGGCTCAGGTGCTGTTCCAGGGCAAAGGCCTGCAACGTCGGCCACTCACTGTAATGACTGCCGCGCAAGCGCTGATGAACCTGGGATGCCAGGCCGTGCTGGTTACGGAAGCGGATCACCAGCCATTGCGGCGCGGTACGCAGAAACACTTTCAGCGACGCCAGGTCCTGAACCACTGGCAGGCGCAAGTAGTGGCTGGCAAATTCGATTTCGGTGCGCTCGGCACCAAAGGTCAGGTTGGGGCCCCAGAGCAGGCGGTCGTCGCCAAGCGACAGGCGCGAATGGCGAAAGTCCGCACGGTCAATGGGAATGCGCCGCCCGCCCAGCCAGCACAGCAGGCTGATCATCAACACCAGGAAGGTTTCTTCACCGAACCGGCTGGCATCGTTGTCCGTCGAACGGGTTTCCAGGCTGATCACCGCACGCTTGCCACGCACGGCCAGCGAGCCACGAAAGTCGCGCAGGAACAAGCCGAAGTTGGCCAGGCATTGACGCATGGCCTTGTGCAAATCGGGCTCCTGAATCAGGGCACGGCAAATCAGGGCGAAACTGCCCGGCGGCATGCCATGGGAGTCGAGCCCGAAAAACTCATCGTCGAGCTCGCGGATCTGGATCAGCCACAGCGCCGCAAACGCATTGGCCGGCACCCGCGCCGTGGGTTGGTGCATGACCGCCGGATCAATGCCCGCCTGTTCGAGTACGGCCGTCACGCGCTGCGGATCATCCCTCAGCCCATGGATCATTGCCTGCACGAAATAGGCGGCAACCGAGTCCTTTTCCCGCATTGGTTCGTTTCTCTCTCATCACCCGAATGGCAAAAAACATCAGTGCCGTTGAACAGTTTTGGCATAGGACAACCGCCCTGCCGGCTCTAGACTCGCGGCAATAGTACGCCTTCGGCTGCAGTCGCGGCCAAGGTATCGCAGGGTTTGATCGAAGGATGGGAAGATGAATCTGCAAAACATCGGCGTGATCGGTGCGGGCACCATGGGCAACGGCATCGCACAAGTCTGTGCCATGGCCGGTTTCAACGTGACCTTGCTCGACATATCCGAAAGCGCTTTGCAAAAAGCCGTCGCAACGGTCGGCAAGAACCTGGACCGGCAGGTCGCCAAGCAAACCCTGACGCCGGAGCAGAAACAGGCCACCCTCGACAAGATCCGTACCAGCACCGATTACAGTGTCTTGGGTGACGCGCAATTGGTCATCGAAGCGGCGACGGAAAATCTCGACCTGAAACTGCGTGTGCTACAACAGATCGCCGCGCAGGTCAGCAGCGAATGCGTCATTGCCTCCAACACCTCGTCGCTGTCGATCACCCAACTCGCCGCCCATGTCAGCCAGCCTGAGCGCTTCATCGGCCTGCATTTCTTCAACCCGGTGCCGGTGATGGGCCTGATCGAAGTCATCCGCGGCCTGCAAACCAGTGACGCGACCCACCAACTGGCGCTGGACATGGCGACCAGCCTCGGCAAAACGGCGATCACCGCCGGTAACCGCCCGGGCTTCGTGGTCAACCGGATCCTGGTGCCGATGATCAACGAAGCGATCCTGGTGTTCCAGGAAGGCCTGGCCAGCGCCGAAGACATCGACGCCGGCATGCGCCTGGGCTGCAATCAGCCTATCGGCCCGTTGGCCCTGGCGGACCTGATTGGCCTGGATACCCTGTTGTCGATCCTCGAAGCCTTCTATGACGGTTTCAACGACAGCAAATATCGCCCGGCGCCGCTGCTCAAGGAAATGGTCGCTGCCGGTTACCTGGGACGCAAAACGGGGCGCGGCTTCCATGCCTATGCCTGAGCGTTGCTCGCGCTTTGCCGAGTACCGGGACAAGGTCCTGGAGCTGTTTGCCTGCAAGGGGTTCGGCCAGGTCGGCATGCGTGAGCTCGCGACGTGCCTGGGGCTTTCTCCAGGTTCGCTGTATCACCATTACCCGAGCAAACAGCATCTTCTGCTCGACCTGATCGAAGAGTTCTACGAGGAACTGCTGGCCACTCTGGCACGTATCCAGCAGAAGGCCCCGGGCAAGCGCGACAAACTCAACAGCCTGATCCGCGCCCATCTGAATCTGCATCGGGAGATGCCTTGGCATTTCCGCCTGGTGGAGCGCGACAGCGGTTGCCTGAATGAAGAGCAACAGGCTCGGGTCAGGCAATTGCGCGAGCAATACGAACGTACGCTGCTGAAGATGCTGGGCGCGAAGTCCCGTTTCAGCGAGCAAGGCCTGCTGGCCGCCGGGCATGCCATTGGCGCCCTGCTCAACAGCGCTCCCAGCTGGCTGACGCCCCATGTGCTGGACGAGCAGGAGCACGATGAACTGCTGGAAAGCATGGTCGGCGGCGCCATCGAACGCGTGCTGGCGCCTCGGCGTGTGCCGGAGGCGATAAGCCTCGCGCGTCCTATCGAAAAAACATCTAAAGAAACACAAGCGTCGACAAAGATTTAGCGCTTTGCTTGTCGGCTCGACACAATCGGAATTCGCCGAAAAAACCGGCGTCCAAACCGACGTATGTACTCGAGCACCCGGAGCCGACCATGAAAATCAATCCCTACCTTATCTTCAACGGCGACTGCAAAGCGGCCTTCACGTTCTACGCGCAGTGCCTGCAGGGCCAGATCGAAGCCATGTTGACCTTCGGCGAAACGCCGGCCGGTGAGCATTTCCCCAAGGATCTGCACAACCTGATCATCCATACCCGCCTGATCGTCGGTGATCAGGCCATCATGGGGTCGGACACCACACCGGATCGCCCCATCGATAAAATGAGTGGCTGTTCGATTTCACTTAACGTCGACAGCATTGCCGAGGCCGAGCGGGTCTTCAATGCACTGGCGGACGGTGGCAACGTGCAAATGCCGCTGGAAAGCACCTTCTGGGCAGCACGCTTCGGCATGCTGGTCGACCGTTTTGGTGTGTCGTGGATGGTCAATTGCGAAAAGGATCGGTGAACGGCTTTTGTCGATCGACAGTCTTCAGGCACAAAAAAGCCCAACCTGAAAAGGTTGGGCATTCTGGCAACTCCCGGTCTGTCTGCTACCGTCAACTAGCCACAGGGATAGCGGCGCAATCTCAAAGGCATCGTAATCAAGTACCAATAGCTTCCTCCCACGCCCGGAGATACTGTCAGCGGAGATAGAATTTGAATGACGTGGTGATCGCCCTCATCGTTTTCGCCTGCCTGTCCGCCAGCGCACTTCTGGGCTCGTACGTGAGGGAGCGATTACCAAGCCATCATCTGAGCGATGACTCCGTGGCGGTGGTGAAGCTGGCCACCGGCCTCATCGCAACGATGTCGGCGCTGGTCCTCGGCCTGCTCGTTTCCACTGCCAAAGGCACATTCGATACGGCCAATGCCGAACTGGAGGGCGCGGCGGCGAAAGTGGTTCAATTCGATCGTTTGCTGGCCCGTTACGGCGCCGACACCCAGGGTATCCGCACCGAGCTCAAGCACAACTACGCCGAAGTCACGAAAGTACTCGCCTCTCGCGATCACCGTCAGATTGCAACGCTCGATAGCCCTGAAGTCATCCACCGTTCTGAAGCTCTGCAAGCCCAGGTCGAATCACTGTCGGCAGGCAACGATGATCAGCGCTCACTCAAGGCCGCGGCATTGCAAGACATGGACACGGTTTTTGCCACCCGCTGGCTTACGCTGCTGCAAGCCAATCAATCGATTCCACCGGTGATGCTGGTGATCCTGGTGACATGGCTGGCGATAATCTTCGGCTCGTTCGGCCTGTTTGCACCACGCAACGGGACCATTGTCGCCGTGTTGTTGATGTGCGCCCTGTCGACGGGGGCAACCATCTTGCTGGTGGAGGAACTCAATCGGCCGCTTGATGGGTTTATCTGTGTGTCGCTGGAGCCGTTGACGCACACGCTGGAGCGGTTGGGGCAGTAGGAGCGAGCTCGCTCCCACAGGGAACAGCGTTTGAGGTT
>NZ_CATKPZ010000014.1:0-91813 GCF_949767415.1 Pseudomonas sp. IT-196MI5
GGTCTCTCTCGCCCTTTTGATTTTTCGAGATCAGAGGCGAACGCTTCAAATCCGGTAGAACTGCCGATACCACTTCACAAACTCGCCAACGCCGGTTTCGAGCGTCACTTGCGGGCTGAAGCCCACCCACTCGGCCAGTGCCGAGACATCGGCCCAGGTCTTGACCACATCACCGGCCTGCATCGGCATGTAGTTGCGCCGGGCTTGCAAGCCCAGGGCGGATTCCAGGCAGTCGACGAAATCCAGCAACGCCACCGGCATGCCACGCCCGATGTTGAAGAGCCGGTTTACCCCGGTGGCGGAGCCTTGCGGCACCGGAGGCCTTGGGCGTAGTCGGGCGATACCTTCGACAATGTCGTCGACGTAGGTAAAGTCGCGCGACATCTGCCCCTGGTTGTAAATGTCGATGGGCAGGCCTTTGAGGATGGCGTCGGTAAACTTGAACAGCGCCATGTCCGGGCGACCCCATGGACCGTAGACGGTAAAAAAGCGCAGGCCACTGGCTTTCAGGCCATACAAGTGGCAGTAACTTTCGGCCAGCAGTTCATTGGCGCGCTTGCTGGCGGCGTACAGCGAAACGGGATGTTCGACAGGGTCCTCGACACTGAATGGCATCTTGCTGTTGGTGCCGTACACCGAACTGCTCGAGGCGTAGATCAGATGCTCGGGGCGATGGTGCCGACAGGCTTCCAGCACATTGAGGAACCCCACCAGGTTCGATTGCCCATAGACATCCGGGTTGTCCAGCGAATAGCGCACTCCGGCCTGAGCGGCCAGGTGCACCACCTCGGTAAAACGGTGTTCTTGAAACAGGCTCATCAGGGCCGGTTTATCGACAATGTCCATTTTCCGGAAGCGAAAGCCCGGCAAAGCCTCCAGCACCTTGAGGCGTGCATGCTTGAGTTCCACGTCGTAGTAGTCGTTGAGGTTGTCGATACCGACAACGTCCTGACCCTCGCGGCACAAGCGCTGGACCGTATGAAATCCGATGAAACCGGCCGCACCGGTGACCAGAACGGTCATTGGACGCACGCCTGCGATTGCACCGCGATCGGCGCGAGATTACTGATCCAGACCCTTGTCAGCTTCATATATAGCTCCTGCTTATGGCGTCATTCGCACACGGTTTCGTTGTGAAGCTTATAAAACAGAAACATTTCAGTTTCGATAACCCCGTGCGCGACCTCAGCAAAAAAACAATTTTTGGCCGAAACCGCCGCTACTATTTGACCGAATCGTCACGTGGTTTATAAAACCGGAACAAGCCGATATCCACGGTCTTGATGTATTGCGTGGCCCAATCCGGCTTGACGGTACGATCATGGAAATACAGGGCACCCTGGGTGCGGTCCGGCAGTTCCTTGTTCAGGGCCTTGCGCGCGATTTCCTTGGCCATCGCATAAGGCACCTCTTCCTGGACCGAATCGGACTTACCGTCACACCACCAGGAAAACTGGCAACTCTTGGTCTCCGAACCCTGTTTGACCACTTTGCACACCGTGTTCGGAAAGCCCTCGTGCCCCAGGCGATTCATGACCACGTTGGCCACCGCCTCCATGTCGGCGGAGTCCCTGCCCCTGGCTTCCCAGTAAATGGAGCGGGCCAGGCACGTGATCGCGTCGTCCAGCGGCGCGACACCCGCCGGGTCAACGGCCTGGACTTCGGACGGGGTAATCGCTTCAGCCTTGGGTGCCGGTGCGGGGCTTTTATTCTCGGCGGCTTTCTGTTCCAGCACCTCGGCCTTGTTCTCGGCCGCTTGCTGTTTCTGCTCTTGATCCGTAGCGGACACCGGGCCGGCAAGCAACGTGAAGGCTAGGCAGCTGGCGATCCAGTCGAGGCGCATGGTCGGTGTCACTCGGTGAGCGATTCGATTCAGTGTAGTAGTGAAATGATTTCACCCGCCCCACTACACTCTGGATAATTCCGTTGTCTTAGACGGGGCAACTTCGCGCATCATGGGTGCCATCTGCTCAAGGGGGATTTTCATGGGATTCATCTCATCCGCACTGCGTTTGGCCGGTTTGTCTCTGGGCCTGGTATTCGCCGCTAACGCTATGGCGGCGGACGAAGCGCAATTGATCGAATCGATCAACGTCTACCGCAGCCAACTGCAGCGCTGTGCCGGCCAGGTCTCAGCGGAGCTGCCACCACTGTCGGCCGACCCGCGCCTGGTGCTGACCGCCCCGAGCACCGGCAATCTGCAGCAGGCCATGGCCACTGCGGGTTATCCGATGAAGAATGTGCAGGCCATCAGCCTGTCCGGGCCTCGCGATGCGGCCTCGGCGATGAAAGCGATTCAGGAGAGTTTTTGCCAGATCGTCCTCGACCCGCAATTCGTCGATGTCGGCGTCAGTCGCCAGGACAATCAGTGGCGCATCGTCGTGGCGCGGCCACTGCTGAGTTCACGCCTGGGCGACTGGCAGACCGAGGGCCAGAAGCTGCTCATCGAACTCAACGCCGCACGGGCCAAGCCGCGCCAATGCGGCACCCAGTCTTTCAATGCGACCGCGCCGCTGGCCTGGAACGCCATACTGGGCACGGCCGCCGAAACCCACTCCCGCTCCATGGCCAACAACAACTACTTCGATCACAAGGACCGCGATGGCCGCACCCCAGGCGACCGCGCGGAACTGGCCGGCTACGACTTCCAGCAGATCGGCGAAAACATCGCCGCCGGACAGGACAGCGTACGCAAGGTGGTCGATGGCTGGCTGGCCAGCCCCGGCCACTGCGCCAACCTGATGAACCCGCAGTTCCGCGAACTGGGCGCGGCGTATGCGAATGATCCGAAGAGTGATGCGGGGATTTACTGGACGGCGGTGTTTGGGGCGCAGTAACCAAAAACCGAAGTCCCTGTAGGAGCAGCCGGTCGACGCTCGATTGCTCCTACAGAGTGCTGGTCCACGTAGTGGCTCCAGACCGTGTACATCAGGATTAAAGTTCATCATAGATCCGGTCGATCACCCGGTCATCAATAGTGATTGGACGCCCGGCAAAGTTGCTCTTAGCCTGCGCTCAACAAGTCCGCAAACAACGTAATCCGTAACTGTAGGAGCGAGCCTGCTCGCGATGGTCCCAAGGACACCGCGTTCAGCCAGAAAGCGCGCGTAATCGTTAACGACCATCGCGAGCAGGCTCGCTCCTACAGGTTTTGCGGATACTCATTCAATGTGTGCCGTGCCAAGAAAGAAAATCATGTCAGAACGAGTCTTGATCGATGGCTTCTCCCGGCGCGTGGACTATCTGCGGATGTCGGTCACCGACCGCTGCGATTTCCGTTGCGTGTATTGCATGGCCGAGGACATGCAGTTTCTGCCCCGGCAACGGGTGCTGACGCTGGAAGAGATCTATCAAGTCGCCGAAAGCTTCGTGGCGCTGGGCACCCGCAAGATCCGCCTGACCGGAGGCGAGCCGCTGATCCGTCCGGGGGTGGTGCAACTGTGCGAGAAGATCGCCGCCCTGCCCGGCCTGCGTGAACTGTGCATGACCACCAACGGTTCGCAGCTGGCAAAACTGGCCGAGCCGTTGTTCGACGCCGGGGTCAAGCGCCTCAACATCAGCCTCGACTGCCTGGACCCGCAACGTTTTCGCGAACTGACCCGCACCGGTGACCTGGCGCAAGTGATCAAGGGCATCGACGCCGCCAACCGGGCAGGATTTCGCAATACCAAGCTCAATTGCGTGGTGATGAAGGGCCGCAACGACCATGAGATCAATGATCTGGTGAGCTTCGCCATCGACCGTAACCTCGACATCTCCTTCATCGAGGAAATGCCCCTGGGCACCATCGATGAGCACAGCCGCGCCGAAGCGTTTTTCGCAAGCAGCCAGGTCCGCGAACGCATCGCCGAACGCTACACTTTGATCGATTCGGCCGAGTCGACCCAAGGGCCGTCGCGCTATTGGCGCCTGGCCGAGGCGCCGCAGATTCGCCTGGGGTTCATCTCACCCCACAGCCACAACTTTTGCGGCACCTGCAACCGGGTGCGGCTGACCGTGGAAGGACGTCTGCTGCTGTGCCTGGGCAATGAGCACGCCGTGGATCTCAAGGCTGTGTTGCGCAGCCACCCCGGACAGCCCGAGCGCCTGGAAAAAGCCATTATCGAGGCGATGAAACTCAAGCCTTACCGACACAACTTCGAAGTGAACGACGATGTTCAGGTTGTTCGCTTCATGAACATGACGGGCGGCTGAGACCCATGATCGTCAGACCCAAACCCAACCTGATCGGCGTGCTGACGTCCCTCAAGGGTTCGATTGCCAAGCGCATCGCCTGGCGCAGCCTGATGGTGACGCTGCTCGCCTCGGCCATCGTGCTCATTGAAACCTTGCATCCCAGTTACTTTTCCAAGGTCAGCGCCACGCCCTTCACGCTGCTGGGTTTGTCGCTGTCGATCTTCATGAGCTTTCGCAACAACGCCTGCTACGACCGCTGGTATGAAGCGCGCAAGGCGTGGGGCGATGTGATCGTGGAAGTCCGTTCGATGATTCGTGAAACCCTGGTGATCAAGGACACGGCTGAACGCCACACGATCCTCAGCAACCTGTGCGGCTTCGCCCATGCCCTCAACGCGCGGCTGCGCCAGGAAAACGAAATGGCCGCCAGTGGCGACTGGCTGCAGCCGATGCCCAAGGGCAACTCCACAGACATCACCGGGCAAATACTGATGCAGGTCGGTCAACAGTGCTCGGCACTCAACGAGTCCGGGGCGATCAACGACTGGCGCTACACGCTCATGGCCAACCACCTGACAGGCCTGACCCACGCGCAGGCGGTCTGTGAACGGATCAAGAACACTCCACTGCCGTTTCCCTACACGCTGCTGCTGCACCGCACCATCTACCTGTTCTGCATCCTCCTGCCGTTCGCCATGGCCGAGCCCCTGGGCTGGTTGACACCGATTTTCACCGCGATTGTCAGCTACACCTTTTTCGGCCTGGATGCGATTGCCGACGAACTGGAAGACCCCTTCGGCCGCGACGAAAACGACCTGCCCACCGACGCCATCGTGCGCAACATCGAGCGCGATGTGCTGGCCGCGCTGGGTGTGACGGAACTACCGCCACAACTGGAGCCGGTGGATTTTGTTCTGAATTGACCCTCAAGAAACACGCAATCCCTGTAGGAGCGAGCTTGCTCGCGATAGCGGTGGGTCAGCCAACGTCTCCATCGAATGTGCCGGCCTCTTCGCGGGCAAGCCCGCTCCTACAGGGATTGCGGCTGGTCGCGGGATTGGTGCTCACTGAAGATCAAAACTGTAGGAGCGGGCTTGCCCGGTTTGATCGAGCGTTTCCACAGCAACGGCTTCGCAGCATCAAGCAGCTATGCAACGCGCTCCGGCGTAGCTACAGTCTTTGGCTCAAAGCTTTTCTGCACTAGGAACCTGCGTTTGAGCCCCACGCCCTCCCCGATCACCCACCAGGATCTGCCGGAGCCCCGGTCCATCAGCCTGCGCGAAGCCTTTCTGTTCTGGCTCAAGCTCGGTTTCATCAGCTTTGGCGGGCGATTTCGATCATGCATCAGGAACTGGTCGAGCGCCGGCGCTGGATCTCCGAGCGGCGCTTTCTGCACGCCCTCAACTATTGCATGTTGCTGCCCGGGCCTGAGGCTCAGCAGTTGGCGACCTACATCGGCTGGCTGATGCACCGCACCTGGGGTGGCGTGATCGCTGGCGTGCTGTTTGTGTTGCCGTCGTTGTTCATCCTGATTGCGCTGTCCTGGGTGTACATCGCCTTTGGTGAAGTGCCCGTGGTCGCCGGATTGTTCTACGGGATCAAGCCGGCGGTCACGGCAATCGTGGTGCAGGCGGCCCACCGGATCGGCTCGCGGGCGCTGAAGAACGGCTGGTTATGGGGCATCGCCGCCGCGTCCTTCGTGGCCATCTTCATGATCGACTTGCCGTTTCCATTGATCGTGCTCGGCGCAGCGGTCATCGGCTTTTTCGGCGGACGCCTGGCGCCGGAAAAATTCAGGATCGGTGGCCACAGCACGGCGAAAAAATCCTTCGGTCTGGCCGTTATCGGTGCGATCTTGTGGACACTGCCCATGGCTATGCTCACCGCACTGTTCGGCTGGGAAGGACGGCTGGACTGGCCTTCGCTGCTGATCGCCATTGTGGCGGGCATTGCGTTGTTGCGGTTCAAGCGCGGGGTGATCGAGGTGTTGATCGGCCTCGGTGTGCACCTGATGTTCTGAATCAAACATTTACACGCGCCGCAATCCCTGCGCACTTCGACTGACCGGCATTGGTTTCTCCCAATTCTGCCTGGACACCGACATGACTCAACGTTGCAATTCTTACTACACCGCCACCCTCGACCAGGACACCGACTACCCGACGCTGCAAGGCCGGCACCGGGTTGATGTGGTGATCATCGGCGGCGGATTCACCGGCGTGGCCAGCGCCGTCGAGCTGGCGGAAAAAGGCCTGAAGGTCGCCATCGTCGAAAGCCACAAGATCGGCTGGGGCGCCACCGGGCGCAATGGCGGCCAGGTCACCGGCAGCCTGTCGGGCGACGAAGCCATGCGCAAACAGATGCGCCGCACCATCGGCGATGAAGTCGACGACTTCATCTGGAACCTGCGCTGGCGCGGGCACCAGATCATCCGGCAGCGCGTGGAAAAATACGGCATCGCCTGCGACCTCAAGCACGGTCACCTGCACGCCGCGTACAAGCCCGCGCACATGGTCGGCTTGCGCAAGGATTATGACGAGGCGGTGCGCCGGGGCATGGGCGATGAGGTCAGCCTGCTCGACCGCAGCCAGGTGCGCGACCTGCTGCAAAGCGACCTCTACCACGGCGCGATCAAGAACACCCGCAACATGCACCTGCACCCGCTCAACCTGTGCATCGGCGAGGCCCGCGCAGCCGAGAGCCTCGGTGCGTTGATCTTCGAGAACAGCGAAGTGCTGGAGATCATCCATGGCGATGGCCTTCACCAGAGCCCCGGCGTACGCACCGCCCACGGGCAGATCGACGCCAATCAGGTGCTGCTGGCCGGCGACGTCTACCACAAGCTGGAACCGGGCAAACTCAAGGGCAAGATTTTCCCGGCCATGGGCGGCATCGTCACCACCGCGCCGCTGGGCGATCTGGCCAGACAGATCAACCCCGAAGACCTGGCGGTCTACGACTGTCGTTTCGTACTCGACTACTACCGCCTGACCGCCGACGGTCGCCTGTTGTTCGGTGGCGGCGCCAACTACAGCGGCAAGGATTCGCGGGACATCGCCGCCGAGCTGCGCCCGTGCATCGAGCAGACCTTCCCGGCGCTCAAAGGCGTGGCCATCGATTACCAGTGGAGCTGCGCGATGGGCATCGTGATCAACCGCATCCCGCAACTGGGCAAGCTCTCTGACAACGTCTGGTATTGCCAGGGCTACTCCGGCCACGGCATCGCCACCACCCACATCATGGGTGAAATCATGGGCCGGGCGATCACCGGGCAGCTGGAGCAGTTCGACACCTTCGCCGCCTGCCAGCACATCCGCGTGCCCATGGGCGACCTGCTCGGCAATCCGATGCTCGCCGCGGGCATGTGGTACTACCAGATGCTTGAGCGATTGCGTTGAGGTTACTGGCCAATACATTCGACACACATTCGGCGCCAGTCACACCGCTATCGCGAGCAAGCTCGCTCCCACAAGGGCTGTTTGCCAGCCTCGATATTTGAGCTAGACATCAATCCCTGTGGGAGCGAGCTTGCTCGCGATGGCGGTGTGTCATTGAGCAGTGATGTCGGCTGAAAGTACGCCATCGCGAGCAAGCTCGCTCCCACATTTTGATTTTCAGTGAGCGCAAAAATGTGGCCACAGAGACCCGCTCAAGCCTGCACCACCTCGATCCCCAGCGCCCGGTAGTCCTCGACATTGCCTGACGCCACATGCCGTTCGGTGATCAGCGTGTGCACGCGGTTGCAAGGCGCGACGACAAAGGGTTCCACCGCGCCGAGCTTGTCCGCGGTGGTGACGGCGATCACGTGGGAAGCACAGTCGAGCATCGCCTGTTTCACCGGCACTTCATCAAAGTGCAGTGAGCTTAAGCCCACCTGCGGGTGTATCGCGCAGACCCCGGTAAACAGCAGATCAGCCTTGATGCCCGCCAGCAGCCGCAGGGTTTCGTGGCCGCTGGCCGACATCGTCGCCGGGTTGAGCTGACCGCCGGCCAGGATCACCTTGATGCCTTGGTATTCGGACAGGGTAATGGCCGTCATCGGCGATGCAGTGATCGCGGTGATGGCGATGTCCGCCGGCAGCGAACGCGCAATCTGCAAGGTGGTGGTGCCGGAATCGAACACCACGATCTGACCATCCTGCACCCGTTGCGCGGCCAGTTGCGCCAGATGGGTTTTCACTTCATCGGTTTCGCTGATCCGGGTGAAATAGTCCTTGCCCGTATCCTTGGGCCGCGGCAACGCCCCGCCGTGCACCCGCTGCACCAGGCCGGCGCTGGCCAGCTCCGCCAGATCGCGGCGGATGGTGTCTTCGGACACCGCGAAATGCTGGCTCAACTCCGAGGCCATGACCTTGCCGTCACGTTCGAGGATCAACAGGATCTTTTGCCGACGCACTGACGGAAGTTCGGCTGCAGAATGGTTGTCGTGCATGTTTTTGCTCGTTTATGCGTGTAATTGCGTGTTACCCGAGAGTATCTGCAACCCTGCGCAAAAACAACGAACCGGCCAGGTATCATTTTTTTCGATCTTTCAAATCATTACGCCGAATTTTTCATTTTCCTGTGACCTGTTCAGGATGGCGCCGTCACTCATGTTTTGGATGGAAACTTCATGAATATCAATTTTGCTTTTGCGTGCATGATCGTGGTCTCGTTCACGATTGCACTGGTACACGCCTGACCGACAGGTCGTGAGGCGTCAAGATGTGCAAGGTCGCGGTAAAAAGCCTGACAGATCAGGAATATGCTCTATAAACAGTGGTGGCACGATTTCCGATCAGGGGAACTGGAAGGCTCCCCCGGAAGTTGATCTCTAAAAAAGCTGCGGACAATTGAGTGCCCGCCAGGAGACACCACCGATGAAAGCCCTGAAAATCGCCGCCAGTGAAGGCGCATCCGCTTGTTTCCTGAACACCCGGGAGGTGGTCCCGCTCGGTCACACCGACTTCACCGACGTCGCCGTGGCCGTGGTGTCGGTCAATGATGTGTTGGCCGGATCCCTCGACGCCATTCAGCGCACCGGTTTTGATATCCCGATTTTCCTGGTGGCGTCCCCCGGCACCAGCACCCACCCCCGGGAAGTCTACAAACACCTCAATGACGTGCTGCTTCAAGTGAACGGCATCTTCGACCTGTCCCCCAGCAACGTCGAATACCACGGTAACCAACTGGAAACCGCGGCCAGGGCCTATGAAGAAAGCCTGCTGCCGCCGTTCTTCGATGCGCTCAAACACTACACCGAAGCCGCCAATGCGACCTTTGCCTGCCCCGGTCACCAGGGCGGCCAGTTCTTTCGCAAGCACCCGGCCGGGCGGCAGTTTTTCGACTTCTTCGGCGAGACGCTGTTTCGCGCCGACATGTGCAACGCCGACGTCAAACTCGGCGACCTGCTGATCCACGAAGGCCCGGCACTGCTGGCGCAAAAACAGGCGGCACAGGTGTTCAACGCCGACAAGACCTACTTCGTGCTCAACGGCACCTCGGCCTCGAACAAGGTGGTGACCAACGCCCTGTTGACCCCGGGCGACCTGGTGCTGTTCGATCGCAACAACCACAAGTCCAATCACCAGGGCGCCTTGTTGCAGGCCGGTGCCACGCCGGTCTATCTGGAAACCGCGCGCAACCCTTACGGCTTCATCGGCGGCATCGACGCCCACTGTTTCGAAGAAAACTACCTGCGCGAGCTGATCGCCGAAGTCGCCCCGGACAAGGCGCAGCTGCCACGGCCGTTCCGCCTGGCGATCATTCAACTGGGCACCTACGACGGCACCGTGTACAACGCCCGGCAAGTGGTCGACCGCATTGGCAAGTTGTGTGACTACATCCTGTTCGACTCGGCGTGGGTCGGTTACGAACAGTTCATTCCAATGATGAAGGATTGCTCGCCCATGTTGCTCGACCTGGGCGAGAACGACCCGGGCATCTTCGTCACCCAATCGGTGCACAAACAGCAGGCCGGTTTTTCCCAGGCCTCGCAAATCCACAAGAAAGACCGGCACATCAAAGGCCAGGCGCGCTATTGCAACCATCACCGGCTCAACAACGCCTTCATGGCCCAGGCGTCCACCAGCCCGTTCTACCCGCTGTTCGCCTCACTGGATGTGAATGCGCGCATTCACTCGGGACGCAGCGGCCTGCGCCTGTGGGAAGACTGCGTGAAGTTCGGTATCGAAGCGCGCAAGCTGATCCTCGAAGCCTGCACCCTGGTCCGCCCGTTCGTGCCGGATACCATCGATGGGCGCCCATGGCAGGATCACTCGACCGACGCTATCGCCAGCGATATCCGTTTCTTTGAGTTCCATCCCAAGGATCGCTGGCATGCTTTTCCCGGTTATGCCGACAAGCAGTACTTCATCGACCCGTGCAAACTGCTGTTCACCACGCCGGGCATCGACCCGGTGGACGGCAGCTACACCGACTTCGGCATTCACGCCGGCATCCTGGCCAACTTCCTGCGCGAGAACGGCATCGTCCCGGAAAAGTGCGACCTCAACTCGATCCTGTTCCTGCTCACCCCGGCCGAAGACTGGGCGAAGATGACCCACCTGGCCGCACAGATCGCCCGCTTCGAACGCTTCATCAGCGAAGACGCGCCGATGAGCCGGGTGCTGCCGGCCATCTACGCGCAGCACCAGGAACGCTACCGCGACTACACCATCCGCCAGCTCTGCCAGGAAATGCACGACCTGTATCGCAGCCACAACGTGCAGCAATTGCAGAAGGACATGTTCCGCAAGGCACACTTCCCGAAAAAGGCCATGAACCCGCAGCAAGCGCAAATCGAGTACATCCGTGGCAACGTCGAACTGGTGGCGCTGACCGATGCCGATGGTCGCATTGCGGCCGAGGGCGCGCTGCCTTATCCGCCGGGCGTCTTGTGCGTGGTGCCGGGGGAAATCTGGGGTGGCGCGGTGTTGAAGTACTTCCTGGCCCTTGAAGAAGGCATCAATGCGTTGCCGGGTTTCACACCGGAACTGCAAGGCGTGTACCTGAAGCACGAAGACGGTCGCACCCGGGCGTATGGGTATGTGATCAAGGCCTGATGGCAGGCGGCAGGAGCCGGCGTGGGCCGGTTCCTGCCCAACGCATCGATCAGAATTTTTCCGCAATGAACTTGAACGGATAGTTCGGTTCCCGATAGCTACCGGGACCTTGCCGTTTGGGCAGCTTCACTGTCGCCCGAGGTACTTCCTCGTAGGGAATGCTTTTGAGCACATCACTGATGATGTTCAGTCGCGCCCGTCGCTTGTCATTGGAGTTGGCGACTCGCCAAGGGGCGAATTTGGTGTCGGTGTACTTGAACATGTCGTCCCGGGCACGGGAGTAGTCGTACCAGCGGTTGTAGGACTTGAGGTCCATGGGCGACAGCTTCCAGATCTTGCGCCCGTCGGTGATACGCGCCTTGAGGCGTCGGGTCTGTTCCTCCTGACTCACCTCAAGCCAGTACTTGATCAGGATGATTCCCGATTCGACCAGGGCCTGCTCGACGCGCGGCGCCACGGTAAGAAACGTGCGCACCTGCTGCTCGCTGCAAAAGCCCATGACCCGCTCGACCCCGGCGCGGTTGTACCAGCTGCGATCGAAGATCACCACTTCACCGGCCGCCGGCAGGTGCGGCAGGTAACGTTGCAAATACATCTGGCTTTTTTCCCGGTCGGTCGGTGCCGGCAGCGCCATCACCCGGAACACTCGCGGGCTGACCCGTTCGGTCAGCGCCTTGATGGTCCCGCCCTTGCCGGCGCCATCACGGCCCTCGAAGATGATGCAAATCTTCGCGCCCGTGTGCTGCACCCACTCCTGCAGCTTGACCAGCTCGACGTGCAGCTTCGCCAGTTCCTCGAGATACACCTTGTTCTTGAGCTTGTCGCCTTCGACCGGTTTGCTTTTCGGTGCAGCCTTCTTCTTTGCCATGCCCGTTACCTCCTTCAATGCGTCACACAGCGTCCGGAGTGCGCCCGGCCGCGTTCATTCAGCCTCGATTGCGCTGGTAGTGTTCAACCGCCTGCTCCAGATTCAGGAACATGCGCGCTTCGCCCAACGTATGGCCCAAGGGTGCCTTGATGACCATGTCCCAGACGCCTGGGCTCATGCCCACCAGCCACAGTGAAATGCCTTTTTCCCGCAGTTGCTGTTCAGCCCCGGTGAGCATTTTCAGGGCGGTGTACTCCAGGTCGAACACGCTGCGCAGGTCCAGTATCACTACGCAGGGCCTTGCCTCTTCGATCAGGGGTCGCATCTTCATGCCGATACGCTCGGCGTTGGCGAAAAAAATCCGCCCTTCAGGCCGAAGCAACAGCAGTCCGTCAAAGTGTTCGTCATCGACATGGTCGGCGGACTGCGGCCGGTACACATTGGTGCCGGGTTTGCGCCCGAGGATGTGCACGGGTGGGTCCGAGACTTGATAGGCCAGTGCCAGCAGCGAAACCACGATCGCCACGACGATCCCTTGCAGCGTGCCCAACAGCATCACGCCGATCATCGCCACCACGGCCCAGGCAAATTCGGTACGGCGAACCGACAGGATCTCGCGAAACTCCGCCGGCTCGATCAGGCCTACCGAATACACAATCACCACGGCAGCGAGCGTGGCATTGGGCATCAGGCCAATCAGCGGCGCCAGCAGCAGGCAAGTGCCCAATGCCAGTGCTGCGGTGACCAGTGCGGCCAGTTGCGAACGGGCGCCGGCCAAATGGTTCACCGCCGTTTGGGTGGTCCCGCCACCGGCGACCATGGCCCCGAGAAATGCGCCGCCGATGTTGGCAACGCCGGTGGCCAGCAGCTCCCGGTTCGGTTGTGGCGCGGGCTCGTCACTGCGGGCGAACGCGCGCCCTGCCGCGATGGTTTCGGTGAAGCTCATCAGCGCGATACCCATCGCCGAAGGCCACAGGGTTTCAGCCAGCGACCATACCGGCAGGGTCGGCGCGGGCAATCCGATCGGCACCAGGCCGACGGCGGACACACCAAAGCTCTCCAGGCCAAACAGGCTCATGCCGATGATGCCCAGCGCAACCGCAACCAACGGTGCGGGCAGGCGTGGCGTAAAACGCTTCATGCCGACCAGCAGCAAGACCATGAACACGCCGACCGTCACGGTCGGCAGCGAGGCGTGACCGACGCTCTGTACCGTGGCCACCAGGTTGTGCAGGAAGCCACCTTTGTCGATGTGAGTGCCCAGCAGTTTGGGTAGCTGGTCGAGCACGATGACCACGCCGATGCCGGCCTTGAATCCCACCAGCACCGGTTCGGAAATGAAGTTGGCGACGAAGCCCAGGCGCAGCAACCCCGCGACGATCAGGATCGCGCCCACCATCAGGGCCAGCGTGGCGGACCCCGCGAGCAAGGTCGCCGCATCGCCGCCGGGGCTGATCTGGCCCAAGGCGGAACCGGCGAGAATGGCCAGGGTGGTCGTGGTGCTGACACTGAGCGGGCGCGAGGTGCCGAGCACGGCGTAGATCACCATCGGCACCAGCGCCGTGTATAGCCCGACCTGCACCGGCAGACCGGCAATGGTGGCATATGCCAGCGCCTTGGGAATGACCACGGCCGCTGCCGTCAGCCCGGCGACCACATCGCCTCGTAGCCAGTCGGGCCGGTAATCGCCGAGCCATTGCGGGACCAACAGGCTGCGCACGGTACCCCGCTGTGGAGTGCCTGGACTCCGCTCTTGCGGATGGCTGCCTTGTTGATTCATGAGTCACTCCAGTTGCAATTCGCCCCATGCGGATGATGAGTAGACTCAACTGACCGCACAATCCTTTAACTGCACGCGCAACCACTGCAAACCTTCATCGGCAGCGAAGCGCGTGTGCCGGCAGGCAGTCCACGCAGGCTCGACCAGTTACAAATGTAGCCGGTTTGCACGGCTACGCCGCCCTATGGCTGGCGAAGGGGGCAGACGCCCCGCCATCACCGGTGAAAAAGGGAAAGCCTTGTATGGACGACGTCATGAAAGCGATAAATGAGCTATACCCGCTAACTCCCCCCATTGCAGTTCTTCAGCTCAGGAGTTTGGCAATGAAGCTCAAAACCTCACTGGCAGCACTCATGATTGCGGCAAGCCTTTGCGGCTGCACCACTTCATCGACCCACGGCGTGAACGTTAACCTGGTCGCCACCCGGCAAAACGCCGGTCAGATCGGCACCGTCACGTTGACGGACTGGGACAAGAAAACCGGGCTGAGTTTCTTCGTCAGCGGTGTTCCAACCGGGGTTATCCTGCCCTTGCGGCTTTACTCTTTCATCAATAACGGCAGCTGCCAGCAACCCGGATCAGTCGCCTATGCGATGAACGACACCGTCAACACCGAACGCCAAGCCGTACGCGGCTGGTCTTTTACCAGAACCGCGCCTGTGCCGTTGCAGACCCTGCTTGACGGCAAGTATTCGGTAGTCGTGCGCACGGCTGCGACCGATGGCAACGTCGATATTTTTTGCGGGGATATCAAGGCTGAAATGTTAGCGAAATAGCTGCGACCCATTCAGGCCGGCCCTCGATACCGCTCGTGCCACCGGTTGTCCGGTGCGAGCGGTGACGTTTTTGCGAGTCCGTGTCATGTCCGGCGATCAAATTCAGAATGCAAAAAACCCGCCTTTGAGCGGGTTTTTGGCTGTTCAGAAACGGATGTCTACAACCGCGAACTCAATGGGATTTTTTCGAGGTCGACAGCCCGGCTTTACTCAAGCCTTTGGTGTTGTGATCACCTGGCGTCGAGGCCGAAATAGCGCTGGCCTTGGCGACGCCACGGGTATCGGAGTGGGCGAGGCCTGACGTCGTGGTGCCATGACCGTTATCGTCATTGCGCTCACTACCGTAGTGGTTCCCGCTCAGGCCACGGTCGCGCACGGATTTGCCGGCATGGTCGCTGTCCAGCCCGTCGCCGCGGCCGTTACTGCCGGAGTGGCCGGTGCCGGCGTGTCCGCCACCCATACCGCCGCCGTGGCCTCCACCGTTTCCGCCACCGTTACCGCCGCCGTTACCACCGCCGCCACCGCCGCCACCGCCGTTTCCGCCACCACCGCCACCGCCGTCCTTCGCGTATGCGGAACCCATGATCGACAGGCCATCAGGGAGCAGCGGGGCGGCTGCAAGCATCATGGCGCATGACATTACAGCAACGAGACTCTTGTTTTTTAAAAGCATGATGGCTTCCATAGGAGGTTGATATCGCGTGACGTATGACGCGATATCCCTCCAACAGTTCAAATACCACGACAAATGGCTGAAGCACCTTGAAACAGCGGGAAGACTACCTTCCACACTTTAATCAAACGCACCGTCGAGAATTTCATAGACAAGCCCGGTGGCCAGCGCAACCAGGATCAGGTCCGTGCCGACTTGCTGCCATTCGTAGCCATCATAGTGGGGCAGCCTGCCGGCCAGTCGGCCATCCAGTTTTTTCGCAATGCCGGGTGGAAGCGGTTTGCCTCGGGCGAGGTTCTTTTGAATACCCGGTGGCAAGTCAGGCGCAGGGCTCCAGTAGCCCGTATTCACGCCAATGATCTCGAGCACGCTGCCACGGTTGATACTCGGGCCATTGCTCCAGTCTCCACCACCGCCGGAACTCTTGTTCTTGTTGCCATGACCGCCCTGGTTGCCATGGTTGACCTTCCCGTTACCCTGGCCGTTTCCGGGATCGGCCAGCGCCGTCACCGAGCCGCAGACCAGAGTCAAACAGGTAACAGCTGCAATCAATGATCGAGTCCTGAACATGATTCATTCCTTCGCGGTGGGGAATATTCCCTGAAATTTAGACGCTATTGACGAAGTTGGTTCCGTCGAGTCACCGAACGCTGAACCGTCTAAGCTTATCCGGTCGAAGCCTTGCAGGCGTTTGCCGAAGGATGGGGCTTGTCTAATACCTTGTATGGAATTCCATTCGGTGAGTGCCCATTCGGCCCGAGGTACTCGCCGCAGCCTTCTTCGATGTGAATCCACGCTTGATACGTCCTAGATACTTCAACGCATGGCGCTGTTTCCCGATTGTTACCTCAGCGCCGCAGTTGTCACTTCTGCGCCGCCGAACGGGCCAATAGAGTATGGCCGTCGGTGTGGAACAGGGTCGTCGACTTGTCGGCCCGCGCTGGCACCGATCCCCCCATCACGGAAGAGGTGAATCATGAGTTTCGTCAAAGTGGAAAAAAACCAGAGCAGTGCCCCGTCGGATGCCGACATGAAAAAAGCCATGATCGAGTCGGGCGGCAACCCGGGCGAGGTCACCGGGAGCAATGCCGCCCGCACCCTGACCTACACCGGCGTGGTCAATCACACGGTGTACGAGAACAAGCTGATCGAGATCGCCAGGGGCAAACGCACCAGCTGGAACTTCGTCTGGGCCGATGCCCGGGCCGCCTGAGGTCAAGGCGGGGCGGCCGATCGGCTGCCCCGCTGACTCAGCCCCTGATACATCCCCGATACCCGCTTGTAACACCAAGACACTTAGCCGCCCTGCCCCTCGCCCCTAGAGTGAAACCGTCAATGGACTGCAGCGCCAAGCGCCAGCAGCCCATTGCTTGCCCAACACACCACCAAGGAAGAGGGAAACCATGAGCAAATCAATCGCTGTCAGCCAACAGAGCCAGCAGCTTCACAATGATGTGCAAGAAGCCGTCAAGTCGATCATGGGTGCAACGCAACTGAAGGCGGCAGATTACGGCCGGGTACTGAGGTCGGCCCTGGCGGCTTCGCAAAAAACCGTCACCATCGAAATCGCCGCCGGCGACCTGACGCTGCTGAAGAAGTCCGGCTACAAACTGTGCTTTGCCAAGAAGGTGGGTGACGCCGACTACAACGTGGTCTGGCAGTCCTATGACGCTTACCTGAGCAACAACGAGTTCAGCTGGACGCCGCAGTATCAGCTGTTTGCGTCCAACCTGTTCAAGGCAAATGTTCAGGTCAAAGTCTCGACCAACATCGTCAATATCGGCCTGGGACAAACATCGACACTCGATGAGCACGGTCTGCTGAGTTCGGCGGTTACCGGGGGGCCAAACATTTCCATGACCTTTGTAAACGACTACGCGCCCATCCATCCGGGTATCAACCAGCTATCTACCGGCATTGATGGCAATCAGGTCAGTACCCCCATTTACGTTGCGGTGGATCAGGTGGTCACCGGTGAAACCGTGCTGACGCCGGTGGAAACCATCCTTGTGTGGTTCGAACAGAACGTACAGACCAGCACCATGTTCAGTACCTCACGCTCCAAGGCGATCGAAATCGACTTGACGTTCGATAACACCGCAGGTCGCCTTTACGAAGGCGGTCAGTGGAAAACCGTGTAACCGTCATGCCGGGGCAACCTTGCGGTTGCCCTTTCACTCCTCTTTGCCCGCCGTGGCGAAGTAGCCCGTCAGCGAGCGGCAGATCGACTGCGCGAGGTCCTCCTGGGTGGCGATGCCATAGGGTCGATCGCGATCGAACTGCGCCGACCAGCGAATCCGCCCCTGCGCCACATCCACCAGGCGCAATGACGCTCGCACCCGCGAAGGCTCGACCCGCACGCTGCCCTCCAGGCAATAGCTGTAACGCCCGCCACGCTTGAAGTCCGGTACCGGCTGGCTGTTGCGTGCCACCCGCATCAACACATGATTGGTCCCGGTCTGCGCCTGCTCGAAGGACTCGAACAGTCGGCAGCTCAACTCCTCGCACAAGCCTCGGGTAAAGTCATCGCCATCGCGGGTGAGGCAGGTAAACGGCTGGATCTGGACCACAGGATGGCGAGTGCCGACGCCCTTGGGCCGCAGCCGCTGATAGGTCAAGCGATAACACCCGGGTGGAATGCACAAACGCACCGGGTCCTGCTGGCCGTTACCGGCGTAATGCGCTGCGAGCTTGCGCCGCAAGCGCCCCACCTGCACTCGCACCACCGGATCGTCGCCCGTGCAATACACTGCCGGGTCACGACGAAACACCGCGATGCCAATGGCGTGTTCGGTCAGCGGCGTATTGCAAGCCTGAAGGTCGTGTTCGACCAGAAAGCGCAACAGGCTGCCCATGCGACTGGACTTGGCAAACAACGGGCTGGCCAGCAACAGCGCCAGCACCCGCTCGATTTCTTCCCGATCGAGCGGCTCGGGAACCCCCGCCGCAGTCGAATCGGCCATGCATTTGATCACCATCGCCTGCCTCCGTGCAGGTTGCCGACAGGAATGGATGTCGCAATCCGTGATAACCCTTGCAGTGTGAGCAGGAATGGGGCTCGGGCGCTGCAACGACCAAGCGTAGCAGCCATGTTGATATCGGCAGGCAATTGCGATGGTAGCAACCCGCCATCCGACGAACGTTCAATCTTGACGCCTGAAAAAATTGTAGGACCTGTCCCGTTGTGGCGAGGGAGCTTGCTCCCGCTAGGCTGCGAAGCAGACCTCATCCCTTGCAACTCATTTCCTCAGACACACCGCAGTGCCCGGTTTTACGGCGGCAGAGCCGCCGAACGGGAGCAAGCTCCCTCGCCACAGGGGCATTTAGCGTCCTACAGGCCGGTTGCGGCAGTCGAAATCGATGCCTATGGTTGGGCAGTCGCTGACTTAAATTGGCGACAGGGTTTCGCAGCCCTATAGATACGTGTAGTAACCTTGCAGCCCACCACGCCACTGAAGGTCGCATCTGCGCCCATCTGTCGTTTTATGGTGGCTGTGTGTGGGAGATCTTCGGGTCTGCCGGGTTCCTCGTATCCTCGGTCTGCGAACCCGCACATAGCTACCACCCCATTCGATTCGCAGCGACCGGGAGTAGTTCTTCTTACAGATACGAGGAAATTTTACTTATGACTGCTAATAATCCGCATCGCCGCTTCACCCCCATGAAACAAATCGCCACCAGCTACCCCGTCCTCCTCATCGACGGCGACGCCCCGTTGCGCGAACTCCACAACTGCGCCGCCGAACGCCTCAACGCCGTCCTGCAATACCTCAACCTCATGGCCTGCACCAGCCTCCCCGACTACGCCGAAAACGACATCAACACCGTCACCAACATTTCTCGGATTCTGCTTCAGGATGTGCGGGATGTGTTTGGGGTGATTGAGCAGCGGGGGTTTGAAGTGTCCAAGGTGCAATAAGCAAATTCCACTCGTAAAAAACCCGCATTAATGCGGGTTTTGATCGCCTGATCCTGGTGAACTCTATCTGGAGAAACCGATTGTTCGGCCTGACAAAGCGTCACCGGGACAGACCCGATCAGAAGTTCGCCGGCGTATTCGCGCTGATGATCTCCGCCTCATCCGCCCCGATATTGCGAAACTTGTGCGGCAACGTCGTCGGGAAGTAGTAACCATCCCCGGCGTTGAGCACGCTCGCCTGGCCATCCACGGTCAATTCCACGGTACCCCGTGTCACCAACCCACACTCCTCACCTTCGGCATGCACGATCGGCTCTTCCCCGGAACTGGCGCCCGGGGCGTATTGCTCGCGCAGCAAGCGCATCTGCCGGCTCGGCACGGACGCGCCGATCAGCAGCAGGCGCAGGCCGTGGCGGCCGAGGTCGGGTTGTTCGTTGGCGCGGAAGACGTATTGGTGTTCGCGCGGTGGCTGATCGAAGGTGAAGAAGTCGGCCAGGGACATGGGGATGCCCTCCAGCAATTTCTTCAGGGAGCTGACGGAAGGACTGACCCGATTCTGTTCGATCAGGGAGATGGTTGCATTGGTGACGCCGCTACGCCGGGCCAGCTCGCGCTGGGACATTTTGTAGCTTTCGCGTACTAATTTGAGTCGTGAGCCCGTGTCCATGACAGCCTTATGTGCCAAACCTGTAGCGAGCTTGCTCGCTCCTACGGGGATAATGGAAGGGTGGAGAGCAGGCGCGAATCACGCCGTTTTCCGGTCCCGGAAACGTGAAAGGCGGCTATTAAATCACGTTTGTTCGTAATGCTCAGCAGGTTCGATAAACGGCTGGAAAAAACGACCTGTGGGAGCGAGCCTGCTCGCGAAAGCGGTGTGTCAGGCGACATCGATTTTGGCTGATATGGCCTCTTCGCGAGCAGGCTCGCTCCCACAGGGGACGGCGGTGTTTCTGGTATTAAAAAGCCGGCGGCACCCTTTGGGGAGATGCCGCCGGCGAGATAAGGCTTAGATGCCGAAACGGTCGCGCAGTGAGTAGTACACGGCGCCGAGGGCGGTCAACGGCGCCGAGAAGGTGCGCCCGCCGATCATCGGCATGTGCGGCAAGGATGCAAACGCGTCGAAACGCTCGGCGTCGCCACGGATCATTTCCGAGATCAGTTTACCGGCCAGGTGCGAGCAGGTGACACCGTGACCGCTGTAGCCCTGCATGTAGTAGGCGTTCTTCTCGATACGACCGAACTGCGGCATGCGCGACATGGTCAGCAGGAAGTTGCCGGTCCAGCGGTAGTCGATCTTCACGTCCTTCAATTGCGGGAAGGTCTTGAGGATTTTCGGGCGGATCAGTTGTTCGATGTCGTCCGGCTCGCGCGCACCGTAGACCACGCCACCGCCGTACAGCAGGCGGTTGTCCGCGGTCAGGCGGTAGTAGTCGAGCAGGTAGTTGCAGTCTTCGACGCAGTAGTTGTTCTTGATCAGGCTGCGGGCCTGCTTTTCCGACAACGGCTCGGTGACGACGATCTGCGAACCGCACGGCATGCTCTTGCTGGTCACGCGATTGTCCAGACCCTGCGGCAGGTAGGCGTTGCCGGCGATCAGCAGGTACTTGGCCTTCACCACACCTTTGGCAGTGCGCACGGTGATGGGCTCGCCGTAGGTGATTTCCACCGCCGCCGATTGCTCGTAGATCTTGCCGCCCAGGCCGATGATCGCCGAGGCTTCGCCGAGTGCCAGGTTCAGTGGGTGAATGTGGCCGCCCTGCATGTCCAGCAGGCCGCCGACGTAGGCGTCGGAGCCGACTTCGCGCTTGATGTCGGCCGCGTCGAGCATTTTCAGGTTCTTGTTGCCGTAGCGCTCCCAGCTCTTCTTCTGCTCGGCCAGGCCCTTGAGTTGCTTCTTGTTCATCGCCGCGAAGATACCGCCGGGACGGTAATCGCACTGGATGTCGTAGTGCTGTATGCGCTGACGGATGATGTCGGCGCCTTCGAAAATCATGCTGCCGAGGATTTCAGCAGTCCTGTCGCCATAACGCTCTTCGATGACATCGACGTCGCGACTGTAGGAGTTGACCAGTTGCCCGCCGTTGCGACCGCTGGCGCCGAAGCCGACCTTGGCCGCTTCGAGCACGGTCACGCTGTAGCCCGCTTCGGCGAGGAACAGGGCCGAGGACAGGCCGGTGTAGCCGGCGCCGATCACACAGACGTCGCAGTCCACCGCCCCTTCCAGCACCGGGAAATCACCGGTGAAGTTGCGGGTGGCGGCGTAGTAGCTGTTTACATGCTGTTGGTTGAAAGAGTCTTGTTTCATACAGTTCTCCGATGGCCGCCGACAGAGTCGGCGACCGTCGCTTTATTGTTATCAGAGCTTGATCCAGGTCGCCTTGAGTTCGGTGTACTTGTCGAACGCGTGCAGCGATTTGTCCCGACCGTTACCCGACTGCTTGAACCCGCCGAACGGCGCGGTCATGTCGCCGCCGTCGTACTGGTTGACCCAGACGCTGCCGGCACGCAGGCCACGGGCGAAGGTGTGGGCCTTGCTCAGGTTGCTCGTCCAGACGCCGGCGGCCAGGCCGAAGATGCTGTCGTTGGCGATCGCCAGGGCTTCATCGAAGGTGTCGAAGGTGATGACCGACAGCACCGGGCCGAAGATTTCTTCCCGGGCGATGGTCATGGCGTTGGTCACGCCGTCGAAAATCGCCGGTTCCAGGTACAGGCCACCGGTGTCCTCGAGGGTGCGGCTGCCGCCGGCGATCAGTTGACCGCCCTGCTGCTTGCCGACTTCGATGTAGCGCAATACGTTTTCCAGCTGACGCTGATCGACCACCGCGCCGACGGTGGTCGCAGGATCCAGCGCGTGGCCCGGCTTCCAGGCTTGCAGGGCTTCCACCAGCAATGGAATGAACTGCTCGCGAATCGAACGCTCCACCAGCAGGCGCGAACCGGCGGTGCAGACTTCACCCTGATTGAAGGCGATGCCGCTGGCCGCTGCCTGTGCTGCCGCGCGCAAGTCCGGCGCGTCGGCAAACACCACGTTCGGGCTCTTGCCCCCCGCTTCGGCCCAGACGCGTTTCATGTTGCTTTGCCCGGCGTAGATCATCAGTTGCTTGGCAATCGCCGTGGAGCCGGTGAAGGCCAGCACGTCGACGTCCATGTGCAGCGCCAGCGCCTTGCCGACGGTGTGGCCGTAACCCGGCAGGACGTTGAACACGCCTTTCGGGATGCCGGCGTCCAGCGCCAACTGGGCGATGCGGATCGCCGTCAGCGGGGATTTTTCCGAAGGCTTGAGGATGAACGAGTTGCCCATCGCCAGGGCCGGGGCGAACTTCCAGCTGGCCATGATCAGCGGGAAGTTCCACGGCACGATGGCCGCGACCACGCCGACGGCTTCGCGGGTCACCAGCCCCAGTTGATCGCGGGGCGTGGCAGCGACTTCGTCGTAGACCTTGTCGATGGCTTCGGCGGTCCAGCGGATCGCGTTGGCGGTCGCCGGAATGTCGATGCTCATCGAATCGCTGATCGGCTTGCCCATGTCGAGGGTTTCGAGCAGGGCCAGTTCTTCCTGGTTGGCCAGGATCAGATCAGCGAAGCGGATCAGGATGCGCTTGCGCTCGACCGGGGCGAGGTTGGCCCACACGCCGGATTCGAAGGTACGGCGCGCTACGGCGACTGCTGCATTGGCGTCGGCTTCGTCGGTGCTGGCGACGTTCGCCAGGAAACGACCGTCTACGGGGCTTGTGCATTCGAACGTGGCGCCACTGGCGGCCGCGCAGTATTGGCCGTCAATGAATGCGCGACCTTCGATAGAGAGGGACTGGAAGCGTTGCTCCCAGTCGCTGCGAGTGTTTGTCATGGTTGTGACTCGACGCAGGGGAATAGGTGATCGCCGGACCGAGGTCCGTCAATTCAAGACTTGAAATGCGATCCCCTGTAGGAGCGAGCCTGCTCGCGATGGCGGAGTGTCAGACGACATAAGTGCTGACTGATCCGCCGCCTTCGCGAGCAGGCTCGCTCCTACAGGTGATCGGTGTGGTTCGTCTTAAACCGTATGCAAGTACCAGTTGTACTCAAGGTCGGAGATGGAGTTCTCGAACTCGGCCAGCTCGCTTTCCTTGCACGCCACGAACACGTCGATGTACAGCGGGTCGATGTACCTGGCCATGACTTCGCTGTCATCCAGCTCGCGCAGGGCATCGCGCAGGTTGTTCGGCAGGCTCTGCTCGTTTTGCTCGTAGCTGTTGCCTTCCACCGGGGCGCCCGGTTCGATCTGGTTGGTCAGGCCGTGATGAACACCGGCCAGGACCGACGCCATCAGCAGGTAAGGGTTGGCATCGGCGCCCGCTACGCGGTGCTCGATGCGCACCGAGTCTGGCGAACCGGTCGGTACACGCACGGCCACGGTGCGGTTGTCGATGCCCCAGCTCGGCGAGTTCGGCACGTAGAACTGCGCGCCAAAACGACGGTACGAGTTGACGTTCGGGCAGAGGAAGGCCATCTGCGCCGGCAGGGTCTCGAGCACACCGCCGATCGCATGTCGCAGCGCGGCGTTCTGCTCGGGATCCTCGCTGGCAAAGATGTTGTTGCCTTCCTTGTCGAGAATCGAAATGTGCACGTGCAGACCGTTGCCCGCCTGACCCGGATACGGCTTGGCCATGAAGGTGGTGTCCATCTCGTGGTCGTAGGCGATGTTCTTCACCAGACGCTTGAGCAGGACGGCGTAGTCGCAGGCCTTGATCGGGTCAGCCACGTGATGCAGGTTGACTTCGAACTGCGCCGGGGCGCTTTCCTTGACGATGGCGTCAGCCGGGATGCCCTGCTCTTTCGCGCCTTCGAGGATGTCTTGCAGGCAGTCGACGTATTCGTCGAGGTCGTCGATCAGGTACACCTGGGTCGACATCGGACGCTTGCCGGATACCGGCGAACGTGGCGATTGCGGACGGCCGTTCACGTTGTCCTGGTCGATCAGGTAGAACTCCAGTTCGAACGCGGCGCAGATGGTCAGGCCCATGTCGTCGAACTTGCGCACGATATTGGCCAGCACTTCACGCGGGTCGGCGAAGAATGGCTCGCCTTCGAGTTCGTGCATGGTCATCAGCAGTTGCGCAGTCGGGCGCTTCTGCCAAGGCTCGATACTGAGAGTACCGGGGATCGGGAAACAGATTCGGTCTGAGTCGCCGATGTCCAGGCCCAGACCGGTGCTTTCCACCGTAGAACCGTTGATGTCCAGAGCAAACAGTGACGCCGGCAGGTTAATGCCTTTTTCGTAAACCTTATGAAGACTGGTGCGCTCGATGCGCTTGCCGCGCACCACACCGTTCATATCCGCAATCAGAAGGTCGACGTACAAAACCTCAGGATATTTCTTAAGGAATGCGTTTGCTTCGTTGAGTTGAACGGCACGCAGAGGGACCGACATGATGCACCTATTTTTTAGCTGTTAATTATTATGTTCACTACCCTTTCACGAACCCAGTCAACCCGAACGACAAAGTGAAGTCAATAGCGAACACTCAGCCTTTAAGCGTTTATTTTCGGGCCTCCCAGAAGGACGAGAGTACCAGGTACGCCCTCAAACACGCGTAAACCCTGAAGATTGGACGTTCGGCGTTTAGTATTTTTTACATGAGAGTTGTTAATTAAAATCAACAAGGCTAAGCTCCGGAAAAGCTCGTTCAAGTGTGAAACTTCGAGGTGATAAAAATGGCACTCAAGCCATTGATCGGCGTTACTGCGTGCGTCAAACAGATTGGCCTGCACCCCTACCACATCAGCGGCGACAAGTACCTGCGTGCTGTCAGCGTTGCGGCGCTGGGGCTGCCTGTCGTTATTCCTTCCTTAGGCGACCTGACCGAAATCGAAGATCTGCTGCCGCAGCTCGACGGTCTGTTGCTGACCGGCTCGCCGTCGAACGTGGAACCCTTCCACTATCAAGGCCCCGACAGCGCCCCCGGTACGGATCATGATCCGGCGCGGGATGCCACCACCCTTCCCCTGATCCGCGCCGCTATTGCAGCGGGCGTTCCGGTGCTCGGCATCTGCCGTGGCTTCCAGGAGATGAACGTGGCGTTCGGTGGCAGCCTGCATCAGAAGGTCCATGAACTGCCTGGCTTCCTTGATCATCGCGAGGCCGACCATCCGGACCTGGCCGTGCAATACGCGCCGGCCCATGGAGTGAATGTGCAGCCCGGTGGCGTGTTCGAAGCGTTGGACCTGCCTGCGGTGTTCCAGGTCAACTCGATTCACAGTCAGGGCATCGACCGCCTCGCGCCCGGCCTGCGCGCCGAAGCCGTCGCTCCCGATGGCCTGATCGAGGCGATCTCGGTCGAACACAGCAAGGCCTTCGCCCTCGGCGTGCAATGGCACCCGGAATGGCAAGTGCTGGATAACCCTCCTTACTTGAGTATTTTCCAGGCGTTCGGCCAAGCCTGCCGACAACGGGCGGCACTGCGTCACTCGAGCTGACGACCTGATACCCACATTCAACGATTGACTGCCCAACGCGAGCGGGCAGGCGCTTGTGCGTGCCCCGCTCGCAAAAACAACACACTGCGATAACAACAAGCACGACCAGGCAGCCAGGATGGCGGCGCCGAATAAACCCGGGGTGGGAAACGCAATTCCCTGTAGGAGCGAGCCTGCTCGCGATGGATGTCCGGACACCGCGGGCATTCAGACTGCCAGCGTCATCGTTGGCGACCATCGCGAGCAGGCTCGCTCCTACAAGGGATCAGCGCGGACCGGCTTCACGGGTTTGCAATCCACTATTAAGCCGGGCCGTGTTGGCCGGGCGACTGAAACCTGTTGGGAGTTTCACATGGCAAACGCCTCCAGCATCTACAGGAAGGCTCTTGAAGGTCACCAGGCACCGAAAAAGGTGTTGGTGAAAGTCGATCGCGTCACCAAGAAATTCGACGAAACCACCGCGGTGGACGACGTGTCCCTGGAAATCCACCAGGGTGAAATCTTTGCCCTGCTCGGTGGTTCCGGCTCCGGCAAATCGACCCTGCTGCGCATGCTCGCCGGTTTCGAGCGCCCGACCGAAGGGCGGATTCTGCTCGACGGTGTCGACATCACCGACATGCCGCCGTACGAACGACCGATCAACATGATGTTCCAGTCCTACGCGCTGTTCCCGCACATGACGGTGGCGCAGAACATCGCCTTCGGCCTCAAGCAGGACCGTTTGCCGGCGGCCGAAATCGAAGCCCGCGTGCAGGAGATGCTGCGCCTGGTGCACATGACCCAGTACGCCAAGCGCAAGCCACACCAGCTGTCCGGCGGCCAGCGTCAGCGCGTGGCCCTGGCCCGTTCCCTGGCCAAGCGGCCGAAGCTGCTGCTGCTCGACGAGCCAATGGGCGCACTGGATAAAAAGCTGCGCTCGCAAATGCAGCTGGAGCTGGTGGAGATCATCGAGCGCGTGGGCGTGACCTGCGTGATGGTGACCCACGACCAGGAAGAGGCCATGACCATGGCCGAGCGCATCGCGATCATGCACCTGGGCTGGATCGCCCAGATCGGCAGCCCGGTCGACATCTATGAAGCACCGGTCAGCCGCATGGTCTGCGAATTCATCGGCAACGTGAACGCCTTCGACGGCACTGTGGTCGAGGACCTGGAAGGTCACGCGATCATCCACAGCCCGGACCTGGAACAGAAAATCTACGTCGGCCACGGCGTCAGCACCTCGGTGCAGGACAAGTCGATCACCTACGCGATCCGCCCGGAAAAACTACTGGTCAGCACCGTCAAGCCCGAGCACCGCTACAACTGGTCCAGCGGCAAGGTGCATGACATCGCCTACCTCGGCGGCCACTCGGTGTTCTACGTCGAACTGCCTGGCGGCAAGATCGTTCAGTCGTTCATGGCCAACGCCGAACGCCGTGGTGCGCGTCCGACCTGGGACGATCAGGTCTACGTGTGGTGGGAAGACGACAGCGGCGTGGTACTGCGCGCATGAAAACCTTCAATCAGCAATTTCTGAGACTGGTCCCCAGCGGGCGCAAGTTCGTCATCGGGATTCCATTCATCTGGCTGTTCCTGTTCTTCATGCTGCCGTTCTTCCTGGTGATGAAGATCAGTTTTTCGGAAGCAGCCCTGGCCATTCCGCCATACTCGGAGATCTACACCTTCGCCGAGCAAAAATTTCAGCTGCTGTTGAACCTCGGTAACTACAGCCTGCTGACCCAGGACGAACTGTACATCTCGGCGTACCTCGGCTCGTTGAAAGTCGCGTTGCTCAGCACGATGATGTGCCTGGTGATCGGTTTCCCGATGGCCTACGCGATCACCAAGGCCAGCAAGGAATCGCAAAACGTCCTGCTGCTGTTGATCATGATGCCGACCTGGACCGCGATCCTGATCCGCGTTTACGCGTGGATGGGCATCCTCAGCAACAACGGTTTGCTCAACGCATTCTTGATGTGGACCGGGCTGACCTCGGCGCCGATCGAGATCCTCAACACCAACACCGCCGTCTACATCGGGGTCGTTTACGCCTACCTGCCGTTCATGGTGCTGCCGCTGTACGCCAACCTGGTCAAGCACGATGGCAGTCTGCTGGAAGCCGCGTCGGACCTGGGCTCGAGCAATTTCAACAACTTCTGGAAAATCACCGTGCCGTTGGCCAAGAACGGCATCATCGCAGGCTGCATGCTGGTGTTCATTCCGGTAGTCGGTGAGTTCGTGATTCCGGAACTGCTGGGCGGCCCGGAAACCCTGATGATCGGCCGTGTGTTGTGGCAAGAGTTCTTCAACAACCGCGACTGGCCGGTGGCGTCTGCCCTGGCGGTGGTGATGCTGTTGATCCTGATTGTGCCGATCATTCTGTTCAACCGCAGTCAGGCCAAAGAGATGGAGGCACGGGGATGAAACGCTTCGGATTTGCAAAGTTCATGCTGATTTTCGGCTTGTCGTTTATCTACCTGCCGATGCTGATCCTGGTGATCTACTCGTTCAACGCCTCCAAACTGGTGACGGTGTGGGGCGGCTGGTCGATCAAGTGGTACGCCGGCCTGCTCGACAACTCGCAACTGATGGGCTCGGTGGTGCGCTCGCTGGAAATCGCCTGCTACACCGCCATCGCAGCAGTCGCACTAGGGACGTTAGCCGCGTTCGTTCTGACCCGCGTTACCCGCTTCAAGGGCCGCACGCTGTTCGGTGGCCTGGTCACCGCGCCGCTGGTGATGCCTGAGGTGATCACCGGTCTGTCGCTGTTGCTGCTGTTCGTGGCCATGGCGCAGTTGATCGGCTGGCCGCAGGAGCGTGGCATCGTCACCATCTGGATCGCCCACACCACGTTCTGCGCGGCCTATGTGGCGGTGGTGGTCTCGGCGCGTTTGCGCGAGCTGGACCTGTCCATCGAAGAGGCGGCCATGGACCTGGGGGCGAAGCCGCTCAAGGTGTTTTTCCTGATCACCATCCCGATGATCGCGCCATCGCTGGCAGCGGGCGGCATGATGTCGTTCGCCCTGTCGCTGGATGACCTGGTGCTGGCGAGCTTCGTGTCGGGCCCAGGCTCGACGACCCTGCCGATGGAAGTGTTCTCGGCGGTGCGTCTGGGGGTCAAGCCTGAGATCAATGCCGTGGCCAGCCTGATCCTGTTGGCGGTGTCGATCGTGACCTTCATGGTCTGGTTCTTCAGCCGCCGTGCCGAAGAAAGCCGCAAGCGCGCGATCCAGGAAGCCATGGACCAGACCGCCAGCGAATCCTGGCAGCAACCTGAAAAGAAAATGCTCGAAGCCACCGCCTAAGGCACTGTGGTTTGCTCTTTGTGGCGAGGGGGCTTGCCCCCGTTCGGCTGCGCAGCAGCCGTAAAACCAGTACGTTCGGTGTAACTGAAACACCGAGGATTCCGGTTTTGGGGCCGCTTCGCGACCCAACGGGGGCAAGCCCCCTCGCCACAAAAGCTCGCTCGTCACAGGTTTTGTGTTTTGTATAAAAAGAATGGAGTTGTACCGATGAAAATGTTTGGCAGGACTCTGCTGACACTGTCCTTATTGGGCGCAATCGCTACGGTTGCCCAGGCCAATGACAAGGTTCTGCGCGTCTACAACTGGTCGGATTACATTGGCCCGGATACCGTCAGGAAGTTCGAGGACGAGACTGGCATCCAGGTGACCTACGATGTGTTCGACAGCAACGAAACCCTTGAAGCACGTCTGCTGGCGGGTAAATCCGGCTACGACATCGTCGTGCCGTCCAACAGTTTCCTGGCCAAGCAGATCAAGGCCGGCGTCTATCAGGAACTGGACAAGTCGAAGCTTTCGAACTGGAAAAACCTCAACCCGGTGCTGCTGAAGAACGCCTCGGCGAGCGATCCCGATAACGCCCACGCCATCCCGTACATGTGGGGCTCGATCGGCATCGGCTTCAACCCGCAGAAGGTCAAGGAAGTGCTCGGCGCCAACGCCCCGACCAACTCCTGGGACCTGCTGTTCAAACCGCAAAACGCCGAGAAGCTCAAAGCCTGCGGCATCAGCTTTCTCGATTCACCGACTGAAATGATCCCGACCGCCCTGCACTACCTGGGCTACCCGGTGAACGATCAGGACAAGCAGCACATCGCCCAAGCCCAGGCGCTGTTCATGAAGATTCGCCCGAACGTGGCGTACTTCCATTCGTCGAAATACATCTCGGACCTGGCCAACGGCAACATCTGCGTGGCCGTCGGTTACTCAGGCGACGTGCTGCAGGCCAAGGCCCGCGCCCAGGAAGCCGGGGACAAGGTGAAGATCGACTACAGCATTCCGAAAGAAGGCGCCGCCAGTTTCTACGACATGCTCGCCATCCCCCGCGATGCCGCCAACGTCGAGAACGCTTACCTGTTCATGAACTTCCTGATGCGCCCCGACGTGATCGCCGACATCACCAACAACATCGGCTACAGCAACGCGAACGCTGCGGCCACGCCGTTGGTGGATGAAGCCATCCGCAACGATCCGGGCTCCTACCCGCCGGAAGCGGTAATGGCCACGCTCTATGCCGTGCCGGACCAGCCGATTGCCATCCAGCGGATCATGACCCGTGGCTGGACCAAGGTGAAACTCGGCCAGTAATCCACTCGGATACGCCATCGCGAGCAAGCTCGCTCCCACAGGTACCGCATGTACTTTGAAGTTCGCGCTATCCCTGTGGGAGCGAGCTTGCTCGCGATGAGGCCAGAACATCCAGCACACATTTCAGCTTTACCCATTTCCGTTCACGCAGCGCCTTACCACCGCTGCCTCTCCTGCAGTAGAACGGCCTCACCTGGCTCCCTCGGTTCAGGTGAAGTTTGGCGCCCTCGGGCGCCTTTTTTATTGGGGATCGATCAACGGCCATTCGGCCAGCGCCCGATAACGGCCCTTGTGGGATTCGAACAGGGTGAATCGGTCGGCACGCAGGAAGAACTCGGGCGGTGTCGCGGACTCCGGCACCGGCGCCCGATACTGCCGTGCCAGGGTCAGGTGCGGACGATATTCCCTGGGTGCCTCCTCCAGCCCGAACGGCAACATCGCCTGTTCCAGGGCATACACCAGGCGCAGCAATGCCGGGGGCGCCTGTTGCGGCGCGAGCACCAACGCCCCTGCCCTGCGCCACACGTCCAGCCGATCCAGCACCACCGTCAAGCGCTTGCCCGGTGTACGGACGGACGTCGCAGCGGTGCAGAGCCCGGCGATCTGCGCCACACCCACCGCCCCCAAGAACTTCAGCGTCAGGTGAAAGTTTTCCGCTGGCACCGGCCGTCCGTTGCGCAGTTGCAGCGCACCGCGCCACTGGGCGATATCCCGGCGCAGGGCCGGGGCGCAGTTCAGCGCAAAGAACAGGCGTTTGAACGGCTCGCGGGTTTCGTCGTTCATGCCGGGCACCTCGTGGGAAGACTGCCTGAGTGTACTCAACACTCGCGCACCGGCCAGCGCAATTCTGGCGCCGTGCGGCAGGCGCGTTATAGTTTTAGCATCCCGTAATACCGGAGGGGCCATGCGACAGATCGTCAGCAAAGAGCCATGGTGGGCCACACCGCCCGAGCCAGGTCAGGATGAACTCAAGCTGGAATGGGGCTGGCTGGTGCATTACAACGAAGGTGAGCCGCGCTTCGAGTTCATCCACGAGCGGCCGACGGACGACGAGATCCGCCAGCGCAAGAGTTGCAGGATCACCCCGACGCCGGAGTGATCCCGCGTGCAGCGTCAAGCCTGGAGGAGCACTTCGAACCCGCCGTAGACCATGCGCTGGCCATCGAAGGGCATTGGATTGACGTCCGGTTTCATGCGCGGGTCCTGCATCATCCTGCCCATTCCGGCATCGCGGGTGGCCTTGTCAGGCCAGATGATCCAGCCAAAGGCAACGGTTTCGCCTTCCTTGAGCTTCACCGACATTGGAAACGAGGTGACCTTGCCTTCCGGGACATCCTCGCCCCAGCATTCGACCACGCTCAAGGCACCGTTTTCCTTGAAGACCAAGGCGGCGACTTTGGCGTGCCTGATGTATTGCTCACGGTTGGCGGTGGGTACGGCAGCGATGAATCCATCGACGTAAGACATGCGTTTTTCTCCTTGGGTCATGGGGTGTTCTGCAGGTTAGTCGGTTGCGCTGGCGTCCGATCGACAGTGCCGGCGCTCAAACCGACCGGCGGTTGTGCGCTGCCGCCCAGGCTGCCTTCGACCTGCGCCGCCATGTAAAGCGTGCCGGCCATGACGCCGCTGGTCGGGTCCTGCACCAGTTTGAGCCAGGCCTTGTCGAAGGTATTGCCCAGGCTACGGCGGATCAGCGCCTCGCTATCGGGCCGGTCAAAGGCCTGAATGAATGCGCGAATACCCGCCACCCCTAGCGTGATCAAGCCACCGGCGAGTTTCCCGGTCGCTGCGGCCACGGCGCTGGCGGCCCCGCGCGGGGCCATCTCGGCTTCCATCCGCCGGCTGGCGCGCCTGGCCACCGGCGCCATCGCGGTGTCGGTCGACCCCACCCCCTTGTCGCCACCGGCCTTATGGACTTTGTCGATCAGCGCGGCGAAGGCCGGCAAGGCGTTCAGCGGTTCGGTGTGCACGACCTGGTACAACGAGGCGTCTCTCGTCGGCGGAGGCCCGAGGGCGATGGCCGGGATTTTCTGGATGCGCCCGTTGAGCTGCGCCATCGGCACGCCGTGGCGGTTGGAGATTTTCTGCAGCTCCTCCTTGAGGATGTCGACATAGAACGCCGCTGCCAGGCCGAGAATCGCATCGGGATCGATTTCCACGGCCGCCGGGGCCAGGACCTTCTCCTGATAGGCTTCGAGCAGGTACGCCGCCAGGCGTTTTTCCACGGAGTCCTGCTCACCCTTGGCGCTGATGGTGTACCAGCTGACCTTCATCGACAGCCACTCCTGGGTCCAGTAACTGCTGAACCACGGAATGAAATTCTGTTCGGTCAACTCATAGACCCGTGTGCGCCAGTAATCCATGGCGCCGCGGGCGTAGATTCTGGTCTGCTCGGTAGCCGCCTGCGACGCGGTGACGATCTCCCGGTCCACTTCTTGCCAGGTGCTGGCAGGAACGATGACCGGCGCCACTTCTACCGGCGCGCGCACAGGCGTGGCACACCCCGCCAACACCACCAGCACGGCAATGATCAGCGAACGCAGGTTCAAGATGGCGGCTTCCTGGAGTTGGCACCGGGCAAAATGCCCGACACGCGAAACTTTCGGTTTAAGTATAGGTGGCGATGTCCCGGAGCCCGCGAAAGGGCCTGCATCAACAGCGAAAAAAACCGCCATCAGTTGCATCGATATTCACCATCGCCGCGATTGCCTTCCGTTTGATGGCCGTCAGCGTAGGATCGATTCCAAGCCAACACGAAACCCCGAATCGGAGGGGGACATCATGCTGATCCATCTGCTGACCTGCCTGGCTCTGACGGCTTTCACCTTGAGCGTATTTTCCTGGTACGTCCTGAGCGAGGAGCAAACATCATGATTCACATCGTCACCCTCGCCGTGCGTTTTCCGGTGTTCGGCAACAATTTCTACGCGCAGAAATACGAGCCGCGTAAAGAGTTGACTCTGCTGTTCGACGAGAAGTTCGAAGCGTTGCTGATCCCGGCAGCCGATCATCACTTCAGCAACGAAGTGGTCGGGCTCAATGATCAGTTCCGTTTTTTGAATGACGTGCTGGTCGAGCATCTGCTGGATGTCGAGCTGGCAAAAGGCTCGGCCCGTTCGTTCGGGTTCTGACAGCGACCGCCGGTCGCCTGGTCTCACAACGTTCGCTGGCTATTGCCAATTCCCTTGGCAATATCGATCCCCCAATCCATCGCCGCTTCCATGTCCAGCATGTGCGGCCGCGGGTCGTGGTTTTCATCGATGGCCGAGCCGTCCGGCCGATAGACACCGATGAACATGCCCAACGAACCGTCCTTCAATATCTCGGCCTTGACTCTGATGTTGCATCCGTTCGATAGCGTTTCCTTGTGCTCCATATGGCGCTCGGTCATGACTGGACTCCTCCCCTGACTGAATTCAAACCCTACTGGCCATGCTAGCTCAGCCCTCGGAACTGCGCCGACTCGCTGGACCGGAGGCCTGCCCTGACAGCGGCGCAATGCCACCTATACTGAAGTCCACCTCCCCTCAGGGGATCTGCACGCTCAACAATAAAAAGCAGAGGTGGAACATGGTCTGGCAGCAAGTCTACGATCCGTTCGGTAACCCGGTGCTTTCAACACTCATGGCGGCCGTGCCGGTGGTGGTGATGCTGGCGTCCCTCGCGTTTTTCCATGTCAAGGCGCACCTGGCGGCGTTGCTCGCCCTGGCCTCGGCCTTGCTGATCGCGATCTTCGCCTTCGGCATGCCGGCGAACATGGCAGGTACCGCGGCGCTGTTCGGTGCAGCCAACGGTCTGCTGCCGATTGGCTGGATTGTGTTGAACATCATCTTCCTGCACCGCCTGACCACCGAGAATGGCTCGTTCAAGGTGTTGCAAGACTCCCTGGCGCGCATCACCGATGACCGGCGCCTGCAATTGCTCCTGATCGCTTTCTGCTTCGGTGCGTTTTTCGAAGGCGCGGCCGGTTTCGGTACGCCGGTGGCGGTGACCGGGGCGATTCTGATCGGGCTGGGGTTTTCGCCACTCGCCGCCTCGGGGCTGGCGCTGATCGCCAACACTGCCCCCGTGGCGTTCGGTGCCCTCGGTACGCCGATCATCACCCTGGCCAGGGTCACCGGGCTGGATGAAATGGAGCTGTCGATGATGGTCGGCCGGCAGTTGCCATTTTTCTCGGTGCTGGTGCCGTTCTGGCTGATCTGGGCCTTTGCCGGCTGGCGCAAGATGCTGGAAATCTGGCCGGCGATTCTGGTGGCCGGGGTCAGTTTTGCCGTGCCGCAGTTCCTGGTGTCCAACTATCACGGGCCGATGCTGGTGGACGTGATCGCCGCACTGATTTCCATGGCCTGCCTGGCCGGTTTCCTCCAGGTCTGGAAACCGGCCACCGTGCACACCTCCGCGGCGCTGTCCGGCCGGGTCGACAACTCGAAGATCGACGCCGAGCACGACGAAAAGCCTGTACCGACTGCAACCTTCGCCAATGAGGCAAAACCGGCAGTGATGCGCGCATGGATGCCGTGGATCATCCTCACGGTCTTCGTGTTCATCTGGGGTACGCAAGGCTTCAAGAACACCTTCGACACCCGCCCTGCCATCGACCCGCAAACCAGCTCAGCCAAGCTCGACCCTCAGGGCAAACCGCTGCGCGAGGCCAACCCGGTGTTCGCGCCGGTCCTGACCTTCACCACCCTGCACTTGCAGGTCGAGAAAGTCCCACCCGTGGTGCCTGCGCCGAAAACCGAAGAGGCGGTGTACAAGTTCACCTGGTTCACCGCCACCGGCAGCGGCATTCTGCTGGCGGCGATTGTCGGCGGCTTGCTGATGGGGTACTCGATACCACAACTGATTCGCCAGTACCTGCGCACCCTGTGGGTGGTGCGCTACTCGCTGATCACCATTGCGGCGATGCTCGCGCTGGGCTTCCTCACGCGCTACTCGGGCCTGGATGCGACCATGGGCCTGGCCTTCGCCGCGACGGGCATCTTCTATCCGATGTTCGGTACCTTGCTCGGCTGGCTCGGCGTGGCGTTGACCGGTTCGGACACGGCTTCCAACGTGCTGTTCGGCGGCTTGCAACGAGTGACGTCCGAGCAGTTGGGCATGAGCCCGGTGTTGATGGCCGCCGCCAACAGCTCCGGCGGGGTCATGGGCAAGATGGTCGATGCCCAGTCGATCGTGGTCGCCTCCACCGCCACCCGCTGGTATGGCCATGAAGGGGAAATCCTGCGCTACGTGTTCTTCCACTCGATTGTGCTGGCGATTCTGGTCGGTGGGCTGGTGACATTGCAGGCCTATGTCGCACCGTTCAGCCACATGGTGGTGGGCGGACATTGAGTCGAATACACGCGTAATTCTGCGCAAACCTGATCCCTGTGGGAGCGAGCTTGCTCGCGATGACCGTGTCACATTCGACAGAGATGTCGACTGAGCCACCGCTATCGCGAGCAAGCTCGCTCCCACATTAGGGGATGGTGGTTTTTATTGAATGAATCGTACGTCGAGCAGACAACGATCCCATGGACAGTCGGCTGTATCAGGCCAATGATTAAGGTCAGTGGCCTCCAGCGAGAATCGTGACCCCATGAACATTCTCTACGATGAACGCGTTGACGGCGCCTTGCCCGGTGTCGACAAACAGGCGCTGTTGCAGACCCTGCAAACCCGTTTGCCGAATCTGGAAATCCTGCATCAGCAGGAGGAACTCAGGCCCTACGAATGCGACGGACTGTCGGCCTATCGCACCACGCCGATGCTGGTGGTATTGCCCCGATATATCGACGAAGTGCAAGGGGTGCTGCGCGTCTGCCATGAGCTGCACGTCCCCGTGGTGGCCCGTGGCGCGGGCACCGGTTTGTCCGGTGGGGCGCTGCCCCTGGAGAAAGGCGTGCTGCTGGTGATGGCGCGCTTCAACAACATCCTGGGCATCGACCCCGCCGCCCGTACCGCACGGGTTCAGCCCGGCGTGCGCAATCTGGCGATTTCCCAGGCGGCGGCACCCTTCGGCCTGTACTACGCGCCGGATCCCTCCTCGCAAATCGCCTGTTCCATCGGCGGCAATGTCGCGGAAAATGCCGGTGGCGTGCATTGCCTGAAGTACGGCCTGACCGTGCACAACGTGCTCAAGGTCGACATCCTCACCGTCGACGGCGAGCATTTGAGCCTGGGCTCCAATGCCCTCGACTCCCCCGGTTTCGACCTGCTGGCGCTGTTCACCGGCTCCGAAGGCCTGCTGGGGGTGATCACCGAAGTCACGGTCAAACTGCTGCCTAAACCGCAGACCGCCAAAGTGCTGCTGGCAGCGTTCGACTCCGTGGAAAAAGCCGGGCGCGCCGTTGGCGATATCATCGCCGCCGGCATCATCCCCGGTGGCCTGGAAATGATGGACAACCTGGCCATCCGCGCCGCCGAGGACTTCATCCACGCCGGTTATCCGGTGGACGCCCAGGCCATTCTGCTGTGCGAACTCGATGGCGTCGAAGCCGACGTCTGCGATGACTGCGAGCGGGTGCGCCAGGTGCTGCAACAGGCCGGCGCCATCGAGCTGCGTCAGGCGAAAGACGAAGCCGAGCGCGTGCGTTTCTGGGCCGGACGCAAGAATGCCTTCCCGGCGGTGGGCCGCCTCTCGCCGGACTATTACTGCATGGATGGCACCATCCCCCGTCGCGAACTGCCCGGCGTACTGCACGCCATCACCGAGCTGTCGAAGGAATACGGCCTGCGGGTGGCCAACGTGTTCCATGCCGGTGACGGCAACATGCATCCGTTGATCCTGTTCGACGCCAATCAACCCGGTGAGCTGGACCGCGCCGAAGCCCTGGGCGGCAAGATTCTGGAGTTGTGCGTGAAAGTCGGCGGCAGCATCACCGGTGAACACGGCGTGGGCCGCGAGAAGATCAATCAGATGTGCGCGCAGTTCAACAGCGACGAGCTGACTCTGTTCCATGCCATCAAAGCCGCCTTCGACCCGAGCGGCCTGCTCAACCCCGGCAAGAACATCCCGACCCTGCACCGCTGCGCCGAATTCGGTGCCATGCACGTGCATGGTGGTCAACTGCCCTTCCCTGAGCTGGAGCGTTTCTGATGCGCGGCCCTGTAGATTTCGATGACAGCCCGTCACTGCTGGAACAGGTCAATCAGGCGCTGGAAAACGCCACGCCGTTGCGCATCCAGGGATCCAACAGCAAGGCCTTCCTGGGGCGCACCACGGCCGGGGAAATTCTCGACACCCGCGCACACCGGGGCATCGTCAGTTACGACCCGACCGAGCTGGTGATCACCGTCCGCTGCGGCACGCCGTTGTCGCAGCTGGCGCAAGAGCTGGACGCCGCGCAACAGATGCTGCCCTGCGAACCGCCGGCCTTTGGCGATGGCGCCACCGTCGGCGGCATGATCGCCTGCGGGCTGTCCGGGCCACGGCGCCCGTGGGTCGGTTCGGTGCGGGACTTCATTCTTGGCACGCGGGTCATCACAGGGCACGGCAAGCTGTTGCGCTTCGGTGGCGAGGTGATGAAAAACGTCGCCGGCTATGACCTGTCGCGCCTGATGGCCGGCAGTTACGGCAGCCTCGGGCTGATCACCGAAGTCTCGCTCAAAGTGCTACCAAAACCCCGGCAGTGCCTCAGCATCAGCCTGGAAATGGACGCCGAGCGGGCCTTGTTGCGCCTGGCGGAATGGGGCCAGCAGCCGTTGCCGATCAGCGCGGCCTGTCACGACGGTTCATGCCTGCACCTGCGGCTTGAGGGCGGTGAAGGTTCGGTGGCGGCGGCCCATGAGCGCCTCGGTGGTGAGCAGTTGGACGCTTCCTGGTGGGACGATCTCAACGAGCAGCGCTTGAGCTTCTTCGATGAAGACCAACCGCTTTGGCGCCTGTCCCTGCCGCACAACACGCCGCTCCTGTCGCTGCCGGGTCGCCAGTTGATCGACTGGGGGGGCGCGCAGCGCTGGCTGAAATCCGATGCCGACGCGGCGTTCATCCGCCACGTAGTCGACGAGCTCGGCGGCCATGCCACCTGCTTCAGCCACGGCCTGACCGACACCCCGTTCCATCCGCTGCCGCCAGCGCTGATGCGCTATCACCGCAACCTGAAACAGCAACTCGATCCACGGGGCATCTTCAACCCCGGACGCCTGTACGCGGAGCTTTGAACCATGCAGACGACCTTGAGTGAAAGCGCCAGCCAGCTGCCCCGCGCCGCAGAAGCCGAAAGCATTCTGCGCACCTGCGTGCACTGCGGGTTCTGCAATGCCACGTGCCCGACCTATCAATTGCTCGGCGATGAACTGGACGGCCCGCGGGGGCGCATCTACCTGATCAAGCAAGTGCTGGAAGGCAACGAGGTCACGCAAAAGACCCAGCAGCACCTGGATCGCTGCCTGTCGTGCCGCAACTGCGAAACCACCTGCCCGTCGGGGGTCGATTACCACAACCTGCTGGACATCGGTCGCGCGGTGGTCGATGCGGCGGTGCCGCGCCCCCTCGGTCAACGCCTGTTGCGCGAGGGGTTGCGGCAGACCGTGCCCCATCCAGAGCTGTTCAAGAGCCTGGTCAATAGCGGTCAGGTGTTCCGCGCGTTGCTGCCCGGCACCCTGCAAAGCAAGTTGCCGCGCAATGTCTACCCGGCCAAGCCGCGGCCCATGACCCTGCGTGAGCGTCAGGTGCTGATGCTCGAAGGTTGCGTGCAGCCCAGCCTGTCTCCCAACACCAATGCCGCGGCGGCGCGGGTGCTGGACCGGTTGGGGATCAGCGTCATCGCGACCCGCGAAGCCGGTTGCTGCGGCGCCGTGGACTACCACCTTGGCGCCCAGGTCGCCGGCCTCGATCGTGCCCGGTGTAACATCGACGCGTGGTGGCCGGGCATCGAAAAAGGCGTCGAAGCGATTGTGCAGACGGCCAGCGGTTGCGGCGCCTTCATCAAGGACTACGGCCATCTGCTCGCCAGCGACCCGGCCTATGCCGACAAGGCAAAAAAGGTCAGCGCGCTGGCCCGGGACCTTGTGGAGGTGTTGCGCGACGAGCCACTGGAAAAACTCGGCATCCACGCCTCCCAACGCCTGGCCTTCCATTGCCCCTGCACCTTGCAGCACGGACAGAAACTCGGCGGTGCCGTGGAAGCGCTGCTGACCGGACTCGGTTTCAACCTGACGTCCGTCCCCGACGGGCACCTGTGCTGCGGCTCGGCGGGCACCTATTCGCTGACCCAGCCCGAACTGTCGCGGCAGTTGCGCGACAACAAGCTCAACGCCCTGGAAAGCGGCCATCCCGAGATGATTGTCACGGCCAACATCGGCTGCCAGACGCACCTCGACGGCGCGGGCCGAACCCCGGTGCGGCACTGGATCGAACTGGTCGAAGCCGCCTTGCCTTAAGCCAATCCTGGAGGTCCCCATGAACAGCAAAGCCGTCCTGAGCCAGACCGAAGTCAGCCAGATCATCAAAGCCGCCCGCACCGAAGCACAGGCCAATCAATGGGCCGTGACCATCGTGGTAGTCGATGACGGCGGCCACCCGCTGGCCCTCGAACGCCTCGACGGCTGCGCGCCGAGCAGCGCGTATATCGCCACCGAAAAGGCCCGGACCTCAGCCCTTGGGCGGCGTGAAACGAAAAGCTATGAGGACATGGTCAACGCCGGGCGCTACGCTTTCCTGTCGGCACCGTTGTTGACTTCACTGGAAGGGGGAGTGCCGATTGTTTTCGATGGCCAGGTGGTTGGTGCTGTCGGAGTGTCGGGCGTCAAGCCCGAGCAAGATGCGCAAGTGGCCAAGGCCGGGGCGCAGTGTCTGAAATGAGGCTTTGGCATCACCATTTATCCCTGTGGGAGCGAGCTTGCTCGCGATGGCGGAGTGTCATTCAACATAGATATCGACTGGTCTGCCGCCATCGCGAGCAAGCTCGCTCCCACAGGGTCCGTGTTCAACCAGCCGAGAGGAGTTGCAGCAATGACCCGTCTAACTGCCAAAGACTTTTCCCCGCAACTGCTGGAACTGTACGACTACTACGCCCACGGCAAGATCAACCGCCGGGAGTTTCTCGACCGCGCGGCGTTGTTCACCTTCGGCGGATTGACGGCTGGAGCCCTGCTCGCCGCGCTAAGCCCCAACTACGCGCTGGCCGAGCAGGTCGAGTTCACCGATCCGGACATTGTTCCCGAGTACATCACCTACCCATCGCCCAAGGGCCATGGCCAGGTTCGCGGTTATCTGGTGCGCCCGGCCAAGGCCACGGGCAAAGTGCCGGCGGTGGTGGTCGTGCACGAAAACCGCGGGCTCAACCCGTACATCGAAGACGTGGCCCGACGTCTGGCCAAGGCCGGTTTCATCGCCCTCGCCCCTGACGGCCTGAGTTCGGTCGGCGGTTATCCCGGCAATGACGACAAGGGCCGAGAGTTGCAGGCCACGGTCGACCCGGAAAAGCTGATGAACGACTTTTTCGCCGCCGTCGAGTGGATGATGAAACACCCCGCTGCCACTGGAAAAGTCGGCATCACCGGGTTCTGCTACGGCGGTGGCGTGGCCAATGCTGCTGCCGTGGCCTATCCGGAACTGGGTGCCGCCGTGTCGTTTTATGGCCGTCAGCCAACGGCCGAGGAAGTGCCGCGGATCAAGGCACCGGTGATGCTGCACTACGGCGAACTGGATACGCGGATCAACGAAGGCTGGCCGGCCTATGAGAAAGCGTTGAAGGCCGGGGGCAAGACCTATGTGGCCTACATTTATCCGGGCTGCAATCATGGTTTCCACAACGACTCCACGCCGCGTTATGACGAGGCGGCGGCGAAGCTGGCGTGGGAGCGGACGTTGGGGTGGTTTAAAAAGTATCTGGTTTGAGCGGAATTACTCGGCTAGCAGTTCCGGCCTCATCGCGAGCAAGCTCGCTCCCACAGGGGACTTCTGTCGAACACAGATTTTGTGTTCACTGAAGTCCCCTGTGGGAGCGAGCTTGCTCGCGATAGCGGTTTGAAGGCCGCAGCAGTTATTTCGGTTGCGCCACCGTCCGCAGATACGGCTTCAGGGTCTTGAAGCCATCCGGGTATTTCTTCTTCGCGTCTTCGTCAGACACCGAGGTCGGGATGATCACGTCCTCACCCGGCCGCCAGTTCACTGGCGTGGCAACGGTGTGCTTGGCATTCAATTGCAGGGAATCGAGCAGGCGCAGCACTTCATCGAAATTGCGTCCGGCGCTCATCGGGTAGATCAGCATGGCCTTGACCTTCTTGTCCGGGCCGACGATGAACACCGAACGCACCGTGGCGTTGTCCACAGCCGTGCGCGCACCGCCGCTGGCATTGGGATGGATCATGTCGTAGAGCTTGGCCACCACCAGGTTTTCGTCGCCGATCAGCGGATAGTTGACCGCCGTACCCTGGGTCTCGGCGATGTCACCGACCCAGCGGTTGTGGTCACTGACCGGGTCGACGCTGAGGCCGATGATCTTGGTGTTGCGCTTGTCGAATTCCGGCTTGAGTTTGGCCAGGTAGCCCAGTTCGGTGGTGCACACCGGGGTGAAATCCTTGGGATGGGAAAACAGGATGGCCCACCCGTCGCCGATCCATTGGTGAAAGTTTAGGGTGCCTTCAGTGGTGTCCGCGGTGAAATCCGGTGCTTCGTCGCCAATACGGATAGCCATGTTCGATCTCCTTGCAGTGATGGACAGGGACGCCGTCAGGGCAGCAAATACGCTTTCAACGGCATGGACGCGAAACAGTATAGGAGAGGTTCCGGCACTCGCCGGCCTGCGCTGGGTGAGTCGCTAGCCCACCAGCGCAATCAGTTGCTGACGCTGGGCATCGGTCAGCATCGGGCCGAAACCGGCCCGGGCATTTTCCGCCATGTAGCGCGGGTTGCCGGTGCCCGGAATCACGCAGGTCACCGCCGAATGCGACAGCAGGAACTTCAGCGCCAGTTGCGCCCAGCTTTTGACCCCGACTTGCGCTGCCCAGCCTGGCAGCGGCTTATCCTTGAGTTTGGCCAGCAAGCCTCCACCGCCAAACGGCCGGTTACAGATCACCGCCACCCCCCGCTCGCGGCACAACGGCAGCAGGCGATTCTCGGCACCGCGATCATCCAGGGCGTAGTTGATCTGCAAGAAGTCCAGTGGCTCGGCCTTGAGTACCGTTTCCACTTCTGCATAGGCCGACGCCGTGTAATGGGTGATGCCGATGTAGCGGATGCGCCCTGCTTCCTTCCAGTGGCGCAGGGTCGGCAGGTGCGTCTGCCAGTCCAGCAGGTTGTGGATCTGCATCAGGTCGATCCGGTCGGTCTGCAACAGGGCGAAGGATTGCTCCATCTGCGCGATGCCTTCTTCGCGGCCCCGGGTCCACACTTTGGTGGCGAGGAACGCCGGTGAGCGTGGCTCATGGATCGACAGCAACTCGCCGACGGTCTGTTCGGCGCGACCGTACATCGGCGAGCTGTCGATCAACTTGCCACCCTTGTCGAACAACGCATCGAGCACCGCGGGCAAGTCTTTGTAGGCCGGTTGCACCGGCTCGACGTCGAATCCGCGATAAGTGCCCAGCCCTACGATCGGCAAGGACTCGTTACTGGAAGGAATGGCCCGGGTCTGCATGGTCTTGCCTCCTGTTCCCGTCGACGGCGCGGGTTGCGCAACCGCCGAACCAAACGTGAAGACCGCCGAAGCACCGGCAGCCAGCGTGAGTATTGCTCTACGGGTGTAACCCTCAGGATGGCTCATAAAACGCTTCTCACCAGTCGCACGGGCTCGGCCCGTTGAATCGACAATCCGGATAAACCGCGCCAGGGTCGATTGACTACACTCAGGAAGCCTTGCGGTGCCAGCCACTTTCAAACCCCGAGCCGTCAATGCCGCCCACTAACGTTAGTCGAATGTCACGCACCCTGGTGTTACTCGTCGTCATCGTCGCTGCGTTGTACCTGGCGCTGTGCGTGGCGCTGTTCGTGTTCCAGCGGGCACTGATTTATTTCCCGCAACCGCGTACCGTCGGCGGCGTCGAGACACTGCTCACCCTGCCGGTCGCCGACGCGCAGGTGCTGGTCTCCACCCGACCTCACGAGGGTCCCAACGCGCTGATTTATTTCGGCGGCAATGCCGAAGACGTCTCGCGCAACCTGCCCGCGTTCACCCAGGCGTTCCCTGACTACGCGCTATATCTGCTGCATTACCGCGGCTACGGCGGCAGTTCCGGTTCGCCTTGCGAAGAAGCCATTGCCCGCGATGCCATCACGTTGTTCGACCAGGTGTATGCCAGTCATCGGCATGTGGCGGTGGTCGGACGCAGCCTGGGTTCCGGGGTTGCCGTGCGCCTTGCCAGCGAACGCCCGGCCGCACGGCTGGTGCTGATCACACCCTACGACAGCCTGGAAGGGCTGGCCGCCCGCCAGTTCCGCTGGTTTCCGGTGCGCTGGTTGTTGAAGGACAAATACCCGTCCTGGCAATACGCTGCCCGCATCACGGTGCCGACTCGGCTGATTGCCGCCGAGCATGATGAAGTGATTGCGCGCCAGAGCACCGAGCGTTTGTATACACACTTCGCCAAAGGCGTGGCGTCATTGCAGGTGGTACCGGGGACGGGGCATAACTCGATCAGCGAAAGCCCTGAATACCTCAAGGCGCTGGGGGATGGGTTGTAACGGCAACACCGGACTTTGTGGCGAGGGGGCTTCCGGCGGCAAGCTATGACCATTCATCCGAGAATTCACCAACGCCCAATAAAAACATATTTTTATGCCTATATTGATATTGTCGAACGTTCCCACTCTCAGAGGGTCCCGTCATGAATATCAAAACCCTGGCTTTGCTCCTGCTGGCGTTGTGTGCGCAACCGGTCTGGAGCCAGACGCCCGCCGCCTCACCTGCCGCTGTCGACAGCCCCGCGCTGACCACGCGCCTGGCCGAGCGTGACCTTTGGGTCGAACACATTTTCTGGATCAGAAACTACGCGCTGGCCAATCAATCCGCCGATAAAAAGCAAGCCAAAGTCGCGGCGGACCAGGTCGTCGACAACGCGACCAAAATCGCCAACAGCATCGCCCCGCTCTACGGTCAACCGGCGGCGGATCAACTGCTCAAGCTGCTGGCCGGTCACTGGGGCGCAGTGAAACACTACAGCGATGCCACCGTCGCGAAAGACGCCAAGGGCAAGCAGGCTGCCGTCGCCGAGCTGACCAGCAATGCCAAGGCGATTGCGGCTTTCCTGGCCACCGCCAACCCCAATCTGCCTGAAGCCACACTGGTCAACATGCTGTCGGCCCATGGCGGTCACCACGTCGCCCAGATCGATGAGTTTGCCGCGCACGATTACGCCGGCGAAGCCCGCACCTGGGCGATGATGCGCACGCACGTCCAGGCCCTGGCCGACGCGCTGACCGCTGCGCTGGTCAAGCAATTCCCTGACAAGTTCTGATATCGCGCGAGGGCATCCCATGCTGGAAGGACTGGGCCGAACACAGCAGGACCTGCTCAATGCGCTGCTGCACCATGCGGGCGGCATGAGCATTGACGAGTTGGCTGAACATCTGGCCGTCACGCGCACGGCGATCCGCCAACATTTGGCGGCGCTGGAGCGTGACGGTCTGGTGCTGCGCGGCGACACCCGTCCGACGGGTCGTCGTCCGGAGCAGTTGTATCGGCTCACCGACCACGCGCGGGAGCAGTTCCCTCGCCACTATCAGCTACTGGCCAGCGTATTGATTGATGAAGTCGCCGCCATCATCGGCCCCGAAGCCCTGGCCACGCTGATGCGCAGCATGGGCCGCAAGCTGGCTTCGGAGCTGGAACAACAGGTCGTGGACGAAGCAAGGATCGTCCAGCACATGAACCAGACAGGCTACGAGGCCGAGGTGTTTTTTCGCTCAGGAGACACCCCGGAAATCGTCGCGCATAACTGCGTCTTCCATCGCCTGGCCGCTGCCCACCCGGTGGTCTGCCAACTGGACCTGGCCTTGATCGGCACGCTGGGCGGCGGTGAAGTCGAACACCGCGAGTGCATGGTGCGCGGCGGGCATGTCTGTCGTTTCAGGCTGCGACCGAGAGAGGACCAGGATCCCGTTTAAACGGCGCACCACGCCTTCCCCTTCGTCGAACGCATCGGTTGGACGACAGGCAGTTGCTTGTCCGCCGTGAACCTTGTGTCGAGTCACCAGTCATACCCAGCGCTTTCCCCCCACTCCTATCGTCGTCATCTCATCCGAGTTGCCCGTCCCATGCGCCAAACTGCCGTTGCCTTGCGCTTTTCTTCGCTGTGCCTGTTTTCCCTGCTCCCGTTTTTTGCCAGCCCCGCCCACGCCGATGGGCAACGGCAACTGGTCGATGCCATCAACGACTATCGCGCCCATCCGCAACGCTGCGACCGGCGGCCGACGCAACGTTTGTCACCCCTGACACTCAAGTCGAACCTGGCCTTGCCCGTTGGCTATGGCGGTGGGTTGCGGGAGCGGTTAAAGGCTTCCGGTTATCAGGCAACCATGGTGCGCTCCATCCGCGTGGTGGGTGCACGGGATGCCGAAGAAGCCTTCGATATGTTCCAGGACGAACACTGTGCCGCACTGCTCGACAATCAATACGCCGACATCGGCGTCAGCCGCGCCGGGAGTGAGTGGCAAGTGGTGCTGGCACGGCCGGTGCTCGACGGGCAGACCGGCGATCCACGCAGCGCCGCACAGGCATTGCTGGCGCAGGTCAACGCCGCCCGGGCAAAGCCGCGCCTGTGTGGTCGCCAGCGCTTCGGGGCCGCGCGGCCGCTGACCTGGAACGCCTCCCTCGGCGCCGCCGCCCAGGGCCATAGCAAGGCCATGGCCTACGGCAACTATTTCGCCCACCAGGACCCCGACGGCGACATGCCCTACGACCGCGCCAAGGCCGCCGGTTACCGTGGCCGGCAGATCGGTGAAAACATCGCCGCCGGGCAAGGCTCACCGAGCAAGGCCATGGCCGGCTGGCTCGCCAGCCCCGGACACTGCGCCAACCTGATGAACCCGATGTTCACCCAGGTCGGTGCCGCTTACGCCGCCAACGCCCGCAGCGACAACGGTGTTTACTGGACGATGCTGTTTGGCGCGCCCTGAGCCGCTGACCAGACCCACCTTGCGGGCATTAAAAAGCCCGCACTGGGCGGGCTCGCGGGTGAGTGAAGTAGGTGGCCGGCGCTGGTCTCCGGCTTACAAGGTTTATCAGGCCTCCCACAAAAGAGCCGTGAATCTGTCTTGGAACTCTTCTGCTTCACACGGCATAAGGGCTGGATCCCAGCGCGGGGATCTTTCTAACCGTGTACCCTTCGGAACGCGCCCCACGTCTCCTTGCTATCCTTTTGCGCATCAGTCTGCGTCTTCACCTACAAGGTTGAGGATAGCAAAACAGGCACGATTGCCAACCAGGCTTTTAGACCGATTTCGACCAGCAGAAAACATGGCAGGACGGAAAAATACTATCGGTGTGCAGATGACTGTATATGGATGAATTGCGCCAAGGCAGTTGCCTTTCTGCTCGCGATGAGGCCGGCACATTCAACATTGATATCGGCTGACCCACCGCTATCGCGAGCAAGCTCGCTCCCACAGTGATTTCGGTTGCTTGCAGATTTTGCGTACACCCACTAACCCAGTGGGAGCGAGCTTGCTCGCGATGGCGTCCTTACAGTCAGCATCGGTGTGACTGACCCACCGCTATCGCGAGCGAGCTCGCTCCCACAAAGGTTGTACCTGGTGTACTTGGCAGCATCGCCTCACGAAGGCCGGCGCACCACCCTCACCTTGCCGCTGTCGCCGCCACCGCAGAACAACCGCTCGCCGCCATCGGACTCCAGCCCCGACACGCCCACGCCTTCGGGCATTTTCAGGCTCTGCAGCACTTCGCCCGATTGCGGATCGATCCGGCGCAGCTCGCTTTCATCGCCTTCCCACGTACCGTGCCACAGCGCGCCGTCCACCCAGGTCACGCCGGTAACGAAACGGTTGGATTCGATGGTGCGCAGGATCTTGCCGTTCTCGGGGTCGATCTGGTGGATCTTGCGTTCGCGGTACTGGCCCACCCACAACGTCCCTTCGGCCCAGGTCAGTCCCGAATCGGTGCCTGCGCCGGGGGCGGGAATCGTGGCGAGGATACGGCCGGTGCGGGGGTCGATCTTGTCGATGCGGTCTTCGGCGATCTGGAACAGATGCTCGCCATCGAACGCGGTGCCGGCATGGGCAGCGACATCGATCGAGCTCAGCACCTTGCCGCTTTGCGGGTCCAGGGCGTTGATTTTGCTGTTGCTGGCGAACCAGACCTTTTCGCCGTCCCAGGTGACGCCGCACACATGGTCGACATCGGCAAACGGGCCATATTCACGAATGATCTCAGCAGTTGCGTGTTTCATTCCGGCATTCCTCATTGGGGTTGGTGGCGTTCATCCTAGCCACCGGGCGGCGGTGCCGGGAGTAACAAGGTCGTCGCGAATCCCGGCACGGGCGGCGTCATCCAGCGCCGCGCGCGACCACGGCCAAACCATTGCACCTTGCCCTCCTCTGCCAGTGTATCGAGTGTGCGCTGTACCGTGCGCTGGCTAGTGCCCAGCGCCAATGCCAGGGCGGAGCTCGACCACGACTCGCCATCGGCGAGGCAGGCAAATACCGCGGCAAATTTTTCCTCGACCGGCGGCGCCAGTGTCACCACCTGCGTACACACCGGTGATTGCAGGGCAAAACCGCGAGCCGTCGCGGTGATGCCGGCCAAGGGCTTGAGTGCCTGACGCAGCCTGCCGATTTCCACGCGAAGCCGGGCGCGATGGGATTCATCCGAAAGCTTCAAGCGGAACGCCCGCGCGATCAGCGTTTCCCGCGCGACGTCGGCGGGCCACGCTTCGGCCAACGCGCGGGCAAGCATGAACAGAATCGGCCGCGTCGCGAGCGACACCGACATGCCACAGCCACGCACAGCGTACCGGCAGGCATCCACCACCAGCGACGTTGAACCGAGCAACGCTTGAACTTCACCGAGCAACAGCGGCCGTGCCTCACCCTGGGCAATCAGGCGTGCCGCGGGGGCATCGAGCAGGCGCGCAGCGTGTTCGACCTCGGCCATCAGCGCGGCAATCCCCGCTTGACTGGCCGCTTGCCCGGCCCTCGTCAACGCGTCCCGTGCCGCGTTCGATTGCAGGCGTCGAATGGCAATACCCGCCAGTACCAGTTCATGGGTCGCACGCAATGCCGGCGGCAATGGCCCGGGATCGAGTTCGGCCAGTCGCTGCTGCGCCTCATCGAGCTGACCAATCAGCAGCATCCGGCGGATTTGCAGATACCGCGCATGGGCGGCATTGACCCGGTCACCGTGGTGTTCAAGGGTGACCCGCGCCGTTTCGAGCGCCTTGACCGGCCACCCGAGTTCCCGCGAAGCCAGGGCGATCTCGGCCTCGGCCACCACACAGCGCGCACGGGCCAGCACTTCCCTGGGCGCAAAGGCCCGTTGCGCACGCCTGACCAGCGCCCGGGCCCGCACCAGATCGCCCAGTTGCGCCATGGCGATACCGCGCAGGGCCAGCGCCGGCGCATCGTCGCGCAAGGCCACACGGTCCAGTGCGCCCAGCGGGTTCCCTGCGGCCAGCGCCTGGGCAGCTGCCATGATCATCGAGTCCATCGAAATCCCGCCACACTTGTCACTCCCCTCATTCGATACCCGGGTTTAGTCTAAATCACGACCTTTCACCAGGAGCGTACAACGATGAACACCCACAATACCGCGACCCGGGAACAATGGCTGGCAGCACGCCTGCAACTGCTCGAAGCGGAAAAGGCCCTGACCCGACGCAGCGATGAAGTCGCCAGGCAACGCCAGGCATTGCCCTGGGTTCGTCTCGACAAGACGTACCGTTTCGATACCGACAACGGCAGCGCAACCCTGGCCGAGCTCTTTCAAGGGCGCTCGCAACTGCTGGTCTACCACTTCATGTTCGGGCCCGACTACACGGCCGGCTGCCCGTCCTGCTCAGCCATCGCCGATAGTTTCGACCCCATCGTCGTCCACCTGGCGAACCACGACGTGACCCTGATGGCCATATCCCGCGCGCCGTTGGCGAAACTGCAGGCCTACAAGCGCCGAATGGGCTGGACCTTCCCCTGGGCCTCGGCCGCCGACAGCGACTTCACCGCCGACTTCAACGTTTACTTCACCGAAGCGCAGCAGCGTGAAGGGCTGGTCGAGTACAACTACCAGCGCGGCGGCCATGCCATGGACGCCAGTGAAGTTCCGGAACCGGTGAAACAGTTCGCCGCGACCTGTGGCACCGATGCGCCGACCTATACCCGCGACAGGCCAGGACTGAGTACGTTTGTGCTGGAAGACGGCGAGATCTATCACACCTATTCCACCTACGCCCGGGGCCTGGACGGATTGTGGGGCATGTACCAATGGCTCGACCGCGCACCCAAGGGACGCAATGAAACGGGGCCCTGGTGGCGCCGGCATGATGAGTACCAGTGAGCGCCAGCAGCGTCACTGACCGTCGATGAAGATGTCGGCCAGATTGTCCACCGGTGCAGGCTTGGTCTGGGAGACTCAGCGCCGGGTCGCCCATTCCTGCCATCCCTCGGCACGGTCCGGGGTGTATCGCGGCACAAAGTCGCCGCGCGACGCTGCTCCCGGTTCTGCCAACTGGGCAGCAAGAGCTCTATGATGCCTTGATCGGGCTCAGCATCCGACAAGGCGAAGTCGGTTCATCAGTAGAACTCGTCTAGCAAACAGTAAAACGCTATACGTTGCTGATCTGGCTCTACACCATAGGCGCGAAAAAATGGCGCTACCCATGCCTGTCCAAGGTTGCGCTCTATGCTTCGGACAGCCAGTGCAAGATCTTGATAGATGTCACTGATGCCCAGCCGGCTGCAGTCGATGTAGCCGGTAAAGCTGCTTCCTTCGACCATGAAATTCGGTAGGCAGGCATCGCCGTGGGTGACCGCAAGATCATAGGTTTCAGGGAGCGTCGACAGCATCTCTGCGAAAACATCCTCAGCGGTCCGACCCAACCGCGCATCGTCAAAGTCTGCCTCGTCAACGAGCCCGGCACTCACTCGACTCCTGGCGGCGGCTATGCGCAGCTCCAAGGGGTGATCAAAGGGACATGTCTCAATTGGCATCTGGTGCAGAGTACGTAGTGCCGCCGCCAGGATGCTGATGACTTGGGGTGGAGACAAATCGTTGGCACTGGCCAGATCATGTCCAGGGACGGCACTCATGAGTAACCAATGGCGATTGTTTTCTGTCGTAGCATCAAGAACTGTTGGCCCAGGCAGGTCAAGCCGGCTCATCCAACGAAGACGCTCAATCTCTTCCGGCAGCTCACTGTGTACGCCAATGGGCTCGGACTTCACGAACAGGTGTTCCCCATTGATGCAGCGGATGCGAGAAACCTCGGCTCCTGACTCTCCGATAGTTTGTCGTTCAATAGGCGCCCCACTGAATGTTTGGGACCATTGGGTAGGAATGTACATACTGTCACTTACTCAAGTGTTGGCGGATTTACTGCCAGTCGGTTGCATGACAAACAAGACTCAAACCAAAGGTTATCGCCGAACGTCTACCATGGGTTGTGCTGCCCTTCACGACAGGCTGCGGTCTGCCGATTCTGTTGAAAAAGTCGGTCTGCCCAAACTGCCTGATCATTGATTGGTGAACACGCCTTTTTTGCACGCTGCTACGTGAAATCCGAGTCCGGATGCTTCTGCCAAAAGTAAAGATTTCAATCTCGGACGCCTACTTTTTTTGATGCGCAAACCATGGGCGACTTTTTCAACAGAACCGGCCAAGAGTGGTCATCCGCGATCTGAAACCGTAACGCCGATGAAGATCAGCAGCTCCAAAAGCGATTCGGTCCATTGCCTGCGTCGTAACCTCGGCGTTTGATCGCACCTGCCCCGGGCGTTGAGAAGCGAAAGCGCAACTTATCTATCGTGCAGATGCTTTTTCAAGAATGACCGGGTTCGTTCGTGGACGGGGTTTTGCAGGATCTCTTGCGGCGCCCCTTCCTCCACTACAACCCCGCCATCCATAAAAACAATCCGGTCTGCCACCTCACCTGCAAAGCGCATTTCATGAGTGACGATCAACATCGTCATGTGCTCCGCAGCGAGTTGTTTCATGACCTGGTTGACCTCTTCGACAAGCTCGGGGTCCAGTGCCGATGTAGCTTCATCGAACAGCATGACCTTTGGCTGCATCGCCAGTGCCCTTGCTATGGCAACGCGCTGCTTCTGTCCGCCCGACAGGCGAGAAGGATATTCATCGAGTTTGTTGGCCAATCCAACTTTTGACAAATACTCCAATGCCAGCTCACGAGATGCTTTTTTCGTAACCCCCTTGAGTTTTATCGGGCCAAGAGCAATGTTTTCACACACGGTCAAATGCGGAAACAGATTGAAGTGCTGGAATACCATGCCCATCTGCTGACGCACGGCATTTATATGCTGTTCAAACGCACGACCTTTCAATGGCCGATTGACTTGCTCACCCTCTAACCAGATCTCGCCATCATCAAGTGCTTCCAGGTGATTGATTGACCGCAGAAGCGTGCTTTTGCCTGATCCGCTTGGTCCGATAATGGCGACGATTTGTCCGCGAGATACGGAAAGATCGATTCCCTTGAGTACTTCAAGTGCTCCGTAAGCCTTGCGAGCGTTCTTCACCTCAACCATGAATTCTTTTCTTATCATCGTGACATCTCTACTTTTTTTTCGAGAAAATGCAGGCCGGCTTCGAGAACAAGATTGGTTGCATAATAAACAACCGCAACAGTCAGATAAAACTCAAACGGGCTATAGGTCTCGCTCACGGCAAGTTGCGCACTGTATACCAACTCGGCAATACCGATTATGGAAACCAGAGAGGTGTCCTTCAACAGGACAATCAGATTGTTTCCCAGCGGCGCAATAGTCCTGCGAAGCGCTTGCGGCACGATGATGTAACGCTGGGTCTGCCCACGGCTGAAGCCTATAGACCGGGCCCCCTCAATTTGACCAGGGTCTACTGACATCACGCCGGCACGAATGACGTCGGCGTTATAGACGGCGAAATGCAGGCTAAGACCTATGATGCCTGCCACCAGCGCAGGAATATCGACCCCTACTTGCACAAGACCATAATAAATCACGTACAACTGAAGCAGGAGTGGAGTCCCCATGAGCAACCACGTAATGAAGCGCACGGGCAGAGACAACAACTTAGGCGCATAAAGAACAATGAGTGCAAAGGCCACCCCTGCCATCAAACTCAATACGCTGGAACTTAAAAACATTAAAACCGTCCACCCAAGGCCTGTCGCAAGCAGCTCGGAATAAGGTGCAACTATACTAAGATCCAGGCTTTGCATTTTAACGCTCTCACTTTGCCGCGTATCGATTATCGAGATAGTCAACAACAAACCTGACAAAGTAGACCATCACGATGTAAAGCAGCGCAGACATCATGAACATCTCAAAGGGTTTGAACGTTGAACTGATAAAGCGTTGCGCTGTATATGAAAGTTCAACAACCGAGATCGTCGACACCAATGCAGAACCTTTGACAAGTGCGACAGCGTTGACACCTAGCGGCCTTATCATCAATTTTGCAGCTTGTGGCAGCGTGATAAGCCATAAGGTTTGACCACGTCCGAAGCCAATTGAACGTGCCGCTTCTTCCTGGCCAAGGTCAACGTTGATGATTGCGCCACGAATGGATTCCGCCATGTAAGCAGCGATGTTCAGGCCCAAACCGATTACACCTGCAGCAAATGGCTCCAGCTCAAGCCCGATCTGCGGCCCACCGAAGTAAATGATGAACAGCTGAACCAGACAGGGAGTGCCGCGGAAAACGCTTATGTAGATTCTTGCGAAGTACCGAAATATAAGAACAGTGGACAACCGCGCAGCAACCAGCACGATAGCGACCAGCAAACCAAGTAGCAGTGCGAGTACCGAGATCTGCAGCGTAATCCAGGCTGCCTCCAGGAAAAACGGGAATGTGCGCTGTATGAGTGTCAGATCCATGGGAACGCTCAGAAAAGTCCGATTGGCCGGCCCGACGCTCAGTCGAGCCATGCTGAATACGAATTAGCGAATATCGTTGCCAATCCACTTCATCGAGATCTTTTCGTAGGTGCCATCGGCGAGCATATCTTCAAGGGCTTTTTGCATCGTCGCCTTGAGTTCAGGGTTATTTTTGCGCAACGCAATTCCCATTCCCTCAAGAGCACCATCGCTATCCGGTGGAGTAATGATGCGAACCTTCTGCCCGGTTTCCTTGACGGCGACCAACACTGGAACACTGTCCATCACAATCGCATCGATACGTCCGGCGTCCAGATCGACAAGCATTTCGGGAAGACCTTTATACGCTCTCACCTTCAGGTTGCCGCGGGCCCTGGCCCATTTATCGTGCGCATCTCCGAGCGTAACGCCGACAACAACATCCTTGAGATCATCAAGGCTTTTGATCGAGGAATCGTCCTTCACTACGATCGTACGACCAGCATGGTAATAGGGCCCAACGAAATCGACTGCCCTCTGCCGTTCCGGGGTAATGGTCATCGAAGCGATAATGGCGTCATATTTTTTCGCGAGAAGACCTGCAATTATCCCGTCGAATGGCGTGGTAATGATCGTCACTTTTACCCCCATCCGCTCGGCCAGCGCCTCGCTGATGGAAGCGTCGAAACCGACAATCTGGTTCTGCTCGTTGGCAAAGCTGAAGGGCGAGTATTGACCGCTCATCGCGATACGGATCTCTTTGGAATCCTGGATCGACTGCAAATCATCAGCGTGAACAACTGAAGTGGAAAGTAGTGCCGCAGCCGCCACAGTGGAAGCGACAATCAAACCCTTGAGCTTTTTAATTAGCATTGAATGGCACCTTGGAAGAATTGTTTTTTATTTTTCTGGGGTTATTCACCCGGCCTTCATGAAAAGTCTTGCATAGGCAACTTTGGAAAGCACCCGGCAAGGTGTCAGCCTGACTGACACATTGCCGGAGTTGGCCGACACTATGTCGGGTAGTCACATCGTCCAACCAGGTTACCGGAGTGCGGCCTTGAAGCTTTCGTCCAGGACCTCAAGCAGAAAATCAGCATTTGCCTGACTGAAAATCATCGATGGGCGCATTTTCAGAATATTGTCATGCGGGCCTTCAGTACCGATCAAAATACCTCGTTCCCTGGCACCATCGGCTACTCGCCTGGCCAACTGCGTGGCCGGAACTTTCGTTTTGCGGTCCGTGACAAGTTCTATCCCGAGAAAAAGCCCCTGCCCGCGCACATCGCCAATGGCATCGTAGCGCTGCTGCAATTTACGGAAGCCGTCGAGCAAATAGTTGCCAATGGTCAGTGCGTTGAGTTTCAAGTTATCGCGCTCGATCACATCGAGCACCGAGAGCCCTACAGCACATGAAACCGGACTACCGGCAAAGGTATTGAAGTACTCCATACCATTGTTGAAGCTGTCTGCAATCTCACGCGTGGTCACAACCGCCGACATGGGATGGCCGTTGCCAATGGGTTTGCCCATGGAGACCGCATCGGGAACGACACCCTGGGTTTCAAAAGCCCACCAGTGGCTACCTACACGACCGAAGCCGACCTGGACTTCGTCAGCCAGGCAAAGACCGCCTTCTGCACGCACCATTGCGTAGACTTCTTTCAAGTAGTTTTCCGGGAAGAACAGTTGCCCGGCGACACTTGGAATGGACTCCGCCAGAAAGAACGCCGGAGCTCTGCCCTGCTTGCGCATGATCTCGATCTGATCCGCCACGCTCTCGGCGTAACGCTTGCCAAGTTCCTCGAACGACCAGTGATCCAAACCACGGTAGGCATCCGGGACGGCCGCCTCAAACACATGGACTGCACGGCCTTTACCGGCTTTACGCTTGTATTTGTAAGGGCTGAGGTCAATCAGCTCCTGCGTCGTGCCGTGGTAAGCCCAATCCAGCACGATTGCATCGTTACGCCCTGTGTGATTGCGCGCCATACGCAGCATGAGGCTGTTTGCGTCACTTCCCGAACACCCGAAGGAAGCGACCGCCAAACCTTCAGGCAAAGTAGCCGTGAGCCGCTCTGCATACTCCACAATATTATCGTGCAGGTAACGCGTGTTTGTGTTCAGGCGGGCAGCCTGCCGCGAAAGCGCTTGCACTACATCTGGATGGGAGTGGCCGAGATGGCAGACGTTATTGAAGCAGTCCAGATACGCCCTGCCAAAGTTATCGATCAACCAGACCCCGTCACCGCGAACGAACTTGATCGGATCTGAATAGGAAATCGACAGGTTTGGAAGCAACAACTCCTTACGCTTGGCCACAACTTCTGCCTTGGTGCGTCCGTCCTGGCTGTAGGTTTCCGCAGGAATCCCCGCGAGAGCCGATGCATCGGGGAAAAGGTCGGCCCATACCTCAAGATAAGCCCGTTCACCTACGCCGATGAACTCGCCCGCCTTCAGCCCGGTGTCGGTGGACATCTGAAAATGCACATGGGGGATCCACCCGCCGTTTTCCGTATCCGCGCCCATGTATCCCACAAGCGCGCCAGCCTCCAGGCGGTCACCGGGCTTGAGCCGCGCCAGGGCTTCATGAGCCACGTGCCCCCACAGCGTCAGGAATGGCGGGCAACCTTCAGGCGAGTGTTCGAGCATGATCAAGCCGCCATAGCCAAGCGGCTCATGCTCGACCTCGACGCTCTGCACCACACCGGCAACAGGCGTATAGAGAGGCGTTCCTGCGGGCATGATCAAGTCGACACCGACGTGGATGATCCGACGCTGCCCTTCGATGAATCGCGACTCAAACGCCGTGTCGGTGTAGATGGTCCTTTCCTCGCCCCACGGCCCGATGCCGAGCGGCACCTTGTGTTCGGCAGAAAAATCATTCCACCACTTCGTTGCCTCCGCTGGACGCTGCTCGGCTGAAGCGATAGTCATCACATGCGACGAATCTCCGAACGGTGCAATAGCCTTGTTCATGGTTGCCGCAGATGGACGCACGATATCTGCGAAGGACTTACTGTTTTCGGCAACCCAGCGGCGAACCGCACCAGCGCCTTCGATCGCGTCAAAACCACAGGCCTTGCGCAGGATCGCCGTTGCCAGTCGAGGGTTCATGCGATCCAACCTTTCCAGAAGACGCCAGGCCGGCGCTTCGCTGATGCCAAGGTAGGGATTGTCTTGCGTCCGGTCGTATCGCGATGCCGACAAAGTGACGCTGGTGACCAGGCGCATCGCAATGAGATTGAAGAGGACGTCAAGCTCCTCCGGCTGCAGAGGGTACTTGTCATGGAAACCGGCAGTAAGAGCGGCGGCCGCGCCGATTGGATCCTCCATGTCGAGAATGGAATAGGCGCAGGTAATGGCGACTTCGGCAATCAGGATCGTATGGACCGCATCGCCGAAATCGATGACGCCCGAGACTTTCTGATGGTTGCGGGAATCGACGAGGATGTTCCAGTCATTGCCGTCATTGTGAATGACTTGTGCACGCAGGCGCGAAAGCTTCGGTTGGACGCTTTGTTCGAAGTTTTCAATGAAGCGTTCCAGAATGGCCCTTCTGCCAGGATCTTTCACAAAGTGCAGGCGGGATCGCGAACGTACGGCGTGACGCAAATCCCAGTCGAGATCACGCACCGCACCCGGATGAATGAAGCCCTGAAGTGCACGGTCGATCTCACCGAACGACTGGCCAAGGCTGCGCATCAATTCGAACGTACGCTTGACCTCGGCCAGCGGCGTTCCGTGCAACCAGCTCACCAGGCGGACCGCATGGGTTTCGCCCGAGGGCGCTGCCGCAGTGGCGAGGTATTCACCGGCAAGGCTTTTCTTGAGAAAAGGCACAGTAAGCTCGGGGTTGTGAGTGGCGAGATGACTGAGAATGGCTGTTTGAAACTCGCTTTCAACTCGCGGCTCAGTCGAGTTGACGACCTTCAGAATCCATCCGGCATCGGTTCCTGTCTTCAACCGGTAGTTGCGGTCGCGCTCGCCATCCAGAGGTGTGGCCGTACCGATAACGTTGAAAAGCTGCTCACTCAGTTTTTCGGCATCCCCGGTCGAGAACTGGGGGGCGGGATGGGAAAGATTTGTCATGGTAGTTGTTTTCCAAGCCATTTTTTTCAGATAGCTTGGCACGCAAAGCCCTGGACGGCAGTAGGTATACGGTCGGCTTCAGCCTGCATATTGCCGGAATCGACCGGCACAATTTCGGCGGCAAAATTAGGGAGTTCTGATGCGCGACCTAGACACGAAAGATCGCGAAATACTCGAAATTCTTTCCAAAGAGGCTCGAATTGCCCTGAAGGCCCTGGCAGCGAGAATCGGGCTTTCAAGAAGTGCTACCAGTGAACGAGTCATCAACCTTGAACGCAATGGTGTGATCAGAGGCTACCGAGCTGATATCGGCGAAATCGATGCCCACGTGATTCGCGCCATCCTGCTTGTAGGCCTGAAACGCACACCAGCCATCAGCTTGCTGGACCTGCTTGCCCAAAACTCGCAAGTACGACGCGTCTCCTCGGTCAGTGGCCAGCTCGATCTGGTCATTGAGGTCGAATCGCGCACCATCGATGATCTGAACCGGGTCAGAGATGCAGTAGCCAGTCACGAATCCGTTGAAGACATCACCACCGCCGTCGTTCTGCGGCGCGATATTGATCGCCAGAGTTCCTGATTTGGCTGGGGGAGAAGACTTGAGACCAACTCCCCACCAAAGCTCCCTCGATTCATGAGCGATCCGGCAACAGTGTTTATCCCGCGAGCCGATATTTGCGTCCCCGCCAAACGCCTAATATCGGCTCTACCCAAGTGAGCAAACCCAGTCAGATGCAACCCGCTCACAAGGCTGAACACCCTTGCAGGACAACGCTTCAACCACGAGGTGAAGATCATGAAACTGTTGAACATCGCACTCTTTGTTGCCCTTGGCACCGCCGGTGCCCAGGCCTTTGCAGACAACAGCCACTCGACTGCCGCAAGCAGCCAGGCGCAGGTTGAAACCTACACATACGGCACCAGGCTCGATATCAAGCGCGTCATCGAAGTCTCGCAAGTCGCCGATGAATGCGGACCAGTGCCGGCGCGCATGACCTATGAAGATTCCCAGGGTCAACGCCGCACCATTGAGTACCAAGTGATGGGCACCGGTTGCTCGAACGGTTGAACACTGTACGGACGGTGGTGGGTCGACACTCCATGCGTACAGCGCCAGCCACATCGCTACACAGATGCACCGACAATTTTTTCATCAGCAGCGAGCAACCCCGGTATGGAATGCTTCAGAAATTCCACCCAGGTTTTTATTTTTGCATCCACGAACTTGCGTGACGGGTAGATCGCAAACAGGTTCAGTTCCTCAAGCCGATACCCCGGCAATACTCGCACCAACGTCCCCGCCCGCAGGCCCTCGACGGCCGAAGCAATCGGTTGAATGCCAATCCCCATCCCGTTCTTGATCGCGAAGGTCATGGCGTCAGCCGTGTTGACGTGAAAGGGCGACACCGGTGTGCTGAACGTTTCTATCCCCTGCGGGCCTTCAAATACCCAGTTCTGCGCCGGCATGACCGTGTTGACGATTCGCAGGCAATCATGGCCGCCAAGCTCACCCGGCGATTCGGGAGCCCCGCGTTTGCTCAGGTACGCCGGCGAGGCGCAGAGAATGCTGTAGGTGATACCCAGCCGCTGGGCGACGAATCCGGAGTCGGGCAGGTCCCGCGCCAGCACGATCGACATGTCATAGCCTTCCTCGAGCAAATCCGGCAGCCGATTGGTCACGGTCAGGTCAAACAGAACCGAAGGATAGGTTTCCCGGTAGCGGGCAATGGCGCCGATCACGTAATGGTTGCCGATGGCCGACATGGCATGGATTTTCAGCCGGCCGGCGGGCATGACCTGAGCGGTGCCCGCCTCCTCATCGGCCTCGCGTATGTCCTGCAGAATCCGCTCGCAGCGCTGCAAATAGCGCACGCCGGCTTCGGTCAATGCCAGGCGCCGGGTGGTGCGGTTGATCAGCCGCGTCTGCAGCCTGGCCTCCAGGCTGGAAACGGCTTTTGAAACGTTGGTCGTGGTGGTGTCCAGCATCGCGGCCGCTGCCGTGAAGCTGCCGCTTTGGGCGACCGCCGTAAAACAGCGCAGGGTCTGGAAAACATCCATCGTTTTCACCTCAAGGGTTCGGCAAACAGGACGGCCCCGTGACGGGCCGCCCTGACGTCAGGCATTACTTTTTGCGCGCAATGAATCCAGGCACACCGGTTTCAACCACTGAGTTGAAGCGTATACGGGTTGTGATGTCTTGCTGAATCTCCACCATGGCCCTGAGCGGCAAGGTCGAGATATCGATGTTTTCCCGGATATGGCTCGGCGTTGCCGAGGTGGTCAGGAACGCTACCCCACGTTGTACCGACCAGGCCAGCGCCACTTGGGCCGGGGTTTTCTGCACACGCCGGGCGATGCCGACAAGCACCGGGTCCTGCAGCACATTCGGTTCCATGCCATGCCCCAGTGGTGCAAACGCCAGCAGGATAATCCCGTGCTCGTTGCAGAACTCCAACAACTCCCACTCCGGCAAGTAAGGGTGGGACTCGACCTGCACCACGGCGGGTTTTATCCGGGCGTCGGCAACCAGCGCCTTCAACGCCGGCAGCGTAATATCGGACACACCGATGGACCTTGCCCGCCCTTCATCCACCAGCCGCTCAAGTGCCCGCCACGTCTCGATCAACGTCACGCCGTTGTCGTAGATGACGTTGCCCTGCTCGTCCCTCGGGTCCTGGTTGTCGCCGGGTTGAAAGGCAAACGGCGTGTGGATCAGGTAGCAGTCGATGTAGCCCACTTGCAGGCGTCGGCAACTGGCTTCGAACGCAGGTTCGACGCGCTCGGGACGATGGTTGGTGTTCCACAGTTTGGTGGTGATGAACAGCTCCTCACGCCGGACTTTGCCGGCCTCCTGCACTGCCTTCAATGCAACGCCCACCTGTACTTCGTTGCGATAACGCTCGGCGCAATCGAAATGGCGGAATCCGGCGGCCAGCGCCTCCTTCACCGCTTCAGTCGTGGTGGCGAGATCGCGGAACAACGTACCGAACCCAACCGCCGGCATCTCGACCGCCCCATGGTTGAGCAGGAATCCGGTATCGCGCAGTCCGTCGTGAAAGGCTTCATAAGTCATGTCATTACTCCAGGCCGCAGCCATTATTGATACGAAGGTTTCTGCCCGTCGCCGGACGCCACGCGTTGCTCGAAGGCACCGACGGAGTTGCCGCCCAGCGCAATGAACAACTGCACGGTGTCGAGGTACTGCGCGGTTTTCACGCGGATCTGTCCCAGCAGTGCCTGCTCGTAGGCACGCTCCGCTTCCAGGGCCTGGAGAATGCTGTTCTCGCCTTGCGAGAAGGCCTGCTGGTTCAACTGCAAACTGGTTTCGGCCGCGCGCAACGCGTCGGACTGGGCCTGGTGCTCCTCGGCGTCATGGTTGATCGCCTGCAAGGTGTCGGCGACCTGCCCGAACGAAGTAATGACCGTCTGCTGGTAACCGGCGAGTGTCGCCTTGTAGCCGTCGACGGCAGCTTGTTGCTGCGCCTTGAGCGTGCCGCCATCGAAAAGCGGCCCGGCCAACCCGGCAGCGAACCCCCAGAGTGCCGCACCGCCATTGCCGGAAGCCGCCTGCGCCAGGGACGCGGACAGCGTGACGTGGGGATAGAGATTCGCCGTCGCCACGCCCACCGCTGCGCTGGCCATGTGCAGTTGCGCCTCGGCTTGCAGCACGTCCGGCCGGTCGTGGGCCATTTCCGAAGGCAGGCTCACCGGCATGTTCGACGGCAAGGCAAACTCGCTCAAGTCGAAGTCGGGAGCGATCCAGTCCGCCGGTCCCTTCCCCGTCAGGATCGACAGTGCGTGGCGTGCGGCATCGCGCTGCTGAGCGAGGGGCGGCAACAGCGTGCGGTCCTGGGCGAGACGGGTCTCGGCCAGCGACACATCGATCTGCGTGGTGCTGCCGTTGAGGTGGGCCATGCGCACCAGTTCAAGGTTCCTCGCGTCATTGGCCAGCAGTTTTTCCACGGCTTGTATCTGCGCGTTGGCGGAGGCCACCAGCAACGCCTGGCTGGCGACGTTGCCGGTCAACGTCAGGTACGCCGCTTCGTAGCGGTGTTTTTGCAGCTCGGTAAACGCCTGCTGCTGCTCAACCAAGCGCTGGTTGCCGCCGAACAGATCAAGGTCGAACCCCACCCGCGGCCCAATCGCATAGAAATTGGCGATGGAGGGTTCCTTGGTGTTGTGCAGCCGTTGACGGCCGGCCACGGCAGCGAAATCGACCTGCGGATACAGCGCACCCTGCGCCGCCGCCACAGAAGACGCGGCTTGCCGGATCGTGGCATCGGCGGCCACCAGATCCAGGTTGCCGTCGATGGCACGACGAACCACATGGTCGAGCTTCTGCGAGCGAAAGGCCGTCCACCAGTCGCCACTGACCTTCTTGCCGAGGTCGATGCGTGGGTCGGCACCATGAGCCAGACGCTCCTCGGCCTGTGGGTCATAGTGCTGCGACGCACTCGCCGCCGGTGCTTTGTAGTCGGGGCCAACGGTGCAGGCCGTCAGGAATGCAAGCAGCGACAACGCCGCGAATTTCGTTTGCAGCAGATGGCGGTTGATGACCCGCGCACAAGAATTCATTTGGCACACTCCACGAACACTAATTGGCCGCAACGGGCTTGCGAAGGAACAACACCAGCGGGCTCACCACCAGCATCACCACCATCAGGATCTTGAACTGGTCGATCACGGCGATGAACGCGGCCTGGCCGGTGATCATTTCGTTGAGCCCGCCCAGCACCTGCAACGGCGCCGAGGCCAGCGAATGCGCAGCGGCGCGGTACGGCGTCAGGTGGCTGGCCAACGCCATGTGCATCGCCTGGGTGTTGTTGAAGAAGAACAGTTGCACGATCGCCACGCCCAGCGTGCTGCCGTAGACCCGGGCCAGGTTGAACAGACCGGTACCTTCGGGGCGCAGCGTGGGGTCAAGCGTACTGAACGCGACTTTGCTCACCGCCGGCATCAGGATGCCCAGGCCCGCGCCCTGGAGCGCACCGGCGACCGCCACGGGCCACTCGTCCATCAGCGGCGAATAACCGAGCATCAGCCAGTTGGCATACACCACGATGGCGATACCGGCGGCCACGAAGAGGCGCCGATCGAAGCGCTCGGGCAGCCGCCCCATCAACAGAAAAGCGCCAACCAGGCCCATGCCACGGGGAATCGTCAAGGCGCCGGTGGTGTCCGGCGGATAGCCGAGAATCTCGTCCAGCATCGGCGACGTCAGGGCCATGGTCGACAACAGCACGAAACCGAGGGCGAAAAAGATCACCGTCGACAACACGAAGTTGCGGTCCTTGAGCAGGCGCTTGTTGAGGAAATGCACCTTCGAGGTCAGCACATGCACCACGAACAAGTAGGCCCCCAACGCAGCCGCCACGGCTTCGAGCCAGATCTCGGGCGAAGCGAACCAGTCCAGGCGCTCCCCCCGGTCGAGCAACATTTGCAGGCTGATCAGGCCGAGGGTGAAGGTGCCAAAACCGAAGAAATCGAACGCCGGTGGTTTCCCGGCTTTCTTCTCGGTCAACAACAGCGCCATCACCAGGAAGATAAACGCCGACAGCGGCACGCTGAGGTAGAACATCGGCCGCCAGCCAAAATGCTCGGCGATCCAGCCACCGATACTCGGGCCGCTGACGATGCCGAACAGCACAATGGCGGTCCAGCTCGCGCCAAACGTTGCACGCTTCTGAAGCGGCAAGGTTTCCATGGCAATCGCCATCGACAGCGGCGCCAGTACGCCACTGGCGATGCCTTGAATGATGCGCGCCCCGACGAACTCCAGTGGCGTCGTCGCTGCCGTGGCGAGCAACAAGCCAAGGACAAACAGCGCCAGCGCCGCCTGATACACGAGCTTCAAGCCAAAGCGCCCGGCCAGCCACTGCGCGAGCGGCATGCTGATCGCACTCGCGGCCAGGTACGCGGTGAAAATCCACCCAGCCTGATCGTCGCTCATCGACAGGCTGCCCTGAATCAACCTGAGTGCCGCGTTCGGCAGCGGCAGGTTCGCCGACTGCATGTAGGTCGCCAGCAAGGCCGCGAACCTGAGCGAGCGCGCGCCCTCCCCACCGGGGCTTACCATCGATTGGGTGTTCATCAGAAGTTACCTGCGGTCAATAACGCCTTGAGCGGATGCCACCAGGGGCTGCGAAAGCGGGTGTCGATCCGCACCGTGGCGCTGGTCCCGGAGAACAGCGGCAGCGCCGGGTCCATTTCGTCGAGCTCAAGCCGTACCGGCACCCGCTGCGTGACCTTGACCCAGTTGCCGGTCGCATTTTCCGGTGGCAGCAGCGCGAAATCCGACCCGGCCCCCGGGCTCATGCTGGTGACGTGAGCCTTGAACACCCGATCCGGGTAGGTATCGATGCGGATGGTGGCTTCCTGGCCCGGGCGCATGTGGGTCACGTCGGTCTCGCGGAAGTTGGCCTCGATCCAGATCTCGTGACCGGACAGCAAGGCAAAGGCCGGCGCGCCGTTATTCACGTAGTTGCCCACCTGCAGGTCGTCGACCTTGGCCACGATGCCATCCTGCGGCGCATACACCGTGGTGTACGAGAGGTACAACTGCGCCTCGTCGAGCTGCGCCCTGGCCTCGCGAACCGTCGGGTGACTGTCGGCATCGATGTCCGGATTGCCGTTCAAGGCGACCACGGTGCTGGCGATCTGTTGTTCGATGGACGCGATCCGTTGCCGCGCCACCTTCACGTCGGTGTCGGCCCGTTCGTAAATCGATTTCGACACGAACTCGGAGGCGACCAGGGCTTTCTTGCGGGCAAAATCCTTTTGGTCGAAGTCAGCCGACGCTTTCGCCGATTGCAGTTCCGCCTGTTGCTGGCGATAGCTGGCCTTGAGCCCATCGATACGCAGGCGCGCCACGCCCAGTTGTGCTTGCGCGCGGTCGACAGCGATCTGGAACGGTTTCGGGTCGATCCGGAACAGCACCTGGCCCTGGTGGACCTGCTGATTGTCTTCGACGGCGATCTCTACCACTTGCCCGGAGATCCGCGCATTGATCGATGCCTTCGCCACTCGGGCGTAAGCGTTGTCGGTCGAGACAAAGGCCTGCCCCGACACGTAGTGGGCATACCCCAACGCTGCGAAGAGGATGGGAACACCCACCATCAGCCAGGGGCGCAACCGCTGTTTCAGTGGTTTGTCGATACGCGAGTCAGCCGGGTTTGGGCCTGGGTGCTCGAAGGTCTGCGAAGCCGGGAGATCGAACGCTTTGGTCATGATCGAGTGCGCCTTTAGCCGGGTAATCGGGCCGACGTCGGCAAGCATCGCCAGCGGCCCGCAGGTCAATAAATGTCGTAAGGAAGCAAGCCCGTGCGCGGCCGGGAGGATCGCTCCCGGCGCGTCGGTTTCGTCGCCGCAACACTCAGTTCGCGCTCGGCTACAACAAACCCTGGAACAAGGAATTTCTGATTCCTTAATTTTGTGCGATGGTGTAAGAATATCCCTCGACCCATCCTCCTACAAGGATTTTGTACGACATGGCACAAAATAAATCGACGGAAGGTAAAGGCCGTGGCCGCCCTCGCGCCTACGATCCGCAGACGGCGTTGCAACAGGCGCTCGATGTGTTCTGGAACACCGGCTATTCCGGCGCGTCGCTCGATAGCATCGCCACCGCCGCCGGCATGAATCGCCCCAGCCTCTATGCGGCATTCGGCGACAAGCACGCGCTCTACATCAAAGCGCTGGAGCAATATTGGGAGTTTGCCGCGGCGTCCATGCACGAGGCGCTGACGGACCTGGCGCTGCCGTTGGCCGAGGCCTTGCAGCGTTTCTACGAGGGGCAGTTATCGATTTACTTCTCGGGCGACGGCCAGCCCCGGGGCTGCTTCGCCATCGGCACGGCCACCACCGAAGCCGTCGAGGACCCGGAAATTCGCGAGGTGTTGTCCGACCGGTTGAGCCGGCTGGATGCCGATCTGGAAGTTCGCCTGCAAGCGGCGAAAGAGGCTGGCGAGTTGAAAGGCGATGCAGACCCGGCGGCCCTGGCCGTGCTCGCCTCGTCCCTGCTGCACAGCATTTCGATCCGTGCCCGGGCCGGTAAATCCCGAGCCGAACTGACAGCGTTGGCACGCCAGGCGATCAGAGTGATCTGCGGTGAGTGAAAAACTCGACGATATCCTCGCCGGGCAATTGGCCGTGATCTTCTGCGGCATCAACCCCGGCATGACGGCCGCCGCCCAGGGGCACCATTTTGCCGGGCGCGGCAATCGCTTCTGGCGCACGCTGCATCTCGCCGGGTTTACCCCAGAGCTTGTGCGACCGGAAGACGATCGGACGATCTTGAGCTATCGATGCGGATTGACCGCGGTGGTGGAGCGGCCGACGGCCAGTGCGGATCAGTTGTCCCTGCACGAGTTCACCGCCGCGGCAGCGGCTTTCGAACAGAAAATCGCACGCCATGCGCCGCGTTTCGTGGCGTTTCTGGGCAAAGCGGCGTATGCCGCGCTGTCCGGTCAGCGCGACATTGCCTGGGGCCTGCAAACCAAAACCTTCGGCAATGCCTCGGTCTGGGTCCTGCCCAACCCCAGCGGCAGAAATCGTGGGTTCAGCCTTGAGCAACTGGTCACGGCCTACCGCGAACTGCACCTGGCCGTCGACGAACAGCGGCGGGGGTAATCACGTCGGCGGGATCGTCGCGAGCATACCGATCAGGATGGTCAACAGCAGAAAACCGCCGAGAAAAATCGACATCTTGGCCATGGGGCCTCCCACACTATGAATTGGCGGTACAAGAGGCGCCGAGCGCTGCCGTACCGGAGATTTATTGTGGGCTGGTGGCTGTATCCGTTACAGAGGCAGATCGCACTGAAAAATACGGATCAGATCCGCTTTCAGGCCGTGCTTTCGCGCGTTTCCCAGAGAGGAGTTTGCGCGTGATGTCCACAAACGGCGTGACGATCAAACCGTGCAGCGTCAGGTAACGCTCGTGATCCTGTTCCCCGGTGCCATATTGAATGGCCTCGGGTGTGGACCGGGTGACGTACAGCGTGCCGAACATCCAGTCCCACAATGACAGATTGATGCCGAAGTTCTTGTTGAAGTGTCGCGGCGCATCGCTGTGATGAATCTGGTGTTGCGCCGGGCTGCTCAGCACCCGCTCAAGCAGCGGCCCGAAGGAACACCAGACATGGCTGTGACGCAGGTTGGCCGCCAGGCTATTGAAGATGAATACCATGTAGGTCACGCCAAACAGCGTATAGCGGCTGATCTCCCCGCCGCAGGCGTACCAGAAGACACCGGCAAAGGCGCCGACGCAGATGATGTCCGTGAGCTTTTCGACCACTTCTTCCAGAAAGTGCACGCGGCTGGCCGTCGCCGGCACCAGCACGGGCGCCGAATGATGGACTTTGTGGAAGGCCCACAGATACCGCGAATGAAAAGCGCGATGGCCCCAGTAATGGCTGAAATCCTTGACCAGGAATACGCCCAGCCCATAAAGCAGGGTCAGCGCCAGATGCTCCTCCACTTGCGTGCGCGCGCCCCACAGTTGAGTGAAGAACGCGATGTAGTCCGCTGAACGCAAGACATACGGATCGACCAGGCCGACGATGGGTAGCACCAGGGCAACCTTGAGGATGGCGAGTACGAAGTAATAGCGGTAGTCGAGTAGCGCCGAGCGGTGCAGGTAAACCCGGCGGCCGCCGATGAACTGGCCGAACGAGCGTGCGTCGGTCAAGCCCCGGGATTTGCGCTGGAGGAACAGGCAATAAGCGACGCCGTAAGACATGCAGAGAAAGGATAGACCGAGTCTGCCGTTGAAGTCGAAAATGCCCAGGAACTGCCGGGTGACCGGCTCGATCACCCACTGGGATAAATAAAGATGGATTGCGGCAAGAACATCCATACCAGGCTGCCCGACGTAAATGGAAAGGCAATGGTAAATGAGAACGAGTCTTTAGTGTGTTGAATTATGACCAACTGTCAGCCACCGAGCGCAATGATTGCCAGGATCAGCACGCCCCCCGTGGCGGCCATGATCACCCCACCCTGCCATTGCGTGGCGCCCGCATATCTGGCGAGCATCCAGCCGGCGATGAACAGCACCACGAGGCCCACCAGGTTGGACAGGCGGATGGCGAGTGCCGTCTGATCGAGCAGGATGAACGGCACCACCAGCGGAAATGTCGAGCACACGACCAACAGGAAAACACCGAGCGCACCCTTGAAGTCGTTCCAGTCCAGGCCCGCCCTGGTCGGCAAGGGGGGCTGCTCGAGCAGCCGACGGCGCAACAACTCCAGGCCCTCGCTGCCGGCCACCGTGGCGAATTGCACCGGCAACACTTGCGCAACGAGCGCCTGGCCGACCGCGGCGTCCGTGCCATTGCGCAGGGCGAGGTACAGCTTGATTCTGCGCGTGCGCTCGACCAGTGCGCGCAACAGGTACATGACCGCATCGGCCAGTCCCCAGGCGAGATTGCAACCGAGTGCGGCAATCATCATCGTGCGTTCGGCTGCCTGATCTGCCGTAGATACGCTGATGGTACCGGTGAACGTCATGGCCATCAGCAGGCCGAAGATCACCTCGGTAATGCGCTCGACAGGGTCAAGTACCGGCGCCCTTTCGAATTGACCAGTGGTTTGCATGATTTCACCTCGCCCGGGGGTGCCTGCACGATATCGGTCAACGCTTCGGCCAGGCACGGGTTGCTCAAGCTGGATATCCGCGTTCCCGTCAAGTGTAGATTGAACGGCTACACTCTTGCGCACACGTCACCTGTTTCAAGAGGAGTGATTCATGCTTGATTACTTCGCGCTGGGCCTGCTGATCTTTGTCGGGCTCATCCTGTTCTACGGGGTCATCCTGCTCCACGACATCCCCTATGAAATCGCCGTCCACCGCAACCACCCCCACCAGGATGCGATCCATGCCACCGGCTGGGTCAGCCTGTTCACCCTGCATGCGCTCTGGCCGTTCCTGTGGATCTGGGCGATGGCCTATCGAGAGGACCGGGGCTGGGGTTTCAGTGACGGACATTCAGCAAAAAGCCATGTGGTTCACCTCGAACAACAAGTCGCCGAACTGCAAGGGCGGATCGAGCGCCTCGAGGCGGCAACCGGCACTGCCCCGGGCAGGCTGCCAACGGACAATCTCGGCGAGGGCATCTGAGCCATGGATCTTTTACTCATTCTGACGTATGCCGCACTCTGCGTTGCCATCTTCAAGATCTTCCGCATTCCCCTGAACAAATGGACGGTGCCCACAGCCGTACTGGGTGGAATCGTGATCATCGGCGCGCTGATTTTCACGATGAACTACAACCACCCCTACTCCGAGGTGGCGCGCTCCTATTTCGTATCGGTTCCGGTGATACCCGTGGTCAGCGGCCAGGTGATCGACGTGCCGGTGCAGGCCAACCAGCCCCTGGAAAAAGGCGATGTGCTGTTTCGCATCGATCCAACGCCTTTCGAATACCGGATGAAATCCCTCAAGGCACAACTGATTGCCGCCCAGGCCGATCGCGCCCGGATCACCGAGCTGATCAAGCGTAATTTCGGCACCCAACGGGAACTGGACATTGTGGTCGCGCGCAGTGATGACCTGAAGGCACAGCTGGACAACGTGCAGTACGAACTCGACAACACCACCGTTCGCGCGCCGAGCAAAGGCTTCGTCACCCATGTTTCGTTGCGTCCGGGCATGATGGCGACCAAGTTGCCGCTGCGCCCCTCGATGGTCTTCATTCCTGCCGAAGGGCATTACTTCGCGGCGTGGATGCGCCAGAACAGCCTGTTGCGCCTGAGCGAGGGTGACGAGGCCGAAGTCGCCTTTGATGGCATTCCCGGGAAGGTTTTCGAAGGCAAGGTCAAAACCGTGATTTCGGTCATCGCCGAAGGCCAGGTCCAACCTTCGGGCACGCTGCTCGGCTTCACCGGTTCACCACCGGCCGGCCGGGTCCCGGTGGTCATTGAAATCACCGATCCCGACTATGCCCAGTACGCCGACCAGATGCCCGGCGGGGCCTACGGCCAGGCAGCGCTGTACAGTCAGCACTTCCATCACATTGCGATGATGCGCAAGATCCTTCTGCGCATGGCCGCGTGGATGAACTACATCTTCCCGTTCCACTGATCGGGTAGCGACGGCAACGGGCTCAATCCTTGAATTGGGTCAGTTGCCGGTACAGCTAACCGGCCTGATCGCGATAGAACACGTCGTCGGTATACGGGTACCACCAGTCCTGAATCTTCGGCTGGTGGTCGATGATGACCATTTTCGAGCGGCGGAACGCTTCCAGCCCCTGACGCCCGAGTTCGCGCCCAAGGCCGGACATTTTCCAGCCACCGAAGGGCAGTGCATCGTTGTCGATCAGCGGATTGTTGACCCAGACCATCCCCGCCTCCAGACGCTCGGCGGCTTCCATGGCTTCGGCCAGGTCAGTGGTAAACAGCGAGGCACCGAGGCCGAACGGCGAGTCGTTGGCCAGCCGCACCGCTTCATCGAAATCGTTGACACGACAGATCGCTGCCACCGGACCAAAGCACTCTTCCTGCACAATCGCCATGTCGCCGGTCACACCGGTGAGGATGGTCGGCTCATAGAACCAGCCTACCGCGTGCTGCGGCGGAATCCGTCCACCGCACACCACTTTCGCCCCCTTGGCCACGGCGTCATCGACCAGGCGCATGACTTTATTACGCGCCGCCTCGCTGACCATCGGCCCGATTTCCGAACGTTCCAGGCCATGACCAATGCGCAAGGCACGGGCGCGCTCGGCGAATTTCGCGACAAACTCGTCATGGATTTCATCGACGACGTAGAAGCGTTCCGCCGAGGTGCAGATTTGCCCGCTCAAGTGAAACGCAGCGGTCACTGCCCCCGCCGCTGCCACTTCCAGTGGTGCATGTCGGGAGATGATCAACGGATCGCTGCCACCGGCCTCGATCACGCAAGGCTTCATCCGTTCGGCGCAGGCCACGGCCACGGCTTTGCCTGCCGCCACGCTGCCGGTGAACGCCACCGCGTGGGTCTGCGCCGACTGCACCAGCCACTGTGCGGTCGCTGCATCGCCCGGCACGCAAGACACCAACCCCGGCAACAGCGCGGTGAAGTGCTCCATGAACTTGAGGGTACACAGGGTCGTGGCTTCCGCCGGTTTGATGATGCAGGCATTGCCCGCCGCCAGCGACGCGGCGACCGTCCAGCACATCAGCAGGATCGGAAAGTTGAACGGCATGATGTGCACGCTGACGCCATAGGGCTCGTAACGCACATGCTGGAACGAGCCGATCTGCGTGGTGCCGGCGACCTTGCCGGCATCATCCCGGGCCATCTCCGCGTAGTAGCGAAAGATCGGCGCGCAGTTGGCCAGCTCGCCCATGGCTTCGGGAAACGGCTTGCCCATTTCCAGGGTCATCAGGCGTGCGACTTCACGATTGCAGGCCACGTTCTGTTCGATGGCGTTGGCCAGTTGATGCAGGCGTGCGGCGCGGCTTTTGGCATCCACTACACGCCATTGTTTTTGCGCGGCGGTGGCGGCATCGATGGCGGCCTGCACATCGGCTTCGCCACACACGCCGACTTGCCCGACCGGTTGCAGAGTCGCCGGGTCAAGTACTTCGCGCACGCGGCCAGCGGTCAGCGGCAGGAACTCGGAATTGATGAAGCGCAAGGCAGAATCGCAGTTAAACGTGGCCATGGGATGATCCTTGAACCAATCGATAAGGGGTTTCGCGCAACGTCGCCAGGGTCTCGGCGGGCAGCTCTTCACGCCAGCCCGGCACGTGCCGGTCGAGCCACTGGCGCAGCGGCGCAAAGGCCTTGGCGTCCAGGGCGCGGACAAACAGGCGAAGGGTGCGCGGCAGGTGCGCCAGGTAACCGTGCTTGCCGTCCCGCCCGGCCAGGCGCACGAAAATTCCCAGCACCTTGGCGTGACGCTGGGCGGCCAGGCGCCGGTAGTCTTCGAGAAAACCCGGCGCATCCAGTTCCGGGCGCTGCAACAGGTAATGGTTGATCAGGGCCACGCGCAACGCCTCGGGCACATCGCGCCGGGCGTCTTCGAGCAGCGACATCAGGTCATAGGCCGCCGCCCCGACCAAGGCGTCCTGAAAATCCAGCAAGCCGCAGGCCGCGACGCCTTCACGGCCTTGCAGCAGCATCAGGTTGTCGACGTGGAAGTCGCGCAATACCAGAGCTTCGCGGCGTTGTGCGACGTCGCGGCAGGTGTCGGCGAACAGCGCCAGACACTCATCGCGCAGAGCCAGCGCCGCCTCTTTGCCGATCAACAACGGCACATACCAGTCGATGAACAGCGCGTACTCGGCCGCCAGTCGCGGTTCGTCGTAAGGCGCCAGTTCGGTGGCTGGCGGCGCACGATGCAACGTCACCAGCGTATCGACCGCCAGGTGATACAACGCCGACTCCGAATGCCCGGCCAGCAGCAGCCGGGTGTAGGTGTCTTGACCGAAATCCTCGATCAGCGCCAGCCCCGCCGCCTCATCCACCGCCAGCAAGGCCGGCGCGGACAGGCCCAGCCCCTGCAACTGCCGGGCGATCCGCACGAACGGGCCGATCGGCTCGCTGTGTGGCGGCGAATCCATCAGCAACAGGCCGGCGCCGTCCAGGCGGAAATAACGTCGGGTCGAGGCATCCGCCGGCAGCGCAATCAGAGGCGCATCGGCGAAACCGGCGCGGGTCAAAAAGGCCGCACGCTGGTCTTCACGGGTTGGCAATGACGCCAGTGCATCTGTCATGGCAGTCACCGGATCATGTAGACCTTTTTGATGGTCTCGTGGACGGTGCACACTCCCTTCCAGTCCTTGCCGAAGAAAGCGGCGGTGTCCGGTTTGATCTCGATCACCTCGCCGGACTCGTGGACGTACGTGCAGCGGCCTTCGAGGAAGTGGCAGAACTCATCGCTGGTCACATGGCAAAACCACTTGCCCGGGGTGCAGATCCAGATGCCGCATTCGGACTGGCCCTCGGGGCCTTTGTGCAGCACCACGCCGCTAACACGGGATTGGCCTTCGAGCATGGTCGGGATCACGCCCCAATCCTTGACGTCGGTGATGCTCAGCGGGTCGTACAGAAACGGGGTCGTCATTCATCTTCTCCAGGTTTTGTAGGAGCGAGCTTGCTCGCGATGGTCGTCAACGATGACGCGCGCTGTCTGGATGACGGCGTTGTTCTGACGTTTTTCGCGAGCGAGCTCGCTCCTACAGGGGGGGTATTCAGGTTCAAGCCAGCATGTACACGTTGCGCAGGGTTTCCCGGACGTGGCACTCGCCTGCCCAGCCGGCCGGGAACAGCACCAGGGTGTTGGGGCGGATTTCGATCACTTCACCGTTGTCGTTACGGTAAGTGGCGTGGCCCGCAATGAAATGGCACAACTCGTCCCGGGGAATCGACAGCCGCCAGCGCCCGGGGGTGCACACCCACAACCCGGTTTCCGGGCTGTTGTCCGGGCCCTTGAACAGCAAGCGGCCGCTGGAATGCGAGACACCTTCGACGGCGTCGCTCTGCACGCCCCAGTCCACCAGGTCGGTGCGGCTGCTGACGGCTTCGAGGTACGGCGTGATACCCGCCGTGGTGGATGAATCAGGCATCGTTGAGCACCTTGTCGAGGATCGCGGCCGCGTCTTGCGGCCCCTTGCGTGATTGCATCTGCGCGCTGGTGCGCTGCAGGCGTTGGCGCATCGCCTCATCGTTGAGGCACGCGTGGAGTTTTTCCGCGAGCTGTTCTTCGCTCCACTGATAGCGATCGAGCTTGAAGCCGTGGCCGCTTTCTTCGGCGCGCATGGCGTTGTCGTGGCCGTCCCAGACGTAGGACATGACGATCGCCGGTTTGCCGAAGAACAGGCACTCGGTGAAGCTGTTGTTGCCGCCGTGGTGGATCACCGCATCGACCTGGGCAATCACCGAAGGCTGCGGGAACCAGTTGGAAATCTGCACGTTGTCCGGCAGCTCGGTGTATTCGTCGAGGTGCTCGCCGACATTGAACAGCGCCCGGTAAGGCAGCTTGCCCACCGCCTCGATCAGGCGCTTGAGCAACTCGACATCGCCGGAACCGAGGCTGCCGAAACTGGCGTACAGCAGCGGTTTGTCGCTGTTCGCACGGAACGGCGCAATCTCGTAGGGCGTGTCGTGGCGCACGCAACCTTGCAGGTAATGGAAGCGCTCGGCCGGCAATGGATGGCGGCGGTCGAACTTGACCGCATCCGGGTACAACAACAGGTTCATGAACGGCGAGGCTTCAAAGAAGGTGCCCAGCGGATACGGCTGCTCGCCATGGGCTTGCAGGAACTGGTTGAAGTCGTCGTGGATCGGCCCGACCACTTCCTCGAAACGCTGGCGGAATTGCGCGTGGCCCGCCTTGTCGTCGATGCTCATGCCCGACAGGTGCGGCGGGATATCCGGGTCTTCGATCTCGTTTTCCGAGCAGGAGATGATCCGCACCCACGGCTTGCCGTATTGCTTGATCGCCGGGAACAGGATCACGTTGTCGACGCAGATCAGGTCGGGCTTGACCTTGTCCAGCACCGCCGGCAGGTCCTTTTGCGCCCACTTGGCGGTTTCGACGATGGCGGCCCAGCATTCCTTGACGTAGTTGTCGATCTGCTCCAGCGGTGACTTGCGGAAGTTCGGAATGTGGGCGTTGATGAAATCCACCCAGTAGCGGGCCATCTCTTCGGCCGGCATCGGCGCCGACATGTTGACCCTGTGCTCTTCAAAACCATAACCGGCGTAGACACCGCTCATGCCCGGGTCGGTGAGGAACACCGCTTTGTGCCCCAGGGCTTCACACGCCTGGGCGATACCGACTGAGTTCAGCGCCGGGCCGTAGGCGGCTTCGGGGAAGAATGCGATCACTTTCTGTTTCATCGAGTGCTGCTCCTGCCTGGTCTTTTTATTGTTCAGCGCGTCAATACGCGGGCATGCCGGGCCTGCCAGCCCAGCCGGATGGTCGTGTCGATTGCAAAATGGGCGAATTCGAACTGCGAGGACGGCACGCGCACGATCAGCGGTTTGTCGCTGAGCGGAGTCTGCACGTGCAGGTTGGTGTCGAGGCCGTGGTAGGCAACTTCGACGATCTTGCCGCTGACCTGATTGGCGCAATCGCCGCCCTGCTCCGTCAGCACTTGCAGGCGTTCGGGGCGCACCACCACGGCGACGGATTGGCCGGTCACCAGCGGCACGTCGGTTTCGACGCTCAGCTCCTGGCCGTTGACCCGCACCGAGTGCTGGCCCGAGCGCATGCCTTCGAGCAGGTTGCTGACGCCGATGAAGTGGGCGACAAAACGGCTGTTGGGGTTTTCGTAGAGTTCGGTCGGGCTGCCGCACTGGCAGACCTTGCCCCCGTCGAGCACGGCCATGCGGTCGGACATCACCAGGGCTTCTTCCTGGTCGTGGGTGACGATGATGAACGTGATGCCGCTCTCGTGTTGCAGGCGCTTGAGTTCCAGCTGCATCTTTTCCCGCAGCTTCTTGTCGAGGGCGCCCAAGGGTTCGTCGAGCAACAACACTCGCGGACGCTTGACCAGTGCCCGAGCCAGCGCAACGCGCTGACGCTGGCCGCCGGAAAGCTGATCGGGCTTGCGCTCGGCCAGCTCACCCAGTTGCGCGGTGCTCAGCACTTCATCGACCCGGCGGCGGATTTCGCTTTCCGGCAGGCGCTCCATTTCCAGGCCGTAGGCGATGTTCTTGCGCACGGTCATGTTGGGAAACAACGCGTAGGACTGGAACATCAGGTTCAGCGGACGCTTGTTGGCCGGCAGCGGCGAAATGTCATTGCCGTCCAGGTAGATGCAGCCACCGCTGGGGGTCTCGAAACCGGCGAGCATGCGCAGCAGCGTGGTCTTGCCGCAGCCGGACGGCCCCAGCAGCGCGAAGAACTCGTTCTCGCGGATGCTCAGCGACACCTCGTTGACCGCCAGACCGTTGCCATACGACTTGCTGACCTTGTCCAGGATCAGTACCGCAGATGAGTTATTCATGGGTGCGAGGAGCCTTGTTGAGACGCTGCGAAGCCAGCAGCGCGGTGATGCTGACCAGCATCACCAGCGTCGCCAGAGCGTTGATTTCCGGGGTGACGCCGAAGCGGATCATGGCGTAGATCTGCATGGGCAAGGTGGTGGACGCCTGGCCGGAGCCGGAGTTGAAAAAGGCGATGATGAACTCGTCCACCGACAGGGTGAACGACAGCAAACCGCCCGCCAGCACGCCGGGAAAGATCACCGGCAACAGCACTCGGCGGAAGGTGGTGAGCCAACTCGCGCCGAGATCAATCGAGGCTTCGAGAATCGAATAGTCGAAGTGCTTGAGCCGCGTGCGCACCACCGCGCAGACGAAGGCGATGTTGAACACCGCGTGACTGATGATGATCGAGTGCAGCCCCAGGCCGACCTTGAGCAGGTTGAAAAAGCTCAGCAGCGCAATCGCCAGCACGATGTCGGGAATGATCATCGGCGCCATCAGCAAGGTGTCGACCACCTGCCCCTTGTGGTTGTCCTTGCGGCGCAACTCGATGCCCAGCGCCAGGAACGTACCGAGCACGCAGGCAATGAAGGTCGCCGACAACGCCACGATCAGCGTGTTGAGCGCCGCCGACAGAATCGCCGTGTTGTGCGCCAGTGCCGCGTACCATTTCAGCGAAACGCCGCCCCAGGCGGTGGGCAAGCCGGACTTGTTGAACGACAGCAGGATCAACACCAGGATCGGTATATAAAGGAAGGCGTACACCAGACCCAGGTGCGAACCCAGCACGGTGCCGCTGACAGAACGCGACTGACTCATGAGCGCGCCCCTTCTGCACGACGGGCCACCAGGGCCTGGATGAACAACAGGATCAACATGATCGCGATCAGGAAGAAGCTCAGCGCCGCACCGAACGGCCAGTCCCGCGCCGTGAGGAATTGCGAATAGATCAGGTTGCCGACCATCTGCACCTGCTTGCCCCCCAGCAGGTCGGCGGTGATGAAGTTGCCGATGCTCAGCACAAAGACAAACACCGCGCCCGCCGCGATACCCGGCACGCTCAGCGGCAGGATGATCCGCCGGAAGGTCATCCAGCCCGAAGCACCGAGGTCTTTCGAGGCGTCCCACAATTCGTTGTTGATCCGCGACAGCGAGGAGAAAATCGCCAGGATCACAAAGGGGATGTAGTTGTAGACCAGCCCCAGCACCACCGAGGCTTCGGTGTACAGCAGGCTGATGGGTTCGCCGCTGTAGCCGAGCATTTGCAGCAGGCGGTTGATCAGGCCTTCGCGGTTGAGCAGGACGATCCAGGCGTAGGTGCGGATCAGGTAATTGCTCCAGAACGGCAGCATCACCAGAAACAGGTACACCGCCTGACGCCGCCGTGGCGCCCGGGCAATCGCATAGGCCGCCGGGTAGCCGATCAACACCGCGAACACCGTGGCCAGTCCGGCGATTTTCGCCGACTTGAGCAGGATGCCCAGGTACAGCGGATCGAACGCACGCTGGTAGTTTTCCCAGGTGAACAACCAGTCGATGCCGCCATAGGCACCGCGCTCGACGAAGCTGTAGACCAGCACCAGCAGGCACGGAATCACCAGGAACATCAGCAGCCAGCCGAAGCCGGGCGCAAGAAGCCAGGCCGACAGACGCCTGTCAGCGTGCAAAACACTCATTAACCCTATCCTCCCGCCTCAGGACAGAGGCGGCTTGCGAGCGTGGCGAGGCATGCCTCGGATCGACGTGGCGTCAGTTCTGCGCCGCCATGATTTCGGTGACGGCGCGGGTGTAGGCCTTTTGCGTGGTACCGCCCAGGTCGCGCAATTGCTCCATTTTCAGCAGTTCCACGGGGGCGATGGTCAGGTTGGGGTATTGCTTGAGCAGGTCCGCGGACAACCCGGCCATGGCCGCCTGGTTGGGGACTTTGTAGAGGATGTTTTCAGCGACCCAGGCGTGGTTTTCCTTGGCCAGCATGAAGTTGATGAACTTGAAGGCTTCGTCCTGGTGCTTCGAATTCTTGAGCACCACCATGGTGTCCACCCACAGGTCGGAACCCTCCTTGGGCACCACGAACCTGATCGCCGCGTTGGCCTGGGTGCCGTAGTTGCACCAGCCGTCCCAGGCGTGGGCCATCAGCGATTCGCCGGAGGCCAGTTTGGAATAGAAGGTGGTGTCGTCGAAGGAGAGAATGCGTTTCTTGGTGGCGATCAACTGGTCGCGAACCGCGGCGATTTGCGCGGGGTCGCTGTCGTTGACCGACCAACCCTTGGCGAGGAAACCGGCACCGAGCATCCAGCGGTCGGTGGCGAGCATCGTCACCTTGCCCTTGAGGGCATCACTCGGATTGAGCAGCTCGTTCCAGCTCTGCGGCGCCGGCGTCACCTTGTCGGAGCGATAGCAGATGCCGGTGGTGCCCCAGGTGTAAGGCACGGAAAACCGGTTGCCCTGGTCATATTCCAGGTGCGTGGCTTCGGGGTAGAGGTTTTTCAGGTTGGGGACCTTGACCGGATCGATGTCCGCCAGCAGCCCCTGTTTGTGCAGGACTTCGGCGAAAGGCGAAGAGACGAACACCACGTCGTACCCTTCACCACCGGACGCCATCAGCTTGCCCATGATTTCTTCGTTGGTGGCGTGCAGCGCCTTGTCCACGTCCACACCGCTGGCCGCCTTGAACTTCTCCAGCGCATCCGGGGCCATGTAGCCGTCCCAGATGGAAATCACCATGTCTTTCGCACTTGCAGCCTGTGAAGCGATCGCCAGGGAAACGGCCAACCCCGCGCACAGAAGATCATTCAGCTTGCTCATAAATACTCACCCGACGATTGTTTATTGTTGTGTTCGAAGGCAGTACGGCAAAACGAGAAACGATTGCTTGTGTTTTTTTTTAGAAATTAGGACCAGTATCAAAAGATGTCAACGCATTTTTTCGGCCTGACGATTGGCCGGCGCATGGCATAAGATGAGCAACCGAGCCCCACAGCGGATCACAACGAGAAAAGACGCTTGAGCACGACAGCCGAAAAAAAACCGCGCACCAATCACCTGGAACTGGCCCGGCGCATCCTCGAACACACTCAGGAAAGCGGCTTGGTGGCTGGCGACCCGGTGGCCGAACAGGCCCTGGCCCGGACCTTCCAGGTCTCGCGCACGCTGATTCGCGGCGCGCTGAAAGTGCTGCTGGAAGAAAACCTGCTGAGTCATGAAGCCGGCAAGGGCTACCGATTGCTGGCATCGCCGACAGGCCAGGCGTTCAACGCCGCCTTGCCCCAGGCCGAGGAAGAAGAACTGGCCGCCTCAGTGCTGCGCGACCGCATGGCCGGGCGCCTGGGCGACAGCATCAGCATCAGCGAACTGATGCGCCGCTACGACATCGGCCGGCCGGCGGCGCAAAAGGCCCTGCAGCAATTGAGCGAAAGCCAGGCCATCGAGCGCGGCCCCGGCCAGTCCTGGCTGTTTCGCCCGTCACTGAACAGCCTGGCCGCCCTCGAAGAAAGCCTGAAATTCCGCCTGATTCTCGAACCCGAAGCCTTGCTCAGCCCGAGCTTCAATGCCGACCCGCAACGCCTGGCCCTGCTGCGCAGCGCCATGCAAAGCCTGCTCTCGAGCCCCGTGGAAGACTTCGATATCCAGCAGTTTCGCGAACTGGACATCAGCTTCCACGAACTGCTGGCCCAGAGCTGCGGCAACCGCTTCATCAGCGATGCCCTGCTCCAGCACCAGGGCCTGCGCCGCTTGCCGAACCTGCTGCCATCGGTGAGCGTGCACCGCCTGCAGGAAGCGCTGCGCGAACACCTGCAAATCATCGCGCAGATCGAACGCGGGCAGATGGAGATCGCCGCCGACCTGCTGCGCCTGCACCTGCGCCTGAGCGCCGCGCAACGCCCGCAAACTGCCAACCGCGGCATCCCGCAAAGTCATCTGTTTGGGCGTCGCTAACCGATTCGCAAAAACATGATGATTTTTTTTTGAAAATAAGACAGCATCAAAAACACCTTCAGGAGCGGCGGGTCTGACCCGCCATGGACAGTCCCTCGCCATGCAAAAACAAAAACTGATCGCCCTGTTTCCGGAAGCCAGTTTCGGCGCGGCCTTGAACTGCATTGGTATCGCTCAGTCGCTACGTGAACTGGGCGCCAGGCCGGTGTTCATCTGTCATGAACATTTCCAGGGGCTGTTCGCCGAATACGGTTTCGACGAGTACCCGATTCCGCAAGTGAGCCCATTGTCGGCGGCGGAACACCAGCACTACTGGGAGCGCTTCATCGAGCGCAGCATTCCGTACTTCGACCAGACCCCGCTGGCGCAGATCGACAGCTACGTGGCGCCGGCCTGGGAAGCGATCATCGACACCGCCATCGAGGCGGAAAAGCCCTTGCAGCAGTTGCTCGCACGCCTCAAGCCCGACGTGATCGTGCTCGACAACGTGGTGATGTTCCCGGCCATCGTCAACGCCGGTTGCCCGTGGGTGCGGATGGTGTCCTGCGCTGAAACCGAGCTGCCGGATACGGCCGTTCCGCCGTACCTGTCCGGCTGCCTGGCCAGCGACACAGCGGCCTGCGAGCGTTACTCCGAGCAATACCTCAAAGCCGTCGCACCGGCCCATGAACGCTTTTCGCAGTTTCTCCTCGGCAACAGCACTGCGCCGTGCCCTGCGGGGCAGTTCCTCACCGATTCACCGTGGCTCAATCTGCTGCTGTCACCGACGCTCGTGCGCTATGAGCGCCAGCATCCGCTCGATCCGCAGCGCTACGTCTACCTCGACGGCTGCGTACGACGGGAAGCACCGTACATCGTGCCGGACTTTCCACGGCACAACGACGCGCCGCTGATCTACCTCAGCTTCGGCAGCCTCGGCGCCGCCGACACCGGGATGATGAAGCGCCTGATCAGCACAATCGAAACCTTGCCGTACCGCTTCCTGGTCAACGTCGGCGCCTACCGCGACATGTACACCACCGTGCCGGACAACGTGTACCTCGACAGCTGGTTTGCCCAGCCGGCGGTGCTCAAGGAATGCGATGCGTTCATCCATCACGGTGGCAACAACAGCTTCTGCGAAGCGCTGTATTTCGGGCTGCCGTCGCTGATCATCCCCTATTGCTGGGACGGCCACGACAACGCCGCCCGCGCCGAGGAAGTCGGTGTCGGCCGCTATCTGCCGCGCTTTGCCGATCCCGTGGCCGCCCTGCCCGCGGCCCTTGAACAGTTGCTGGGCGACCAAGCGATGAAACAACGCCTCAAAACGTTCAGCGAGCGCATGCAGGCGACCCGCGGCACCGACATTGCCGCACGCGCGATCCTGGCGCTTCCAGACCTCTAGCCAAAACAACAAAAAACCGTCGGGCAACCGAACGCAATCGTCGCTGCCCGACACACCGCCGGAGTTTCAGCATGAAAGCCCCACCGCGTCTCGATGCGCTCGACCACGTCCGGCCCCATCCCTTTTGGCAGGACACCGTCACCCCGCCGCCTGCCGCACCTTCCGTAGCCGGAACCGTGCAATGCGACCTGGCGGTGGTCGGCGGTGGATTTACCGGATTGTGGACGGCGCTGCAGGCGCGCCAGCGTAGCCCCGGGCTGAGCATCGCGATCATCGAGGCGCGCCGTTGCGGCGGTCAGGCCAGCGGACGCAACGGCGGTTTCTGCGCGCCGAGCATTTCCCATGGCGTTTCCAACGCGCTCAAGCGTTGGCCGGATGAAGCAGAGCAACTGATCCGCCTCGGCCGGCAGAACCTCGATGAACTGGCCGCCGACCTGCAACGCTTTGGCATGCACGTCGAGTTCGAACGCCAGGGCAAGCTCAACGTCGCCAGCCAGCCGTGGCAGATCGACGGGCTACGATCGATGCAGCGTAACTATGCGCGATTCGGCATCGACTGCCAGTGGCTGGAAGGCAGGGATCTGGCACAAAAGCTTGATTCACCGACGTATGCAGCCGGTCTGTTCGAGCCCAATTACGCCCTGCTCAATCCGGCGAAAATGGCCGCTGAATTGCGCCGCGTTTGCCTTGAACAAGGCATTCAACTGTTCGAAAACAGCCCGGTCCTGCAACTGGATGCGGACAAAGACAAACTGCACCTGCGTATAGAAAGCGGCGAAGTGACCGCTGGAAAAATCGCCCTCGCCACCAACATCGCCCCGCCGCTGCTCGGCCATCTGGCATCGAGCGTGATCCCGGTCTACGACTACAGCCTGGTCAGCGAACCCTTGAGCGATGCGCAGCTGCAAGCCATCGGCTGGACCGGCCGCTACGGCATCGCCGACGCCGGCAACCAGTTCCACTACCTGCGCAAGACCGCCGACAACCGCATTCTCTGGGCCGGCTTTGATGCCATCTACCATTTCGGCGGACGCCGCGACGAGGCACTGACCCAGCGCCCGCAAAGCTTCCAGCGCCTGGCCGAACAATTTCAACAGACTTTTCCGGCCCTGGGCGATGTGCGTTTCAGCCATGCCTGGGGCGGCATCATCGACACCTCCGCGCGCACCACGATGTTTACCGGTTGCGAGCACCAGGGCCGCGTCGCCTATGCCTTGGGCTTCACCGGGCAAGGAGTGTCCGCCAGTCGCTTTGCCGCATTGAACATGCTCGACCTGCTGGCCGGCGAGCGCACCGAACGCACCGAGCTGCTGATGACCTCCAAGGCGCCGTTGCGCTTTCCCCCCGAACCCTTGCGTTATGTCGGGGTGAAACTGGCCCAGCGCTCACTGGCGCGCGAAGACCGCGACGGTCACCGCGACCTGCTGCTCAAGACCTTCGATGCCTTTGGCATCGGTTTCGATTCCTGATCCGGAGACCACCATGTCCACAGCCTTGCCCCGGCATGTCCTCGACTTCGCCAGCGACCTTGCCCCCCGTGAAACTGAAATCAACGACCCGGCCGTGGTCGACGCGCCTTATCGCAGCAAGAGTTGGCGGCACTTTGTGGCACCCGGGAAAAACGCCGTGGCCGGCATCTGGGAGGCAGGACCGCACCGGGAGCGCTGCCAGTGCGATTACGACGAGCTGTGTCACATCCTTGAAGGCACGGTGCGTCTGACCGATGCCGAGGGCGTCGCGCGCACGTTCGGCCCCGGCGATTCGTTCGTGGTCGCCAGCGGGTTCAATGGCACCTGGGAAAACCTCACCCCGGTGCGCAAGGTCTACTTCATCCTCGGCTAACGCACCTGATTACGCCCGTTGCGCTTGGCCTGATACAGCGCATCGTCGGCACGGGTCAGCAGGCTCTCCGGCGTGTCACCGGGTTGAGCATGGGCCACGCCGAACGACGCGGTGATGGTGTCCAGCACCGTGTCGGTGCCCCGGGCCTTGACCCGCAGCGCCTGGATTTTCAGACGCAGGCGCTCGGCAAAGGCAGCGACGGCCGCCAGATCCGGGCAATCCTTGAGCACGACACAGAATTCTTCACCACCGTAACGCGCAGCAATGGCCTGGGCCGGCAGCGAGTCTCGCAACACCCGGGCGACATGCTGAAGCACACGGTCACCCAGGGGATGGCCGTACTGGTCGTTGAAGTGTTTAAAGTGGTCGATATCCAGCATCACCAGCGCCACGCCGGTCGCCGCGTTGCTCATCGCCTGCTCGAGATTGCGGTTGAAGGTGGTGCGGTTGAGCAATTCGGTCAGGCCATCGAGGGTCGCGGCCAGTTGGACGCGTTCCAGTTTGTCCCGCAGGCTTTTGATCTCGTGTTGCGCCGACTGCAGCCGGGAGAGGAAGTGTTCCTGCTGACTCTGCATCAGTTGGGTGCTTTGTTGCAGCTGGATCAGGATGCTCGGCAAGCGCTCGCTGGCGGGTTCTTCAAGCATTTGCAGGTATTGGTCGAGGTTGGCCTGGAAATTCTGATTGCCCTTCACGCTGCGCGAAACATCGCGCTCCATGTCGTCGACCAGGTTGATCGCTTCCTGTTGCCCGGAACGGGCGTCCGCCAGTTCATCGCGGATGATGTACTCGCGAAACAGTCTGGTGGCCGACTCCGGCGGGAAATAGTCGAAATCGTTGACCACCCGGTCCAGGTGCCGATTGAGTTCCGGCTCCTGGCCTTTGCTGTAGGTGTACCAGAGCGCGTAGTGCACCGGGTTGGGCGCAATGTTGTGACGAACCATCAGCGGCACTGCCTGCTTGAGCAACGCCGCCGCCTCGCGGGAGTCTTCTGGGTACAGCGCTAGAACAGTCGCACGCGTGTCGGATGGGTTCATGGTTTCACTGTGATTGTTTTTATTTGGCGATTGGCAAACTCGCTGAGCATAACCATACGCCCGAAAAACGACCATCCCGAATTACACAATCATTTCAACCCGGTACGCCCGAGGTATTGCACCCAGCTTTTCTGTAGGAGCGAGCCTGCTCGCGATGGCGGTGGATCAGTCAACGAAGATGTTGAAGATGATGGCCTCATCGCGAGCAGGCTCGCTCCTACAGGGAGCCGTGTGCGCTGCATTATTATTGTGGGAGCCAGCCTGCTGGCGATGGCGGTGCATCAGTCAACGACGATGTTGAAGCTGATGGCCTCATCGCGAGCAGGCTCGCTCCCACAGGGGTCCTGTGTTTTAACTGACTACCATCACCACTGCGCGCAGGCGGCAAAGCTTGAACCCGAGGTTTTGCACGAGGCTTTTTTGTAGGAGCGAGCCTGCTCGCGATGGCGGTGCATCAGTCAACGAAGATGTTGGATCTGATGGCCTCATCGTCGGAACGCCGCCCGGAGCAGGCTCGCTCCCACACGGTTACGTGGTGCCTGTATCAGCGTGCAGCCCAGGCGTTGAAGCGCTGTTCAAGCTCTTCGCCATGGTCGACCCAGAACTCCGCGTCCACGGCCCGCGCGCCGGCCAGGTTGGCCGCGGCGGTCGGCAGTTGCTCCTGCACGTCCTTGGGCAGCAATGGCAGGGTCTGGCGATGCACCGGCCCGTAGGGGATGGTTTCCGAGAAGACTTTTTGCGTCTGCGGCTGACTGGCAAACGCGATGAAGTTTTCCGCCAGCGCCTTGTTCGGCGTGCCTTTGACCACCGCCCAGTATTCCGGGTCGTACAGGCTCTGCGGCCAGACGATGCTCAGTTTCATGCCTTCCTTTTGCGCCGAGGCAATCCGCCCGTTGTAGGCCGCGCTCATGACCACGTCGCCGGCCACCAGCCATTGCGCCGGCTGTGCGCCCGCCTCCCACCACTGGATGTTCGGCTTGATCTGGTCGAGTTTGGCAAAGGCCCGCGTCACGCCTTGCGGGGTGTTCAAGACTTTGTAAACGTCGTCCGCCTTGACGCCGTCGGCCAGCAAGGCGATTTCCAGGGTGTACTTGGCGCTCTTGCGCAGGCCGCGTTTGCCCGGGAAGTCGGCGACATTCCAGAAGTCCGCCCAGGACTGCGGCGCCTTGGCCTGCTTGCTCTGGTCATAGGCCATGACCATCGACCAGACGTATGTGGCCACCCCGCACTCGGTCAGTGCACCGGGCACGAAGTTCGCCGAATCACCGAAGCGTCCCGCATCGAGCTTCTCGAACAGGCCCTCCTCGCAACCACGCAACAGCTCGGGGCTTTCGACTTCCACCACGTCCCAACTGGTGTGGCCGGCAGAGACCATGGCCTTGATCTTCGACAGCTCGCCGTTGTACTCACCGGCGATGATGTTGCCCGCGCCGCTGGCGTTAAAGGGCTGGAAATAGGCTTTATCCTGAGCCTGTTTGGTAGCACCACCGAAGGAAATCACGGTGAGGTCCTGGGGGGCCGCCCACACACTGGCACTCAACACCGCCAGGGCAAACGGAACACTGCAACGCAAGGATCTGGACATGGATCGCTTCCTCGGGCCTTGTCGACCCTTTGTTGTCATGGGTGTTCGGATTCACTCAAGTACGCCGCCAGGCGATCCATCAGGCGGTCGCAGGCTGCCATCTGTTCGACGCGGACAAATTCATCGGGCTTGTGTCCCTGGTCCATGCTGCCGGGACCGCAGACCACCGAAGGAATGCCGGCCTGATCGAACAGCCCGCCTTCGGTGCCAAAGGCCACGGTGCTGAACTCGTCACTGCCGCATAGCCGGGCAATCAGCCGGGCCGCCGCGCTGTCGGTGGGTGTCGCCAGGCCCGGATAGGCCGAGATTTTTTCAAAGCGGATGCCGGTATCGGTGTCCACGGCCTGCATGGCCGGCAGCAACGTCTGCTCGGCGTAGTCCTGCAGTTCATCGACGACCACTTGCGGGGCGAAGTCCGGCAAGGCGCGGATCTCGAAATCGAAACGGCAGTCCGCTGGCACGATGTTCAGCGCCGTACCGCCCTGGATCACTCCGACCTGCACGGTCGAGAACGCCGGATCGAAGCGTTTGTCGTGCAATGGCGGCCGGGCCAGGGTGGCGCCGATGTCGCCCAGCCGACCGATCAGGCGCGCGGCCTGCTCGATGGCATTGACCCCATAAGGTGCGTAGGCCGAATGACAGGCGGCGCCGCGCACATGACAGCGCATCGCCAGTTTGCCCTTGTGGCCGAGCACCGGCTTGAGCTCGGTCGGCTCGCCGATCAGACACAGCGCCGGTGCCGGGATCCGTTGCGGCAACACTTCCAGCAAACCGCGCACGCCGAGGCAACCGATCTCTTCGTCATAGGAAAACGCCAGGTGCACCGGGCGCTTCAAAGGGCTGGCCAGAAACATCGGCACAGCGGCCAGCACCGAAGCCAGATAGCCTTTCATGTCAGCCGTGCCGCGGCCGTAAAGCTTGCCGTCCGCTTCGCTCAGGCAGAACGGTTCGACCGTCCAGGCCTGGCCATCCACCGGCACCACGTCGGTGTGCCCGGACAGCACGATGCCGCCGGCCACACGCGGGCCGACCGTGGCCAACAGATTGGCCTTGGTCCGCTCGGCGTTGTAGATCAGTTCGCAATCCACGCCCAGTTCGTGCAGGTAGTCGCGCACGAACTCGATCAGCGCAAGGTTCGAATCGCGGCTGACCGTGGCGAACCCGATCAGTCGCGCGAGCATGGCGCGGCTGCGCAACTCACTCATCGCCGGGCACTCCATACGCGGGGGCCAGGGTCGGATTGAGGGCGCGGGTCAGGTAGTCCTGCAATTGCGGCTCGTAGGCCGTCCACAGTTTGCCTAGCTCGCCGATCGGGTTTTCATCGGCCCAATCCACCCGCAGGTCGACCATCGGCCAGGTCAGGTCACCCACCACCGACAACGCCGCCGAGTGCACCGCGCCGGCTTCGCCGCCCGCATCCTGCCCGGCCTGCAAGGCGTTCATCAGCCGGATGGCGAGGCAGCCTTCGCTGTTTTCGAACGCCGCGACCATCGCCTCGATCACCCCACTGTTGGCCAGCAGGTTGCCGGCCGCCACGCATTGCTCGCCGGCCACAGCGTTATTGATGCCCAGGGCATGGTTGCCGCTGAACACCGCCGTGCGCCCGTGGGCATCGACCACCGCCACCTGGCGGTATTGGCTGTAGCCATTGCGGGTCAATGAATGGTCCAGCGCCTGGGGTGGCGCGGTGCCGCCCGCCAGTTCATCGAGGATCTGCGGGCCGAGGGCCGGCAGCGTGATGTTCTGGCTCGACACCGCGCCGACCCCGGCCCGCAACCAGGGGCAGCGCGCGCCGACGGCAATGCTCGAAGAGCTGATGGCAATGCCCAGCTGACCGGTCTCGGCGCAGCGACCCACGATGGAAAAAGTCATGGCCAATTCCTTATTCAGGGATGACAGCGATCACATCGATTTCCATCAGCCACTGCGGCTGGCCGAGGGCGCTGACCACCAGGCCGGTGGAAATCGGGAACACGCCCTTGAGCCACTTGCCGACCTCCTGGTACACCGGCTCGCGGTAGCGCGGGTCGATCAGGTAAGTCGTGGTCTTGACGATGTGGCTCAGGTCGCTGCCCGCCTCTTCGAGCAGTTGCTTGACGTTGCGCATGGCCTGCTCGGCCTGGGCACGCGGATCACCGAGGCCTACCAGTTGACCGTTGAAATCGGTGCCGACCTGACCACGCACATACACGGTGTTGCCAGCGCGCACGGCCTGGCACAGGTCGTTGTCCAGCGTCTGGTTCGGGTAGGTGTCCTTGGTGTTGAACATGCGGATGCGGGTATGAGTAGGCATTAACGAACTCCCATGAGGCTGGCTTTCTGTAGAGGTGCACGGGCGGCGTCGGCCTGACGCTGGGTCGCATCCCGATAGTTGAGATAGGTGTGCTGTTTAACGATGTGATCGGCGATGTGCTTGGCGTCATGCCAAACGCCCCAGATAAACGCGGAGCCACGACGGGACTGCCACGGCAACCCGACGAAATACACCCCCGGCTCGGCCGATACGCCGCGCTGGTGCCGGGGTTTGCCGTTTTCCTTGAAGGCATCGACCTTCAGCCAGCTGTAATCGGTGGAGTAACCGGTGGCCCAGATGATCGTAGTGACGCCGGCCTGGAGCAGGTCCAGCTCCAGGATTGGATTCGTCACGCAATCCGGGTCCGCCAGCATGGCCCGGGCTTCGGGTTCCAGCGGCAGGTCCAGACCGTTGCGTTCGATGTAGGCGTCGGCCTTGTCGAGCAGCGCCAGGTAGTTTTCATCGCCACGCCGGATGTTGTCGGCGAGGTTGTCTTCGAAACTCACCACAGCGCCGTTGAACGACAGGGTCAGGCCGACCAGGGTCATGCCCTGATGGGCCAGGCGGCGGAAGTCCACGGTGTGGCCGCCACGGGCACCGCTCACGGCGATGGTCACGTGTTCCTTGCCCGGCTGCATGGCTTCGGCGTCCCACTCGCCGAGCACCCCCAGCCACCAGCAGAAATCACGGTTGCGATAGGCACGCGGCGGTCGGTCGTGGGCGCCGACCGACAGGTAGACCTGTTTGCCGCAGCGTTGCAGCTCATCGGCGATCTGCACCCCCGAAGAGCCAGCGCCCACCACCAGCACCGCGCCTTCGGCCAGTTGCTGCGGATTGAAGTATTGGGCGGAGTGAATCTGGGTGATGCCGGCGATTTGCGGAGCAATCGGCGGGATTGCCGGGCGCTGGAACGGACCGGTGGCGACCACCACATGCCTGGCCTCGATCACACCGTCAGAAGTTTCAACGGTGAAACCCGGGCGGTCGGCGTTGCGTTCGACTTTCTTGACTTCAACGCCGGTGCGGATCGGCGCATTGAACTTGCGGGCGTAGGCTTCGAAGTACTCGGCCACCTGCTCTTTTCCGGCGAAGGCATCCGGGTCCAGACCGTCGAATTCCAGCCCCGGAAAACGGTCGTGCCAGGCCGGACCGTTGGCCACCAGCGAATCCCAGCGGCCGGTGCGCCAGGCTTCGGCGATACGATTGCGCTCCACAACGAGGTGCGGCACACCGAGCTTGCTCAGGTGTTCGCTCATGGCCACGCCGGCCTGGCCGGCGCCAACTACAAGCGTATCAATTTCGATCTTGTCAACTGTCATGGCTGTGCACTTCTGAAAGGTGGTTTGATTCAGGTCGGTCATGGCTGCCGCCTCGATTCTGATCACTGTTGTTCTTCTGCTGCGGCTATCGGTGTCAGGGTGTTGGCCGCATTCTGTTCGGAGCCGGGAAATAGCGAAATTATGTTTTTTGTGGTCGCTGGCGAGGAAAAAGCGTCGAGGCGACCGGTTGGCTGTGCAAGGTTGCGGTCGACCCGATCCCGGCCTATGGTCCAAGCGATGCATTGCCCGCGACCGACGCGAAGACCCGGCGCGGATTGCTGTCCATCCAGTGCGGATTTACGCAAGGAGTGATGACATGCCCGACAATTCCCGTCCTGCCGTGCTCGAACTGATTGGCAACACGCCTTTGGTGCGCGTCAGCCGTTTCGATACCGGCCCGTGCACGCTGTTTCTCAAACTCGAATCCCAGAACCCCGGCGGTTCGATCAAGGACCGCATCGGTCTGGCGATGATCGATGTCGCCGAACGCGATGGTCGCCTGCGCCCCGGCGGCACCATTGTCGAAGCCACCGCCGGCAACACCGGGCTGGGCCTGGCCCTGGTCGGCCGCGCCAAGGGCTACCGGGTGGTGCTGGTGGTGCCGGACAAGATGTCCACCGAGAAGGTCCTGCACCTCAAGGCCATGGGCGCTGAGGTGCACATCACCCGTTCCGATGTCGGCAAGGGCCATCCCGAGTATTACCAGGACGTCGCCGCGCGGCTGGCCGCGGACATTCCCGATGCGTTCTTCGCCGACCAGTTCAACAACCCCGCCAACCCGCTGGCTCACGAATGCAGCACCGCGCCGGAGATCTGGGCGCAGACCCAGCACGATGTGGACGCCATCGTCGTCGGCGTCGGCTCGGCCGGCACCCTCACCGGCCTGACCCGTTTCTTCAAACGCGTGCAGCCAGACCTGGAAATGGTCCTGGCCGACCCGGTCGGCTCGGTGATGGCCGAGTACAGCCGCAATGGCACCCTCCCCACCCCCGGTTCCTGGGCGGTGGAAGGCATCGGCGAAGACTTCATTCCGTCGATTGCCGACCTGTCCAGCGTGCGCCACGCCTATTCGATCAGCGACGAAGAAAGCTTCGACCACGCCCGCCAGTTGCTGCGCGCCGAAGGCATTCTCGGCGGCTCGTCGACCGGCACCTTGCTGGCCGCCGCCCTGCGTTACTGCCGCGAACAGACCCAGCCGAAACGGGTGGTCAGCTTCGTCTGCGACACCGGTACGCGTTATTTGTCGAAGGTCTACAACGACCAGTGGATGAACGATCAGGGCCTGCTGCAACGCAAGCACTACGGCAACTTGCGCGACTTGATCGCGCGGCGCTTCGAGGACGGCCGGGTGATCAGCGTCGGCCCGGATGACACGCTACTGACGGCTTTTCAACGCATGCGCCTGGCGGATGTGTCGCAACTGCCGGTGCTGGTGAACGGCAAACAACTGGTCGGCGTGATCGACGAGTCCGACATCCTGCTGGGCGTGCACGAAGACGTTGCGCACTTTCGCAAGGCCGTCTCCAGCGCCATGACCGACAAACTGCAAACCCTGTCCCCCGACGCCACGCTGGCTGAACTGGAGGCAGAGCTGGGCCGTGGGCTGGTGGCGATCATCCAGGACGCCTCGGGCTTCCACGGCCTGATTACCCGAACCGACATGCTCAATCACCTGCGGAGATCCCTGCCATGAGTCAACAGGATAAAAACGCCCCGCCACAGGGCTTCGCCACCCGGGTGATCCACGCCGGGCAAGCGCCGGACCCTTCGACCGGGGCGCTGATGCCGCCGATCTACGCCAACTCCACCTACCTGCAACAGAGCCCCGGGGTGCACAAAGGCCTGGACTACGGGCGTTCGCACAACCCGACGCGCTGGGCCCTGGAGCGCTGCGTGGCCGACCTCGAAGGCGGCACCCGGGGCTTTGCCTTCGCCTCGGGGCTGGCGAGCATTTCCACGGTGCTGGAGCTGCTCGACGCCGGATCGCACATCGTCTCGGGTAACGATCTGTACGGCGGCACCTTCCGCCTGTTCGACAAGGTGCGCCAGCGCAGCGCCGGGCACCGCTTCAGCTTCGTCGACCTGACCGACCTGGCGGCGTTCGAGGCCTCCCTGCAAGACGACACCCGGATGGTCATGGTCGAGACCCCGAGCAATCCGCTGCTGCGCCTCACTGACCTGGCCGCCATCGCCCGCACCTGCCGCGCGCGCGGCATCATCTGCGTGGCCGACAACACCTTCGCCAGCCCGTGGATCCAGCGCCCGCTGGAGCTGGGTTTCGACATCGTGCTGCACTCGACCACCAAATACCTCAACGGCCACTCCGACGTGATCGGCGGCATCGCCGTGGTCGGGCAGAACGCCGAACTGGCCGAGCGCCTGGGCTTCCTGCAAAACGCCGTCGGCGCCATCGCCGGCCCGTTCGACGCCTTCCTCACCCTGCGCGGGGTGAAGACCCTGGCCCTGCGCATGGAGCGCCATTGCAGCAACGCACTGGAGCTGGCGCAGTGGCTGGAACGCCAGCCGCAAGTCTCACGGGTCTATTACCCCGGCCTGCCGTCACACCCGCAACACGAACTGGCCCAACGGCAAATGCGCGGTTTCGGCGGGATGATTGCCCTCGACCTCAACAGCGACCTGGCCGGCGCCAAACGCTTCCTTGAGAGCGTGCAGATCTTCGCCCTGGCCGAGAGCCTGGGCGGCGTGGAAAGCCTGATCGAACACCCGGCGATCATGACCCACGCCACCATCCCGCCCGATACCCGTGCGGAACTGGGGATCGGCGACGGGTTGGTGCGGTTGTCGGTGGGGGTTGAGGATGTCGAGGACTTGCGGGCTGATTTGGCGCAGGCGTTGGCGCGGATGTAATTCACCTGAGTTGTGGGACACCGCAAAACCTGTGGGAGCGAGCCTGCTCGCGATAGCGGTGGATCAGTCGATACTGATGCTGAATGACACGCCGTTATCGCGAGCAAGCCCGCTCCCACACTTTTGAATTTCTGTCATGCAAAAATTGGCTGTTCACCAGAGCCCCCCTGTGGGAGCGAGCTTGCTCGCGAAAGCGGTGGATCAGTCGATATTGATGCTGACTGACACTCCGCAATCGCGAGCAGGCTCGCTCCCACACTTTTGAATTTCTGTCATGCAAAAATTGGCTGTTCACCAGAGCCCCCC